>CAYHHL010000186.1:0-11786 GCA_964356325.1 uncultured Enterobacteriaceae bacterium | reverse complement strand
ACCGGCGTTCTCACCGATCCGGCCCAGCACCCCGTGCCGGTCACGCCCGAGCAGATGGCCGACCACGCCGAGCAGGCCTGGAACGCCGGCGCGACGGTCGTCCACCTGCATTTTCGCAACCAGAAGCCGGGGCGCGGCCATCTGCCGTCCTGGGATCCCGCGGTGGCACTGGCGATTTCCGTCGCGATTCGACAGCGTTGCCCCGAGCTGTTGCAGAACTTCTCGACCGGCACCATGGGTCCCGACATCACCGGTGCGCTGGCCTGCCTGGAAGCCGGCCGTCCCGAGATCGCCGCGCTCAATGCCGGCACACTCAACTATTTGAAGTTGCGGGCAAATGGCGAGTGGGCTTGGCCGCCCATCGTGTTTGACAATCCCGTCGAGAAGATCGAGGCCTTCATCGCGACCATGGACCGCCTGGGCATCGTGCCAGAGTGCGAATGCTTCGACACCGGCATCGTGCGCAGTGTCGCGATGTTCCAGCAGCGGGGCATGCTGCGGGCGCCGGTACACGTCTCGCTCGTCATGGGCGTGGCCAGTGGTATGCCCGCCAAGCCCGAGTGGTTACCTTTGCTGGTCGCGGAGTTGCCGGAGGGTGCGGCCTGGCAGACCATCGGAATCGGCCGTGCCGAGGTCTGGGCGCTGCACCGTCGCGCGGTCGAACTCGGCGGCCACGTGCGCACCGGCCTCGAGGACACCTTCTACCTGCCTGACGGCGGCAAGGCTGACGGCAACGGCGCCCTGGTCGAGGCCCTGTGCAACGTGGTGCGCGAAGCCGGCGGCGAGGTCGCCAATGCTTCGGAAGCACGCCAGATCCTCGGCGTTCGCGCGTGAAGCCCTGGCACGGACGCGTCTGGCTGACGGTGGCGTTGCTGAGTGCGTGCAGCAAGCATGCCCCGCCGATCCAACGGCCTGAGGCGAATCGGCCGGCGGCAGCGCCCCTTCCGCAAGCCACCACCCAGACTGACGAGGAAGTGCCCGGCGACCTGGAAGTGCCCACGCCGACGACGGCAGATCTAGCCGGATTGCCCGCGGTTGCCGAGGATGTTGTCGATTTTGCGGCGGCCCAGGCGCAAACCGGTGAGGCCCTGGTCTGGCGATCGCTGGGCAAGGGCCATGAAACCCTCTGGCTGTCGGTGCAACCCGGTCCGTCGTCGCCACATCGGCCAGGTCAGGCGCCGCGGATCGTGGCCAGACGGGCGGGCATCTGGTTGGCGTTCGGCGAGGACATCTGGGGCTTGCACACGACGCGCCGTCGGTTGGCGGCCTGCGATCGGGCCCGCTGCGAGCAGGACGATACCGATTGCGCGCGGTTGCCGCCCAGCCAGGCCCCGGCCTCGGTGGACGACCTCTCGCTCGTGGGCTTGACGTCGCGCCGCAAGATCGCGCTCGAACCCAGGTTGCCTGCCTCGACAGCGGTCGATCTCGCGGCGACGGATTTGACGCAAACTGTCAGTCCATGGGCGCAGTTGGGCGATCGCATGGTCGTGGCGACCCGGACCGCCTATACGGCCTGCGGACAGACGGCAGGTCGCGCGCGCATCGAAGTGGCGCTGCGGCAACTCCCCAACAGCATGACGCAAGTCGTCGCCACGCCGGGCGAGCAGGCCGGGCTGCTGGCCGCCGAAGCCGGGCTGGCCGGTTCCCTGTTCGAGACGCTGCATGGCCGCACCAAAGGCGTGACGCGCTGGATCGGGGTGCACCAGCAGCTATCCCCGCAAGGACAATGGCTGTTCGAGTATCAGGTAGATCGCGAGGCGGCACTGGGGCAGGGCGATGGCCGGACCGAGCCTGGGCGCGTGTCGGTGCGGGTGCCGGCCCATCGCCTGCCGGGCACGCTGGCTACGGTCGCCGAGCAGGCACCTCACGTGGAAGGCTTGGTGCCATCGACAGATTCGGGTGCCGATCCACACGCGGGCTGGTCTTGGCTGCGCCTGACCGGGCCGGCGAGAGACGCGGCCCTGGCGGCGTTCCAGGCTTCGAAGGCGCCGCCGTAGCTGAAACCGGCCGGCGCCTCCGAACCCGAGAAACTACTCGCAGGTCGGCGCGGCGTCCTTGATGCACTTCTCGAGCGCGGCGATCAGGTCCTTGCCTGCCTTGGCGCCCTTGTCCACGCACGCATTTTGGCACGCGTTGTCGGTCGTTGCGCACTTGCCGACGCAGGTCAGAATGTCCTGGCAGTCCTTGTCGGCCTTGCAGGCGCTGGTATCGTCGGCGCAACTGCTCTGGGAGCAGGCCTGCACGCACTGGGCATAGGGGATGACCTTGTCGCCCTTGGTGCACTGGATGCACTTGCCGATCGCGCACACGTTCATGTCCGTGAGCGTGGCCGCGGCCTCGCTGCCACCCAGGGTCACGCACTTGTCTTCGCAGGTCGTGCCCGTGGTCTCGGCCGGCGGGGACACGCCTTTGCTGCAGCTGACGACGCAGTCGTACAGGCCCTTGCACTTGGTCTCGCCGAGGCAAGCGTTGATTTCCGGAATGCAATCCGCCTGAGCGCAGGACGAGATGCAAGCGGAGTCGTCCGAAGTGCACTTGTCCGATTCGACCGGAGGAATGTCCTTGGCGGCGTCCTTGGTCGCCGTGTCCTTGGCGGCGTCAGCCTTGGCGTCGTCGCCCGAAGTCGTGTCGCCAGGGGCCACCGTGCCATCGGCCGCGTCCCCGCTCGCCTTCACGTCCGTGCCGGCAACGACGTCCGTGGCCACACCGACCGGCGTCGTGTTTTTCGTCGACGAGCACGCCACCGCCGACATCATCATCACCGCAAGGAACAGCCGCTTCATCTAGACTCCTGGATTGCTCGATGGTTCCACGCTCTGGCGCGCACCTGGAGCCAATCCGGGCAGCAGCAAAGCCGCAGTAGTGTAAGGAAGCGTGACGGCCTGCGCAAGTCTGAGCGCAATCACCGAAAATGACTGGCAATAGTCATGTCAACCAGTCTTCTGCAACTGGCGCACCGGAAAACCTTGCAGGGATTCACGCAGTTCCAGCGCGAACAACGCCAGGGCATCGCGTGTGCAGCGAAGACGCAAGCCTTCGAGCGACTGGTCCGGACACGACAACCGGTCGCCTTGCCAGGAGTCGAGCGCTTCCACGGGCAGCGGCCCCGTCACGCCCGAGAGCAGCGCGGTCACCTGGCAGGTGTCGTTGCGATCCGTAGACCGGCGAATCCACAGGTGAAGTCCGCTATCGAAGAAGCGCGGATGCCACAGCGCTCGTTGCCCGTCCGCCAGTTGCAGGCACATCGCCGCGATGCCATCCAGGTCCCACGTCGTCAACCGGGTGCGCACGATATGGCCGCTGCCGCCCCCGGAGTTCAGGCCGCGCGAAGGCCCCGAGAGCCGGGCAAACACTTGCACCCAATTGAGATCATAAAGGTTATCGGCCGCCTCGAACTGGTACGCGCGCGGTTGCACGACCAGCCGGCTGCGCAAGTCGGTGGAGATCAGCGTCGCCATGCTGTCCTCATGACCGACCCCCAGTCTGACCGTCTGCATCAGCCCCAGTGACCGGCCGCCACTCCAGTCGGACCAAATGGGCATGGCCCAACCGCTGCACGATCCGATCGACCGCCGCCTGGACCCGCTGCCGATCGAAGGCCTCGAAAGTCAGGCGCAACTTGTGGTCCGTCTCCTCGAACACGGGGTAGCTGCCTATCTCCAGGTCGGCGAACTCTGCGACCACGGCATCGATTTCTGGCACCGAGACCCATTCGTCGACGCGGAAGTACGCCGTCGCGAGGTGGGGCCGCGCTTGACCGTACAACTGCGCCAGCGGGGCGATGCGCGACGCCACCATTGATGGAACACCCGGAAGCACCACGACATTGTCGATCTGCAACAGCGGCCAGCGCCCGTCCGGGCCGACCAACCGCGTGCCGACCGGCAACATGGCCAGACGCTTCTGCTCGGTCGTCATCGGCTTGCCGGCGCGGGCCTCGATGCGCTGCACCAGTTCTTCGTGCAAGACCAGGGGCTTGTCGAGTGCGCGCGCGACCGCCTGCCAGGTGCAGTCATCGTGGGTCGGCCCCACGCCGCCCGTCGTCACCACCAGGTCGAAGCGCGCGGCAAAGTCCCGCACCACTTCGGCAATGCGCGCCACCACGTCAGGCAGGATCGCGACCTCGGCCACGCGGATGCCAGCTTCGCCCAAGCCTTCCAGCAGCGCCGGGGTGTTGAGATCGCGCACCTTGGCCGACAACACCTCGTTACCGATGACGATCAGCCCGGCGGACGTCTGCCGCGGCTGCACCCCTTGCGAGGCCATTGGCGTCGAGGTCGGCTCCATGCGCGCCCCCTCCTGGGGCTGGGCTAGCTGCTCGTAGGCAACAAGCTCCGGGCTTCCACGTAGTTACCTGTGCCCAGCATCGTTCCGGCTGCGCGACCGAAGCCGAGCACCCAGACGCCGTCACCGCGCCGCAAGCCGAAGGGCTCGAGGCCGAGCTTGCGCAGCCATTTGAAATCGTGCAGTCGCGCCCATTTGACCGCATCCTCGTGGGATGTCCAGGGCTGGCCTTCGCGGCGGCCACAGTGCGGACAAAAGTCGATTGGATCCGCGGCGAGAACGAAGTAGCTGTGCATGCAGCTGTAGCAGGTCATGTCCTGCAACTTGACGGTCGCGCCCTTCATGTCGACGTATGTACGGTTTTCGTAGCTGACCTCGACGGTGCGGGTCTTGCCGATGGCCGTAGTTTCGATGCCGCGCAGAAGTGCCATGATACCGCCGTGTTCCTTCGCGATGAGGCCGAAGCCTCCGATGCAGCTTCCGGGCGCGACCGCAGTCCTGGCCCAGCTCGGTCCTCCTCAGTCTAGCCGAAGCCGGGAGCCACGTCAGCCATTGCCGATCGCGAGTTGCTGGCGGAACAAAAGTCCGAGTACCGTGGTTGCGGCCGAGACGCAGTGACCGGGGAACAGGAGGCAATCACCATGGCTACGCGCAACGGATCGGGCAGGCTGCCGCCCCACGACCAGCACGCCAACCGAGCGCGGGGCCCGGCCTGGGTCGACGAGCGCAAGGACGAGCGCGGCGACCTCAAGGTGTTGCAGGGTTTCGCCAGCTTGCGTGCCGAACGGGTGTATTCCGAAGCCGAGACCTGTGGCGAATGCGCAGCCGCGCGTTTGCAGGAGCAACGCCAGGATGCCTTGTGCGAGCGGCACTTGGGGGAGGCCCTGGGCGCCAACGGAGGCTGGGCGGACACCCTGACGCGCCCGAAGCGCTAGAATTTCACGCGAGACGATCACCGCATTCGAGCTCGTGCGCGCCTGTTCAAGCAGGAGCCGGTGTTCGATCGACAGTCTTTACAAATCAACACAACTTGCCTCGATGGCCGGGAAGCATGAGGACTCGCGACCTTGAAGCAGACACCGCAGCTGGGCCGTAACGCGCCGCGTCAGAATCTCGTATGCCGGGGTCACTGCTAGCACTATCCTCAGTTGCCTTCGCGCCCAACCGGGCAAGCGACCCATTGCATGCTTGAAGTCCGCCGAGTCCCGCATCTCTTCGCGTCCATTGCCACGGTGTTGGCGATGGGGCAGGCGCTTCCGGCCTTGGCGGAACCACCTGCAGATCCACCGGCTCAGCCAGCGGCTCCGCCCGAGCAGCCAGCGACTCCGCCCGAGCAGCCGGTTTCGCCGCCAACTCAAGCAGCTCCGGCCGCAGAGCCCGCGCCGCCTGCCCCGGCTGCGCCGCCGACAGAAGTACCGCCCGCCGCGCCCAAGACCGCGCCCGCAGTGCCAGCGACGCCTGAGCCCGCGCCCGAGCCCGCCAAGCCTGCCGTGAAGCTGGCCGAGCCCGCTCCTGAGCCGTGGAGCCCGGACGCGCAGCCCGGTGCCGTCGCGCCGGCCGCCGAGGTGACGCCGACCGTGAAGCAGCCGGTGGTGGCCGAAACCGTCCCCGCCATCGCGAGTTCGACGCCGGCGCCCGAGCCGACGCCGTCGCGCTGGGCCGGTAGCTCGATCACGTACCGCAACCTGGTTTCGATGCCGACGCTCGCCCCCGCCTACGAGCAGACGTACAATCCGAACTACGCCAACGCGTTGCTCATCCTGCCGCAGTTCCGCCTGACCGACCGCCTGTCGCTGCGTGGCTGGCAGTACACCACGCTGGAATTGACGCAAGCCGACGACACCAACCGCAACCACGAAGTCGTGCTCAGCGACACGATCGTGACGCTGGCCGGCTCAGTGGTGAAGGCCAAGGACAATTCGCTGGGCGCCAGCGTCACCGTCAGCGGCAATGTCGCCCTTCCCACCAGCAAGTCCTCGCAAGCACGCACGCTTTACTTCGGCACCGGCCTCGGCGCGGCGTTCGGCCTGAAGCGCGGCCCGTTCTCGCTGAGCTACTCGACGCGCGGCACGCTGAACGTCTACCGCTCGCAAGTCGGTGAAATCGAAAAGCCTTGGATCCAGCAATGCAGTGGCCTTTCAGAAGGTTGCGATCCTTTCGTCACCAACGGTCGCCGCAACGCCAAATGGTCCGCGCTGAACATCGCCTCGCTCGCTTGGGCGCCCCAGGAATGGCTCAGCTTTTCGGCCAGCGCCGGCATGATCCACAGCTTGCTGTACCCCCAGCGTTCCAGTCAGGTGCAGGTCGCCACGGGCACGGCCCAGGTGGAAGTCGCTCGCGAAAACACGGACTTGCGCGTGCTCATGTACTGGGGCTTGGGCGCGGAGTTCCAGGTCGGCAAGGGCATCGGCCTCGGCATCGGCGCGGAGACTTACAATCCGCAGCTCAGCCTGAATTCGACCTATGAATCAGCGTTCATCAATCGTTACACTAGTTTCTATCTCGACGTCCAGATCGACCCCGACAAGCTGCTGCAGGCGATTCGTTAGGCTTTTCCTGATCCAACGCCGGTCAGTCCACATCCCAGCCTGTCGGTCGAATCGAACAGGCCCCTGGTACGCAACCTTTCGCGAGGCCCTCATGACCCGCTCTGTCACCGCTTCCCGGCCCTACGGTCTTCTCTCCCGCCTGTGCGCCCCCGGGCTGCTCCTGGCCATGGGATTCGCTGCGTTTGCGACCGGTTGCGCCGACGAACGCGCGCCGATCAACCGAGTGCAGCCCTATGCGCTGGAGAAGACCTATTTCGTCGGCGCGAGCCTGACCGACGTCAAGGACGACCCGGAGTTCTGGTCGCACGCCACGGTCATCGACGTCGGCTACGGCGCGGCGCAGGACGGCCTGTTCACCTCGACGTACGCCCAGCCGGTGTCGCGCATCAAGTGGCAGATCACCGAAGAAATGCTGATCGGTCGCCTGTCCTACGAGCGCATCGAGGGCTCGGACGGCAAGGGCGTCGGCAAGGCGACCCAGGACGGCGTCATCGCCTGCGCGTTCAAGATCCAGTCGCATTTCGACATCAAGCACAGCTACAACTCGACCACCGGTGAGGAACTGAACGTGGTCGAGGAAAACTCCACGGATCGCCCGTGGTACCAGCGCAAGTACATGCACGTCGACTTCAGCAAGAACCTGAACACCGACAGCTACGACTTCGACACGCTCTCGATGATGGGCGTGTACGGCGGCATCAAGTACGAGTCGATGGCGTACAACGTGCAGGATCCCAGCGACGAGAACGCGCCCTACTTCGCAAAGGATGGCACCTACTTCGACGTGACGAGCAAGGCGTTCGCCAAGCCGGGCCTGGTCGACCTGTCGCACCTCGGCTGGGGCATCGACACCTTCCCGTCGTGCTTCCTCGATGCCGACTTCTCGGGCGGAACCGCGCCGGCCGGCTCCTGCAATCCCATCGAGTTGACGTTGCGCCATTCGTTCCGCCGTGTCGTCGACACCGACTACGAGCCCGCGGATTGGGACGGCTACCGCTTCCAGGCCTACGGCGCGTTCACCGGCGAGCGCTCGGGCTACACGCGCAACTACGGCATGACCGACGCGAAGAAGCACCGTATGATCAACCGCTACAACGTGTGGGAACAGAGCCACGTGTACACCAAGGACGCCCCGCTGCAGGCCGGCCAGAAGGTCGCCACGAAGGTCGCCGCGAAGTTCAACGAGCCCGGGGCCACGCCGATCGAGTGCTACACCCCCAAGACCACGCCGTTCGGCCAGGATCCGAACCGCGACCTGGACAAGGACGGCACCGAAGATGAGTGCGTGACGGCGGGCCCTGGCTCGCATTGCGACATCTTCCGCCAGCGCTGCACCTTGCCTTTGCAGCAGCGCGTCGCCAAGCCGGTGATCTGGTACTACTCGGACGGCAGCCAGCCCGAGTTCTTCGAAGCGACCGAGGACGCCACGCACGAGTGGGACGTGTCCTTGCGCGCTGCCATCCAGACCGGCAAGTACTCCGAGTGCGTGCGCGTCGGCCACGAGGACTGCGCGGCCAAGTATCCGATGTGGACCGGGCAGATGGACGACAACCAGGAGGCGATCGCGCTGGCCAAGGAAGTCGACGACTGCCGCCATGGCATTGCGTACAAGAACCTGGGTCGCAACGAGGCCAAGTGCATCGCGCTGGCGGACGAACTGGGCGGCGTGCGCGGCTTGAGCGAGGGCGTCAAGGCCGTTGCCAAGATGGGCGAAATGGTCGTGCTTTGCCACAGCCCGGTAGAGGCCAACGATCCGGCAGCCTGCGCCCCGAGCAATGAGCGTCTGCCCGTGGATTTGGATGCCAAGGCCTGCTACGACGCCCGACTGAACGGCGACCGCGCGACGATGGACATCTGCAATGGCGCACTGCACGCCCGCCGCGGCGACCTGCGCTACCACCATGTGAACGCCGTCGTCGAGCCGCAAGTGCCGTCGCCGTGGGGCATCATGGTCGACGCCAACGACCCCCTGAGCGGCGAGAACGTGAGCGCCAGCATCAACATCTGGACCTACGTCAATGAACTCTGGAGCCAGGGCGTCATCGATCAGGCCCGCTACATCAACAAGGAACTCAAGCCCGAGGACATCAGCGAAGGCGAGTACATCCGTGACTGGTCGGCGGCGGCCAAGGCGGCCTCGAGTGACGGCCTGATGCCCCGGCTGACCCGCGAGCAAGTGGACGCGCGCATGAGCGACGGCCCGGCGCGCATGGACGCCAAGAAGTCCGCACAGTTCGAGGCCGCGCACCCTGAAGCTGTGCAGATGGCGCTGAACCTGAAGGATCAGCTTTCCCAAGTCACCGCGTCGGACAAGGTGGCCTCGGCCATGGGTCCGAAGTACCTGGCCCGTCGCGAGAGCGCCAAGGGCAGTTCGTTCGAAGCCGCGCTGATGACGCCGATGGTGCAAGAACTGTCTGGTTTGCTGGGCATGGCGATGACCCAGGGTCTGCTCGACCTCGTGTCGCCGCTGCGTGGTGGCAATCCGGCCGTGCAGCGCGACCTGCGCCGGATGCGTGAAGTCGCCCTGTCCGACCGCGGCGCGTGCGTGATGCATCAGGCCGAGGCGCCGCTGTCGATCGTCGGGCTGGCCGACGTGCTGCAGGAGAAGTTCGGCAAGTTCAATCCGGAAGACAGCAAGGAAGTCCAGCAGGAGCGCGCCGAGAAGATGCGCCGCTTCGTGGCCCGCCGTGCGCACTATGCGGTCGTCATCCATGAAATGGGCCACAGCATGGGCTTGCGCCACAACTTCGTCAGTTCGGCGGATTCGTGGGGCTATCGGCCGCAGTACTGGCAGCTCCGAACCCTGGACGGCAGCGTCACCAAGGCTTGCGATACCCTGACCAAGGACGGCGCGGCTTGCGTGGGCCCCCGCTACTTCGACCCGGTCACGGCCGACGAGAGCAAGAACCTGATCTGGATGTGGATGCAGTCCTCGGTCATGGATTACGCGGGCGAATCGACGCAGGACATGATCGGCTTGGGCGCGTATGACTTTGCCGCGGTCAAGATGTTCTACGGCGACACCCTCGCGGTGCATGCCGACCCGAGCTACAAGTCCACGGCCAAGCGCGGCAAGGGCATGTTGGCCAAGGTCGACAACTTCGGCGGCATTCTCGGCATGTCGTACAGCATCGGCACCAGTTCGACCCCGAAGGACATCCACTACTCGCAGTTGCAGAAGGAATACGCGCTCATCGGTGGCTGCGAAGTGATCGACGCGGCGAACTGGAAGCCCGGGCGCTGGAACGAGACCCGCGACGGCGCTTGGAGTCCCTTGCTCGACGGCCAGATCGTGACCGTGGGCGGCAAGACGACGCGGTGCCGGCAGCAGAAGGTCGACTACGTGCAGTGGGGAGCGCTGCACAACGCCGACAGCAGCACGCGCTCCGGTGTCGCCGTCGACGACCAGAACCGCACCCGCGTGCCGTACGGATTCGCGACCGACCGCTGGGCCGACTTGGGCAACGTCAGCGTCTACCGTCACGACAACGGCGCGGATCCGTACGAGATCTTCAACTTCATGGTCACGCAGCAGGAAGTCGGTCACATCTTCGACAACTACCGCCGCGGTCGCAACGGCTTCAGCGTCAAGAGCGCCTCGAACCGGACCCTCACGCGCTTCAACGAGAAGCTGCGTGACGGCGCCAAGGGCCTGGGCTTGTACCGGAATATCTACCGCGACGTCGCCTTGGAGGCCGGCCTGAATCCCGACGATCTGTGGGCCTACGCCGCGTTCAACTTCTTCCCGGAGAACACGCTCGCTTCCGGGCTCGTGTTCGACCACTTCAGCCGCCTGGCTTCCCGCCCCGAGGACGGTCCCCACTTCATGGACGATGCGGGCGTGCTCCGGTCGCTCGCCAGCAAGCAGAGCAACGCTCCCAAGGCCACCGCGGTCGTCATCCCCAACGGCGCGACCGGCTACTACGGCAGCGTGGCGTTCGGCGGCCGGCCGGTCGAGAACAAGCTGGCGAACAACAAGGGCGAGTACGACTCGGAGTACACCCTGAACGCCGGTTCGTACTACGACAAGATGCACACCTCGATGCTGATGACGGAATCAGTCGACAACTTCATCAGTTCCTCGCTGGGTGACTTCACCGACGCCCGTTATCGCGCCGTCTCGCTGGCCGACCTGTTCCCCGAAGGCTACCGCCGCTTCATCAGCAACGCGTTGACTGGCGACGACTTCATCAAGGGCCCGCGCATTGCCACGGACAGCAAGAACGTGGTGTTGAAGGACAAGCAGCAGTTCCCCTCGCAGGCCATCGGCTGGACTTCGTGGTTCGGCGAGACCCCGCAGGCCTGCTTCCCCGGCGACGGCACGACTATCTGCCGCACCTACGGCAACTTGGAGAACGGCCAGTTCGGCGCCAAGCTGCCCGCCAACTCCGTGCCCCTGGATCCGCAGATTGGTTGGGAGCAGCAGAAGTTCCTGATTGCCTGGACGATGCTGTACCTGCCGGAGAATCAGCAGCAGGACTGGCTGGACATGATGCGCATCTGGGAACTGGGCGTGGACTCGGATCCGAGCCTGTCCTCGCGCATCGAGTTCCACAACCCGACCGGCAAGGTGTACGTGGCGCGGTCGTACGGCAAGGAGGAGATCTTCGGGCGCATGGTCGAAAAGGGCATCGCCGGCCGGGTGTTGGAGTATGCCAACTCGATCCTGCACGACGCGTACGTCACCAAGGACGGCCCCGACGTCGACGGCGACGGCGTGGCGGACTGGTACCTGCCGGTCGTGAACCCCGCCAACGGCCTCGCGCTGGTCAAGTTCGACCCGGCGGTCAAGAGCGCGACGGGCGAGAGCGTGCCCGGCTGCACCGCGACGGACAACAGCAAGTGCACGTGCGAGTACAACAAGGCGTGCGTGAAGCTGAAGCAGTACGTGGAGGTGCCGTTCTTCCTGCGGGAGGCGGTGCACGCGTATGGGCTGGGTCAGCCGAAGATCAA
>CAYHHL010000185.1:0-11956 GCA_964356325.1 uncultured Enterobacteriaceae bacterium | reverse complement strand
GGGTGCGGGTCGGGGGCCGGGGCCGGGGCGGGGCTGGGCGCGGGTGTGGGGGTTGGGGTCGGGTTCGGGTTCGGGGTCCGGGGTCGGGGTCGGGGTCGGGGTCGGGTCCGGGTTCGCGAGACTCGCAAGGTCAGGCCACCAGCGTGAGGCGCGCCTCGAAGTCCGCGAGATCCTGGGCCTGGGCCGCCGCCTCGAGGACGCGCTCGGCAGGGTCCGCAGCGCCGGCCACGATCAACCGCAGGTGCGCCCGCGCCAGGAGGTTCAGCAAGCGCTGCGGATCACCGGACAGCAGCCACCGCCGCAGCTTGGGCGCGCCCGCGGCGTGGTGCTTCGCGTAATAGTCGATGTCGGCCGAGGTCGCCGCCACGTCCGGCACCTTGGCCCAGCGCAGGTCGAAGCGGCTGAACGTGCGCTGGCCATCGTCTTGCAGGCCTTCACGCAAGTGCTTGTGCCAAAGCAGCGTCAAGCCTTCGAGTAGATCCGAGCCCTTTGCCTCCAGCGTCGGCTCGCACTCGCGGTCGAAGAGATCGGCGCTGGTGAGCGTCCAGGCGGCCCCGAGCCGCAAGCGAGAGAGGCTCAGGTGATCCGCCAACAGTTGCCGCAGCGCGTCGACCTGGTTCGGATACCCGCGCAGCCAGTTGGCGACGATGCGCAGCGTTTGGCCGTTGTGCAGGTGGACCACGACCATGGCCAACGGCGGCCGGCCGCTGTGGTACACGTCCAGCCGGGCGATCTCCTGCAGGGCGACACACTCCAGGCCGCCGTTCAGGTCGCGCTGCATCAGATGCGTGGCGGTCATCCACAGGCCGAGGCGGAATTCCCCCGTGGCAATCCGCTGCTGCAACTGCCCAGCCCGGCGCCAGTAGTGCCCGCTCAGCAGCGACAGCGCCACGGGCACGACGCTGATCAGCGCGGCAATGCCAACGCCTTCGCTCCGGAACGCCTCGCCCGCCTGTGCCTGGGTGATCGCTTGGATCAGCATCCACAGCACGAACATCACCGCCGGTACGCTGAGCACGAGACTGAGGTTGAACGCCACCTCGGCCAGACTTTGCGGTGCCAGCAGGCTGGCGATGAACCGCACGTCACCTGGCTGTTCTGGCCGAAAATCAACGCCTAGCAAGGCGGCAACAGGGCGCGGCAGTTGTTCCGGTCGGGAGAGGATGACGCCAGCCATGTGCCTCGAACTTTCGCCGCCAGCCGGCCGGCGGTACGGCCACGGCAAGTGTGCCACACCCGAACCCGAACCCGAAGCCTGCCCGCTCCGGCATCGGTCAAATGCCCAGCAGCGCGTCGTGCAGGTAGGCGTAAAGCGGTGCCTGGGCCGAACACGTCAGGATCCAGTCGCCGCCCGCGCCGCCCACATCGACCTGGCCGCGCAGTGCACAGCCGTCGACTCGCGCCAGCGCGCGGCGGATCGCGTCGCGGGCCAAGGACTTCTGCTTGGCGGCGACCTGGGGCTGCGAGGTCGTGCCTGCCTTTGCGAGGTGCTTGACGGCCTGCTCCAGCCAATCATTCATTGATTCTGCGGCTTGCAGGCTCTTGACGTCGGTGCCCGGTACGTAGCTGGACACCAGAAGCATGGCCAGGGCCAGGATGTCCGGCGCGCCGGGCAGCTTGGCCACCCAGGCCTCGTCGTTGCCGGGGCTGTGATCGCCGGTGCCGACGAAGGACCGGCCGTCTCCGGACACGCCGCCGCCCGCGAACAGCTCCCAACCGGTGAGGCTGAGACCGTAGCCAATGAGTACTACCTGCAGATCGCGCATCCCCAGCGCGCTGGTCCAGACGAAGGGTTGCTCGCCCGCCGAGGCATCGGCCGTGCCGACGATGACCGCGCCGTCGTCAGAAACCGCAGATGCCGTGCTCGCGCCCCCGGACGTCAGCGCACCGAGCAGTTCGAACCCGCCGGTCGCCGTCCAGCGGAAGGCATGGTCGTTGCTGCCGTCGGAAAGATTCCCGACCATGATGCTGCCATCGGCCGACAGGGCGGTCGCCCGTCCCGCCACGAATCCCGCGGGCAGGGTGAGCACTTCGAAGGTCGAACCAGTCCAACGGAACGGTTGCGGACCGCCGGGGAATTCGAGCCGGCCGGCGATGACCAGGCCATCGTCAGACACTGCCGCCGCCGCACCGCCGGTGGCACCCGCGGGCAAGGGCGAGAGGTCGACCAACCCGGCGGACGTCCAGCGAAACGGACCACTCGCGCGCATCCCGACGATCACGAGGCCGTTGGCGGAGACTGCCATCGCCACGCTGCCCAGCCCGGCGCCGAGCAATTCCGGGATGACGCCCGCGCCAGTCCAGCGGCAGGCCTCGTTCGTTCCTGTCGCCCCCACCAGCACGCTGCCATCCTGCGAAGCGGCGACCGCCTTGCCGGTTCCCAGTGGCGTCAACGTTGCACCGTCCCAACGAAAAGCCGTATCGAGAGCCGGACAACAGGACACGCCGACCGCGATCTGGCCGTCGCCGGAAAGGCCGAGGCCGAAGCTCTCGTTGGCCCCCGCGACCGAACCGAGGCCGGTGAATGAACCGGGCGCGGCCCACGCAGGCCCCGAGGCCAGGGCCATGGAGACCGACAGGATCGCGGTCGTGACTACGGGATGTATGGTGCGCATCGCTTGGCTCCCTGGGCGCCGCAGGGGACGCCGGTCGAACGGATTCTCCGGCTGAGCAACGCCTCCGCCGGCATGCTGTGCACGGAGCCTGCGCGGCTGAAGTTCCTAGTGGCCAGGATACCCACGCCCAGCACGCCGCCTCACGACGCGCGCCCTGGCCGCGAGAACCAAAGGCTTTCGCAACGTCGTACTCGAGGCTACGGTTTGTGGCAGACCTCCGGCGCCCCCGCCTTGTGCAGCCTCGCCGCGCTTGGGCTACACTACCGGCCCGGATTGTCTCGCTGCCCGAGGTTGCCCATGCGCCGTGCCCTGACCTTAGCAGCCACCTGGCTTTACATCGCCGGCTGCGGGACCCAGCCAGTCGGCGGCGAAAGCGACACCAGCGACGCGCTCACCGCGGATGCGCCTGAAACCATCCGGTTGCCCACGTTCGGCAACCCGGACTGCGATCCGATCCACCCGGCGCATTGCGGCATGCCCTGGCCTTCGAACCTGTACCTGCAGCCGGACCCGATGCGCAAGACCGGCTACCGCCTGCAGTTCGGCAAGACCACGCTGCCCAAGGCCGGATCGGCAACGGGTGTCGATCCGATGCCCTATGCGCGGCTGGACGGCTACTCGATCGGCACCTCGCTGTTGATGCAATGGCCCCACCTGGACCCGGCCAACCTGGCGAGTGAAGGGCATATCGAGAAGTCGGTGCTGGCCGACGCGGCGATCGTCTGGCTGGAGATCGATGCGGCGGGCAAGGTGGCGCGGCACATCCCGTATTTTGCCGAACTGGACGATCAGGAGCCCGACCCGGCGCACAAGACGCTGTACGTGCGGCCCGGCGTCATCCTCAAGCCGGCGACCCGCTACGTCATCGGCGTGCGTCACCTGAAAGCCAAGGATGGCCAGGAGTTCGCGGCGAGTCCGGCGTTCCTGGCGCTGCGGCAAGGCCAGACGGCGGGGACGATCCTGCAACCCCGGCAGAAGCGCTTCGACGAGGTGTTCGCGCTGCTGCAAGGCGAGGCCGTGGCCAAGGCGGACCTGCAACTGGCCTGGGACTTCGTGACCAAGAGCGATGACGCGGACCACGCCGCGCTGCTGAAGATGCGCGCGGATGCGTTCGCGGCGACAGGTCCGCTGGGGCCCGAACTGACCGTCAAGCAGGTCAAGCAGTACAGCCTGGCGGAGGACGCCGACATCGCCATGGAAGTGACCGGAACCATGCACGTGCCGGTTTTCGTCGAGCCAGGCGTCGTCAACGGGGCGACGGTGACGCTGCTGCACCGCGGTGCGGACGGTCTGCCCGAGCAGACGGGGTGGGAGGATCGCGAGTGGTATTGCACAGTGCCGCGCAGTGCGATCGGCGGTCCGCCCCAGGCGCTGCTGCAATACGGCCATGGTCTGAACGGTCACGCCGACGAGCTGTCGAGCGGCTATCTGGGCAAGATCGCCAACCAGCACGGGCTCATCGGCTACGCGGCGCACATGCGCGGCATGTCGCAGTTCGACTCGGCGTCGATCATCGCCATCTTGTTCGACCTGGACCAGTTCCCCACGCTCAGCGAGAAACTGCACCAGGGCATGATCGAGTGGCTGCTGTTGCAACGGGCGATGCGCGAACGGTTCGGCGATCTGGCGGCGGTGAAGGACCTGGTCCAGATCGACAAGAAGCGCATGTATTACTTCGGCAACTCGCAAGGCGGCATCTTCGGCGCCACGGTCGTCGCTTTGTCGCAGGACGTGACGCGGGCCGATCTGGGCGTGCCGGGCAGCAACTACTCCTTGCTTCTGCAGCGTTCCACGGACTTCGAAGGCTTCTTCCAGATCCTGCGCCTCGAGCATCCGGACACCCAGGACCAGGCGATCTTGCTGTTGCTGATCCAGTTGTTGTGGGATTCCGTCGACCCGGTGACGCACTACCGCCACCTGAACCTGGAGCCGTACCCGGACACGCCGGTGCACCACGTGCTGATGGATCCGGCGCAGGGCGATCACCAGGTCGCGGTGCTGACCAATGAAATCGTCGCGAGATCAGGGGTCGGCATCGAGATGATGGCCGGTTGGGGCAAGGACGTGGCGTTGGTGCAGCCGCATGCGTTTCCCTACGTTGGCAGCGGCATCGTACTGTGGGACTTCGGCAATGCCTGGCCGCAGCCGGGCAACCTGCCGCCGTTCATCGAGGACGCGGGGCCTTGCGCGCCCGACGACAAGTGCCCGCAATACTTCAAGTGTGCGCCCGTGGATGCCAGCAAGGCCGCGGCGCACCACTGCTACCGTCAGGATCCGCACGAATTGCCGCGCCGCAGTGAGGCGCACACCCAACAGATGATCCACTTCTTCCAAACCGGCGAAATCATCGACGTTTGTGGTGGCGACGGCTGCCACCCCAATTGAACGGCAAGTACCTGCCGACACAGGAGTTCCCCATGTCCCACGCTTACCTCCTCGGTGCCGTTCGCACGCCTCGTGGTCGCGGTCGCGCTGGCAAGGGCGCCCTGTCGAACATCCACCCGCAAGAGCTGATGGCCCAGGCGCTTCAGGCACTTGCGCTGCAGACCGGCGCGGATCCGGCCGATGTCGACGACGTGATCGTTGGCTGTGTGTCCCAAGCCGGTGAACAGGGCGGCAACCTCGCACGAAACGCTGTCATGGCCGCGGGTTGGCCCGAACACGTCGCGGGAGTCACGCTCAACCGCTTCTGCGGATCCGGCCAGCAGGCGGTCAGCTTCGCGTCGATGGGCGTGATGGCCGGCGTGCAGGACCTGGTCGTCGGCGGCGGCGTCGAGAGCATGTCGCGCCAGCCGATCGGTTCGGACGGCGCCGGCATCGACGGCAACAACCTGAGCTTGCGCAGTAAAATCTGGCAGGTCCCGCAAGGCATCAGCGCTGATCTGATCGCCACGATGCAAGGTTTCACCCGCCAGGACCTCGATCAGTTCGCCTTCGAATCGCAACAGAAGGCCGGCCGCGCGATCGCCGAGAACCGCTTTGCCCGCAGCCTGTTCGCCGTGCGCGATCCGCAGACCGGGCAGATCGTCCTGGAAGCGGACGAGAACCCTCGGCCCGACACCACCCTGGAAGGCCTGGCCAATCTCAAGCCCGCGTTCGTGCAGATGGGCGACATGGCGATGGGACCGAATGGTGAGACGCTGGACCAGCTGGCCTTGCGCGGCTATCCGCAGGTCGGGCGCATCGAGCACGTGCATACAGGCGGTAATTCCTCTGGAATCGTCGACGGCGCGGCGGCGGTGCTGGTGGCCGGCCAGGCGTACGTGCAGCGGACCGGACTGAAGCCGAGGGCGCGCATCCGGGCGATGGCGGTGCTGGCGGCCGAGCCGGTGATCATGCTGACGGCGCCGGCGCCGGTATCGCTGAAAGCCTTGAAGCAGGCGGGGATGCAGGTGAGCGACATCGACTTGTGGGAGATCAACGAGGCGTTCGCGGTGGTGCCGCTGCAGACCATGCGCCAGTTGAACCTGGACCCGGCCAAGGTGAACGTGAACGGCGGGGCGATCGCGCTGGGCCATCCGCTGGGCGGTACGGGCGCGATGCTGCTCGGCACGGTGCTGGACGAGTTGGAGCGGCGCGGCCTGGGCACGGCGCTGGTGACGATGTGCATCGGCGGCGGCCAGGGGATTGCTACCATCATCGAGCGGATTTAGAGCCACGGCGGGCGGAGGTGACGATGAGCTGGACTGGCAGCGCGGTAGGACTCGGGGCGCTGCTGGCGCTGGCTCTCTCTGCGTGTCATCCCGCGGCTTCGTCATGCGGTGCAGGCAGTTCCTTCGCGTTGGCGCAGCTCGGTACCCTGCAGGTGGTGGACGACACCGGGCAGGTTTGGGCCCACGGCAGTACCTGGACTCCACCGCAAGCCGGGGCGGTGCTGCACCTGCACTTGCGCAACACTGCCGCCGGCCCGGATGGCGCGCCGATCCGTCTGCAATCGATCGCGCTGGACGCGGGTCTGCTGTGCCAAAGGGCCGACGGCGCTGCCTGTGTGGCCGGCAAGTGGCCGGCACTGCTAGGTAAGGTCGCCAATCCCGAGTGTGCGCCGGCGGGCGGGGTGACCGACATCGCACTCACGCTGACGGCGGTCGACCTGGCAAAGCCCGCGCAACTGACCGTGACGGCGGTGCAGTCGGTGGCGAATACCTGGACTTTGCATGTAGTTGCGCCTGGAGCCCGCGGGCAGTTGTCCTGTCCGCCGCTGCTGGCGATCGCCGACGCCGCCATGGGCAGTACCGCGACCGCGCGCTGCAACAACGTGGGCGACGCGCCGCTGCACCTGACGGGCGCCAAGTTGCTGGGAACACATACGGAACTGTTCGAGGTCAAGGTAGGCGATCTGCCGCTGGCGCAGGCCTGGCCGACGCCGCAGACCCTGGCCCCGGGCGCAGGCATCGACCTGCCGGTGCGACTGACCGCGACGCCGGTGGGCCACAAGACCACGACTACGTTGCAGATTCACACGGACGGCACCAACAAGCCCGAAGTGGAACTGCCGATCGTCGCGTGGCTGCCCGGCGATTGTCTGACCGCCCAGCCCGAGACGGTGGATTTCGCTGCGACCACGGTGGCTTTGCCGGTATTCAGCACGGTGTCGCTCGGCAACTGCGGCACGACGACGGTGGCGCTGACCGGTGCGCAGGTGTTGGGGCCGGACGCGCAGACCTTCTCGATCGATTGGGATACCGCGGACTTTGCCAACAAGCCGGCGACCGCGCAGGCGCCCTTCCTGCTCGAACCGTCGGCACAGCCCACGCTCAAGCTTCGTTGCACGCCGATCGCGCCAGGGCCGCACGAGGCCTTGCTGCGGGTGACGAGTCAGAGCGGAACGCTCGACGTCAAGCTCAGTTGCGTGGGGGTGCCGGCGGGCTGTCCGATAGCTTGCATGGCGTCACAGCCCGCCAAGCTGCCGGTGCATGCGCCGGTGACCCTGGATGCCGGGTGTGCGCAGGCGGCGCCGGGACACGTGCTGACGGGCTGGAAGTGGACGGTCACCGGGCCGGGCGGAGAGCCGGGCAAACCGCAACCTTCGGCGGCGCTTGCCAAAGTGGTGTGGACGCCGCATTCGGTAGGTGTGTGGACGGTGCGCCTGGATGTGACGGACGACGCGGGCACGGGCTCGACGGCCTGCGCGCCGTTGCTGACGCCGCTGCAGGTGGTGGCCGATGACGCCTTGCACGCGACCTTGACCTGGACGCAAGCCGGGCTGCCTGTGGGAGCGACGCCGGCGCTTCTGGAGGTGCACCTGGCCGATCTGGACTCGGGTCAAGAACTGCCCGACGTGGACGGCGACGGCACGCCGGATCCGTGGTTCGCGCCGTGCGTCGATACCTGGGCGATCAACCCGAACCCGAACTGGGGCGCGAGCGATTCCGCCTTGGATGATCCGCTGTTCCAAGCCGGGGCCAAGGGCGGGCCGCATGACGTGGGCATCTACGCGCCAGTGCCAGGGCGGCTGTACGCGATCGCGGTGTATGTGTGGAGCGACGGCAAGCATGGTCCAGTGACGCCGCAGTTCACCTTGCACGCCAAGGGGTTGTCGGACCTGGTCGTGACCGGCCCGGCGCTGGTGACCGGCGATCTCTGGTGCGCGCGGCGGGTGAAGTGGGGCGACGCTGCTCAGTCGGGCGCGCCGGGCAGCACCCAGTGGCTGCCCTGTCCGGCCGGCAAGAACGGCGAGGGTCTCTCGCACAAGTGGCCGTCGCCCAATCCGGCGGGCAAGTATGGCTGCGGACAGTGATCGTGGCGGTCGCGGCGGGCCGGTCTGGCCCCGGCTTGACGGTCACCTAGTGCGGGCGGAACATTCTGTGGAGGCGCGACCATGACATCCGAACTATCGATCACGTTTCGCAAAGGCAAACCGCTTGTCGCCTATCTGGCGTTGGTCAGTCTGAGCGAGCGCAAGATCGTGAGCGCGGAACTGTTGCGGCCCGGTGTTGTCGTAGACGTCGGTGCTGACGGCGAGCCGGTTGGCGTCGAGTTCACCGAGCCCGGCTTGGTGACGCAGGCTGACATTGCCGCCGTGGTTGAGCGCCTGCACGCGCCGAGTTCGCTGGCTCGCGACCTCCAGCCACTGCTCGCCGCGTAACAGTCCGGAAATCATGAGCACGAACAGACGCTTTCGTTCGCGCTGGCCATAGCCACGCGAACGCTTGACGGTCCCAGGCGTGCGGGCGGACCATGGCGGCACTGACGCCGATTGCGCCAGCGATTTGCGGCCCAAGGGTCGCGCAGCACTCTCACGTCGCGCCCGAGGTCCCATGTCCACTCGCCTGATCGCCGCCCTCGCCATCGCCGCTCCATTGCTGCTGAACGGTTGCGACAAGAATCGCAAGGCCGACGAACCTGCCGTCGCCACCGCCGCCGCCACGCCCGTCGCCGGCACCAACGCCATCGCCACGGTCGCGGCCACCGTCGGCAACACCGTCAAGGGCGTCGTGCGCTTCACCGAAGTCGACGGCAAGCTCAAGGTCGTCGCGGACTTCGAGGGCCTGACGCCGAACCAGGAGCACGCGTTCCACGTCCACGAGAAGGGCGACTGCTCGAGCGGCGACGGCAAGAGTGCGGGAGATCACTACAATCCTGAGGGCCACCAGCACGGCCTGCCGGACAAGGCGCAACGTCACGCCGGCGACCTGGGCAACGTCAAGGCCGACGACCAGGGCAAGGCGCACCATGAGATCGTCGTGGAGAATGCGACGGTGTCGGGCAAGAACCCGATCCTCGGGCGGTCGGTCATCGTGCACGCCAAGCCGGATGATGGGGGACCGCCGGCTGGCAACGCGGGTGGGCGGGTGGCTTGTGGGGTGATTGCGGCTCCTTGAGAGGCATTGGCGATGACGACCTTGCCAGCGGATAGTCTAGCTTCTCGATTGGAGATGGGGGCCGTCCACCTGGTCGCTTCAGGGAATCGGCTCGAAGAACTGGACCGCGCACCGACGGACGAGCGCATTCTTCGGGGCCTGTGGTCACGAACCGAGTCAGTCGGCGTGGTTGTTCGGTATGAGATACCCAATGAAACCACTACACTAGGGCGGCGGAAACGGGCGGAAGTAGCAAAGATCGTGCTTCGATTCGGAATGGAATCGTCGGCCCTGTTTGCCGTGTCCGAATGGCCCGATGTCAGCGTTCGGCCGAACTGCCTGCTCATGCTCACTTCCGCACAACCTCGGCTGTTCTATCTATTGAGTGCGCAACAGCGCGCGTTGGATGGCAAGAGCAAGATCGAGGCGTACGACCTGTTTTTGGTGGGCCACGAAAGTCTGCTCTATCATTCCAGTGCGACTGAACGGACGTTCTGTGCCTTCGACATCGGCGGATTGCACGTGCCGGCGGAAAGCGTCGATTTCCGGATTCGCGGCTGGAAGCTCGGCACGACATGAGGCAGCCGACACGGCCTCGCGATACTGGGGAATGCGCTCTCTGGCGGCCTGACGCCTTGACGCCTTACCCAGTCAGTCTTACCTTCCTGGTAGGTCGTTCGTCGCGGCCGCGCGCGGGGCAAGCATGGAGGCGATCGTTTCGAGCAAAGGCCAGGTCGTCATCCCCGCGGCGATCCGCAAGCGCCTGGGCATCGTCGCCGGCACGCACCTCGAGTTCGAAGAAGTCGGCGGCCAGATCATCGTCCACAAGTCGATGACCGATGATCCCGTCGCACGGGCCTTCGGTTGCGCGCCGGTCGTGCCCGGCTCGCCCCTTTCGACCGACGAGTGGATGACCGAACTGCGCGACCGGCCGTTGTGATCACCGCCGTCGACACCAACGTCTTGCTCGACGTGTTTCGCGCCGATCCGCAGTGGGGCGCAGCGTCGGCGAAGGCCTTGCGCACGGCACTCGTGTCCGGAAGCGTGGTTGCGTGCGAGGTGGTCTGGGTAGAAACCGCCGCCGTGTTCGCCGACGACGCCGCCTTCGTCCAGCGCATGACCGATCTCGGCATCGCCTACGACGCGATGGCGCAGCAGTCCGCTTTGCAAGCGGCCGACTTCTGGCGCCGGTATCGCGCGGGCGGCGGGCCGAGATCCCGTGTCGCCGCGGATTTTCTCATTGGTGCCCATGCAGCCAAGCAGGCGGACAGGCTCCTGACGCGCGACGACGGCTTCTACCGCACGTGGTTCCAGGGCCTGCCAGTGCTGACGCCTTGACGTCGCACCGGTCTCGACGCCCGCCCTCGTCGAAGTGGCGGGTGCCGCCAGACCTCACCCCTCCAGCGCGGCCGCAACCATCCGTTGCTGCACCGAACCGCGCGGGGTACACGATCCAGCGGGCGCGTCCTTTCGCCCGGAGGCTGCATGCCCTGGACGTCGACCCGCCACCAGCTCCTGCTCGCCACCTGCCTGGCGCTGCTCGGCTGCGTGCAACCTTCTGAGCCTGCAGAGCCAACACACGGCGGCCAGTGCGAAATCGCCGGCGATCCGGCGTCCGAAGGCTATGGCACGGTCAGCGCCGCCCTGACGGTCAGTTGCGCGGTCAAGAACGCCACCGGCTACAGCAGCGGCAAGGCCACGGCGATCCAGGTCGTCACCGTCGACGGCAAACCGGTCGAAATCCACACCGCCAACGCGTACTACGTCATGGCCAAGGCGGCGCAGAAGGACGGCGTCAACCTGGCCATCGTCAGCGGCTTTCGCACCATGGCCGAGCAGCAGTACTTCTACAACTGCTACAAGAACTGCAACTGCAACAGCTGCAACCTCGCCGCCAAGCCCGGCTATTCCAATCACCAGAGCGGCCATGCGCTGGACTTGAACACCAGCAGCTCGGGCGTGTTCAACTGGCTCACCAAGCACGGCGGCGCGTACGGCTTCAAGAAGACCGTGCCGTCGGAGAACTGGCACTGGGAATGGTGGGGCGGCGGCCCGGGCGGCGGCATTTGCGACGCGTGCGGCAGTTGCGACGACAAGAACGTTTGCACCAGCGACGCTTGCACCGGCAACACCTGCTCGCACAAGGCCGTGGCCAAAGCGTGCAGCGACGGCAATGGCTGCACGATCGGCGACGCCTGCTCTGCCGGCAAGTGCAAGGCGGGCAAGGCCAAGGACTGCAACGACAGCAACCCCTGCACCGACGACGGCTGCAAGAGCGACGCCTGCACGCACAAGGCCAACGCCAAGGCGTGCACGGACAGCAACGCGTGCTCGGTGGGCGACGTTTGCTCGGGCGGCAAGTGCAAGGCCGGCAAGGCCAAGGACTGCAACGACAAGAACCCTTGTACGGCGGATAGTTGTGCGGCGGGCCAGTGCGTCCACTCGGCGCGCGCTGGGCCTTGGGACGACGCCGATGGCTGCACGGGCGGCGACCCGTGCCGGGGCGGCGAGCGGGAGGGCGGCGCGGCAGAGGGCTGCAAC
>CAYHHL010000184.1:1229-11959 GCA_964356325.1 uncultured Enterobacteriaceae bacterium | reverse complement strand
CCGGCCACCCCCTTGGTCATTGCGCCGGCCCAGAATCAGTTCGCGGATGCGCCCACGGCCCTCGCGCCGACCGCGAGCACTGCGGAAAGCGTGGACCGCGGAGAACTGGCGGGCCGCGTCGATTGCGTTACCCTGCCGGACGGAGCTCGCCACCATGCCCGATGCCGCCGCCAAGACCTTGCCGAACCAGCTGTTGCCATCACTGTGGACGACCGTGACGCGCCCTGTGCTGCAGGCGTTGGACGCGATCGGCGGCGCGATGCTGTTCGCGGGCGCTGGCCTGGTCGCGGCCTTCCGCCCGCCCTATCGCGTGGGCAACTACATGGCGACGTTGGAATTCGTCGGCGTGGGTTCACTTGGCATCGTGCTCTTGACCGGGGCCTTCACCGGCGCCGTGTTCGCCATCCAGACCGCGGTCGCATTCGACATCTTCAACGCCAAGAGCCTCATCGGCGGCAGCGTCGCCTTGGCCTTGATCCGTGAACTGGCGCCGACCATGGGCGCGCTGATGGTCGCCGGTCGCGTCGGTTCGGCGATGTGTACCGAGTTGGGGACGATGCGCGTGACCGAGCAGATCGACGCGCTAGAGAGCATGGCGATCGACCCGATCCACTACCTGGTGGCGCCGCGCATCCTCGCTTGCACGGTGATGATGCCCATGCTTGCGGTCGGTTTCGCGGCGATCGGACTGATGGGCGCGTACATCGTCTCCACGCAACTGCTCGGTCTGGATCGCGCCCAGTTCTTCTCGCGCATCGAGTTGTGGGTCAGGCCCTCGGACATCCTCTGCACCGTGGTCAAGGGCACCGCGTTCGGCGTGTTGATCGGCGCCATCGCCAGCTACAAGGGCTTCTATGCGCAGGGAGGCAGCCGCGGCGTGGGCTTGGCGACGACGAGCACTGTGGTCACGACATCGGTCGCCGTGCTGTTGCTGGACTACGTGATCACGTCGATCTGGCTGCAGGCGTTTCCCCCGATTGGCGCTTTGTAGTCGCCTGCCGAAATGCGCCGTGTCGTGCTATGATGCGGGCCGTCGTGTCTGCGACCTGAACAAACCCTGAAGGAACTTCCTACCATGGCGACATTTGCCGAAGTACGGTCCTGCGCTAGCGACGTCGAGTCCAGAATCGACGCGCTGCGCGGGCATCTTTGACTCCGAAGCGAAGCGAGCTCGCCTCGACGAGTTGGAGAAGCTGAGCGCGGAGACCGAGTTCTGGACCGATGCCGAGAAGGCCCAGCGGCTGCTCAAGGAACGCGGCGACATCGCCAATGCCCTCGAGACGGTCGACGAGCCGGCGCGGATCATCCAAGAAGTCAAGGACATGATCGACATGGCGCAGGCGGACGACGACTCGTCGCTGCTGCCGGAACTGCAAGACCAGATCAACGCCGTGACCGATCAGCTCGAGAAGGCGGAGTTCGCGCGGACGATGGGCGCGGGCACCGACAAGGCCGCGGCATTGGTGCAGATCAACGCCGGCGCGGGTGGCACGGAAAGCGCAGACTGGGCGTACATGCTGATGCGCATGTATTCGCGCTGGGCCGAGGCGCACAAGATGAAAGTCGAGCTGGTGGACGAGTTGCCCGGAGAGGAAGCCGGCATCAAGTCAGCAGTTTTGCGCATCGAGGGCGAATACGCGTTCGGCTGGCTGAAGGCGGAAAACGGCGTGCATCGGCTGGTGCGCATCAGCCCGTTCGACTCGGCCAAGCGCCGGCACACGTCGTTTTGCAGCGTGTACGTGGTGCCCGAAGAGGACGACTCGATCGACATCGACATCAACGAAAGCGATTTGCGCATCGACACGTACCGGGCGTCAGGGGCAGGCGGCCAGCACGTCAACCGCACGGATTCGGCCATCCGGATCACGCACAACCCGACCGGCGTGGTGGTCGCGTGCCAGGCCGAACGCAGTCAGCACAAGAACAAGAGCACAGCCATGAAAATGCTGATGGCGCGCTTGATCGACCTGGAGCGCAAGAAACGCAGCGCCGTCAAGGAAGAGATCGAAGCCGCCAAGATGGGCATCAACTTCGGCAGCCAGATCCGCAGCTACGTGCTGCAGCCTTACCAGATGGTGAAGGATCACCGGACGTTGTACCAGTCGAGCAATACCGCTGCGGTGCTGGACGGCGACCTGGACGGCTTCATGAAGGCGTATCTGTTGGCCGCGGCGACGGGCGAAGTGCGCATCCAGGCGAGCGACGACTAGCGTTCAGCCGCGAAAACTCGCCGCGATCCGCTCGACTTCCGGCCACACGTCGGCGCGGTCGAGGATCTCCGCCGCCCGCACGTTCGCCTCGACCTGCGCCACCCGCTTGGCGCCGGCAATGACGCTGGTCACCACGGGATTGCGCACTACCCACGCGATCGCCAGCGCCGCCACCGGCACGTTCAACCGCTTGGCGATCAGTTCCAGCCGGGCGACCGCCGTCAACGCTCGCAGATAGCGCGTGCCCTGGAAGCGATCGTCGCGCGCGCGCATGTCCGAGTCCGGAAACTTCTGCCTGGCGGTGTACTTGCCTGTCAGCAGGCCCCGGCACAGCGGCTCGTACGCCAGCACGCCGACGCCTTGTCGTTCGCACCATGGCTGCAACTCGTGCTCGAACTCGCGGCGCAGCAGGTGATAGGCCGTCTGCAGGCTGTCGAACCGCCCGTGGCTCCTGGCGATGTCCAGGCGCGGCACGTCGTAGTTGCACAAGCCGAAGTAGCGGACCTTGCCCTCGGTGCGCAACGATTCCAGCGTCTCCATCGTCTCTTGCAGAGAGGTCGCCGATTCGCAGGGCCAATGCACTTGCAGCAGGTCGATCGCCTCGACGCCCAGTCGGCTCAGGCTGTTCTCGACGTCCTGGCGCATCCAGGCCGCGGTCAGGTCCGAGCGCGCGTGCGCCCCTTCGCCGTCCCAGCGCACCCCGACTTTGGTGGCAATCGTCACGTCGCGGATGCGTGGCCCTAGCGCGCGCACGAGCACGTCGTCGGCATGGGTGTGACCGTACAAGGGCGCGGTATCGAACCAGTTCACGCCGAGGTCGAGCGCGCGGCGGATGGCGGCCACGCTGTCTTCGTCGCGGACGTCGTCGCCCCACCACGTGCGACCGATCGCCCAACAGCCGAAGCCGACCACGGAGAGGTCGAGCTGCGTGCCGGGCAGGCGTCGCGTTTGCATGGTGAGCCTTGAGGGAGCCTTATTTCTTCTTCTTGCTCTCGTCCAAGTCGGCGATCGACAGCGAGAACTTCTTGCGCAGCTCTTCCGGGACCGGCGGCAGGTTCTCGAACCGATCGCCCGCTTCCATCGGCGGCAATTCGCTCGGCGTCAGGCCGCCATCTTCGTACGTGACGGCGGACATGAACCACGACGTCTCGCTGAATTTCTTGCTGCGCTTGTTGCCGGTCGCAGCTGCTGGAGTCGCCGCCGGAGCCATCGCTGGATTGCCCGGACCCGCGGCCGGAGCCGCAGGCTTGGCGTCACGCCACGCCGCGGCGAGTTCCGCCACCTGCGTCGCGCCGACCCACTTCTGCGTACGGCCGTCGAACACGTACTCGTCCGAACGAAGACTGCCGGTCTTGACCATGTCGATCAAGGCCTCGATGGAGTACTCCTTGGGCTGACCGTCGCGCTGAATATAGAAGCTCATGCCTGTTTCCCTCGTGGTTCTCTGAGCCGCTTGCCGTAGATCGAAGCCCGAGTCTGACCCGCGACTGCGGGCATTCGCGCGTGCCCACGAGCGGTCGGCTCAGCGGACGCGCGGAGCATAGACGAGACGATGCGCCTCCGCAACTCGAAGCCGTGAAGCTACCATTGCGCCGGCAATCGATCCTGGCCGCTCGTGCTTCGGCTCGTCTTTTGCCCGAGCCCGCGCTACGTTCCGTGCTCCAGCGCTCGCACCGCCCATGGTGATTGATGACCGCGCCCCGTTCCCATGCCCCGTCGCGACCCCTGCTCGCCGCGCTCTTCTCGGTCGTGCTGGCCTGGGGCTGGTACATCCACTTCTGGCCGCAGTTCCACACCGCCAACGAGTCGATCCGCCTCTACTTCATCCAGGCCGTGGTGCAAGCCGGTCGTCCCGAACTGGACAGCATCGTTCGCAAACACGGCATCACTCCCATCGATCGCAGCGAGGTCGGCGGTCACGTCTACATGGACAAGGCGCCCGGGGCCTCGCTGCTCGCCCTGCCGATTTACCCCTTGCTGCACGCGGTCCGCCCCGAGGTCGAGCGCAAGGAGTTCTGGCTGTTCGGCTGGTTGGCGACGCTGTGGGCGGTGGCCCTGCCATTGCTCGGCGCGCTGCTGGTCCTGGCACGCTGGGTGCGATCCGTGGGCGGTACCGAACGCGACGCGGCGTTGGTGGCCCTGGCACTGGCGTTGGCCAGCCCGGTGTTCGTGTACGCCACGCTGTTCTTCGGCCACGGTCTGGCGGCCGCCTGCATCTGCGCGGCAGTGTTCACGATTGCCATGAGCCAGCCGGACTTGCCCAACCGGCGCCGCAGCTTCTTGGCCGGTCTTGCGCTGGGCCTGGGCGGCTTGACCGACACGCCGGTGTTCGTGCTCGCCGGTTTCGTGTGCGCGTGGGCCATCGTGCGCGGATCGGGGCGGTGGCGCGACCGGCTGCGGCAGGCGGCGCCGCTCATCGCTGGCGTGGCGCTCTGCGTCGTCCTGCAAGGCGCCTACAACACGTGGGTTCTCGGCAGTCCCTTGAAGTTCACCTACCAATACAAGGGTGATACGCAACTGGCCAAAATCATGGCGACCGGCTTCCTGGGTTTTCGCCCGCCGCAAGCGGACGCACTGTTCGGCCTGCTGTTCGGTGCCCGCCGCGGTCTGTTCTACCATGCGCCCTGGCTCGCCTTGGGCGCTCTGGGCCTGGCCCTGCACGCGTTGCGCCGGGACGTGCCTCGCTCGCAACGTCTCGATGCCGCGGGGATGTTGGCGATTGCCCTGGCCTACACGCTGCTGGTCTCAGGGTTTGCCGACTGGCCGGCCGGTGATTGCGCCGGGGCCCGCCACCTGCTGCCGATCGTGCCCCTGCTCGCGGCCGGGCTGATCCACCTGTGGCGCTGGCCGCGCTTGCCTCGGATTGGCCGGTCCGCGGTCCTGGCCGGCATCGCCCTCGGGGTGCTGACGGCGGCGCCAGTCGTGGCGACGTTTCCCTATCACTTCGCGCAGATCGACCAGCCCGTGCTGGAACTGTCCTGGCCGTTGCTGGTCCAGGGCTTCTTTGCTCCCAGCGTCGGGCGCCTGTTCGGACTTTCGGACTGGCTGTCGCTCGCGGTGTTCGTCGCGCTCGTGCTCTTGCCGTGGCTGTTGCGCGCGCGGTTGCCCCGTTACCCGGAATCCGATCTGGCCGGGGCCGATCTCGCGCAGCCGAACCATCGTCCTTTCCCAGAGATAGCCGTGGCAACCGTGCTTGCGGCGGCGTGCTGCGTGGCGGCGATCAGCGCGGTGCCGCACCCCAAGCGCAAGGTCGAGGTCCTGCGGTTCCGCGCCCAGACTCTGCTCGGGCCGGACGCTTATGAACGCGACGGCGCGAAGGACTGGCAACGTCGCGAGTAGTGGGTCGCGCATCAGAGAACGAGCCAGCGACTACGAAGCGTGCAGCAACCGCCAGGTCGCGTTCTGCGTCTCTGCCTGCCCCAACTCAGCCAGGTGCAGCAGGTGTGCCAGCATCGACCGCAGTGCGAACGGCCAGGCCAGCCTGGACACGTCGCCATAGGCCTCCGGCAGTAGATGCTCCGGCGCCTGCCAGATCGTCGACAACGCCGCAAGAACCTTGGCCTCCCGTTCCAACCTGTGCTGCCGGTAGTACGCCAGCGTGCCCGCCGCGTCGGCCAGCACCGGACCGTGCGCGGGCGCCAGGTACGAGGGCTCCAGGTCGGCCATCCGCTGTAAACTCGCCAGGTACTCGCCCATGCTGCCGTCGCGCGGATCGACCAGGATCGTGCCTTCACCCGCCACCATGTCGCCCGCGACCATGCCCAAGTGACCGTCGTGCTGCAACACCAGATGGCCCGGCGCATGGCCCGGCGTGTGCAGCGCCCGCCACGGGCCAGAGTCGTCTTGCGCAACGATCTCCATGTCCTGCACCAGGCGGTGCACTTCGATTTCGCCGGCAAGCCGTTCCGCCGTCAGGGGATGCGCCAGGATCGGCAGCCCCAGCCGTTGCGAAAGCGCCGTCGCCGCGCCGACGTGATCGCGGTGGTGGTGGGTCAGGAACAGCCCGCGCAGCCCATACCCGGCCTCGTCCGCCAGCCGTCGCAGCAGGGTGCACAGCCGATCCTGGTCGGGGCGGGCCGGCGCGGAAGGGTCGACCAGCACTGCGATCTGGCGGCCCACGACGTAGTGGTTGGTCGTGGTCGCGGGCGGCAAGGTCGGCGTCGGCAAGGCCATGCGCACCAGGCCCGGCGCCACCAGCGTCGCCCGCGACTCGTTTGCGATGTCCTGCACGCGATCCTGCCTCATGCCCAGAGCATCGATCGGGCGGGCTTGCACCGCAACGACCACAGCTTCGAAGTCCTTGCGCGTCCACAGTTGCCCGGTGCCGTCTGCTGTTGCACCGGCCGAGCTTCCCGCGCAAAGTAGGCTTTCCTGGAGGTTCCCGTGCCGATGCGCCTTCGCTCTTTCGTCCTCGTGTTCCTATGTTCCGTCGGTTGGGTGGCGTGTGGAGAACCGCGCAACGCCGCCGGCTCGACGTCCAACGACAGCGGCATCCATTCGGGCGGCGGCGACGGTGAAGGCAGCGACACGTCCGGTCTGACGGACACGGGCGGCGCGGACACCTTCGGTGTTGAAATTGCTGGCCATGACGCAGAAGTCAGCCCGCTGGATGCGAAAGACGAGATCGACGCCGCGGGCCCCGAAGTCGATGCCGGGCCCGATGTCGACGCCGGCGGGCCCGATCTGCCTTGCAGTGGCACGACCCCCAAGCCCGACGGCGGCTGCTGCCCCAACGGCCAAGGATTCGATTCCGCGTCGGCCAGTTGCGTCGCCTTTGGCCCGCCGGGATGCCAGGGCAGCGCCCAAGACTGCGTGCCGGTCTGGTGCGTAGACTGGCAAGACGCGAGCGGAAAGCCTTGCGATGCCAAGCAGATCGGTTGTCTGGGCAAGGGCCGCGCATGCACTGCCGAAGAAGTCGCCGCCGGCAAGGGCTGTCCAGCCGGGCTGATGCCCTCGACATACGGGTGCGCCGTCTCGGGCTCGGCCGTCGCGCTGCCTGAGGGCGTCACCTGGTCCGGAGACGCATTGGTCGTCGCCGCCGATGCAAGTCCAGTCGCCGCCGCTGATCTCAATCCTGGCGCGCCACCACCGGCCTTGCCTGCGCTCGATCCCCCGCACGAAGTGATGGCCGATGGCGCGCTCGCCGCCTGTCCGGTCGGCACTGTCGCGGGCGTACCGGGCGTGTGCACTCCGTTGACCGGCGTGGCGTGGACCTGTCCACCCGGATTCGTCGTCGCTGGGCCAGGTTGCGCGCCGGACCCGCTCGATTGCGGCACGGATGCTTTCGGGGGCGTGCAGGACGCTGTGGGCACGGTGTTCGTCGACGCGACCGCCACGGCCAAGGCCACGGGGCAGCGAACCGCGCCCTTCCCGACCGTGGACGCGGCCATGGTCGCCTTGCCCGCGGGTGGAACGATCGTCGTAGCGGCAGGAACTTACGCGACGGCCATCGACACAGCCAAACCGCTGACGCTGCGAGGTCGTTGCGCGGCGAAAGTGACTCTGCAGGGCAAGTCCGGCCTGAGCGTCGTGCACGGCTACGGCAAGGCCGCGTTCACGGTGCAAGGCGTGACGATCACTGGCGGACGCGAGCCAGTCCGCTTCGACGGTCCGGCACAGGCCACGGTCAAGCGCACGATGATAACCGGCGGCACGCGGTTCGGCCTGTTCGCGACGGGCAACACCACGGTGAGCGCCAACGACTTGTATGTGTACGATATCCAGCCTTCGTCGACCGACAAGTCGGTGGGGCAGGGACTGCATGCGGATGACGGCGCGCACTTGATCGTGCAGAACGTGCGGCTTTCGGCCAATCGCGATCGCGGTCTGTACGCGGACGGCCCCGACACTCAGGTCACGGCACAAAACCTGGTGATCGACGGGACCTTGGCCGAAGTGAAGACCGGCAACTACGGCGATGGCATCTCGGCCTCGACCGGCGCCCAAGTCGTCGTCCAGGGCGCGCGGCTCACGGCCAACCGCACCGTCGGCCTGCTGGCAATTGGCCTGGACTCGGCCGTCACCGCGACTGACCTTTGGATCGACGGCACCTTGCCCCAGGACAGCGACGGCAAGGGCGGCCGCGGCGTCACGGTGCTCTCGGGCGGCAAGGTCGACCTGCACCGCGCCTTGCTGACCAACAACCGCTCGACTGGCGTCCTGGCCGACGGCAACGGCACCCGGTTGCACGCGCGGGCTTTGCGCATCCAAGGCACGCTGGCCGATGCGGGCGGCGGCGCAGGGCAGGGGCTCGACTGCGAAGGTGGCGCGCACGTCACACTCGAATTCGCTCACCTGGAGGCCAACCGCAGCGAGGCCGTCATCGTCATCGGCCCGGAAACCAAGCTCACCGCCACGGCTTTGCTCGTCGAATCTACCCTGGCACGGCCCAAGGACAAGAAGTCGGGCGTCGGCGTCGCGGTCTACGGCGGCGCCCAGGTGCAGTTGGTACAGTCGAGGTTGAGCAGTAATCGTTTCGCGGGCTTGTATGTCGACGGCGCGGATTCCGAGGTCGAGTTCACCGGCGTCATCGATGCCACGCTCGGCACCGAACTGGACGGCAAGGGCGGCTACGGCGTGCTCGCGGTGAATCAGGGCGAGGTGCATCTGGGCGCCACCACGAGACTTTCCGCCAACCATGCCATCGGTTGCCTGGTTGCGGGCGTGGGCAGCGCGGTCCAAGGCGACGCGATCACCATCGACGGCACCTTGCCGCAAACGCTGGACGACTGGGGCGGTCGTGGCGCCGGGGTCGAGGAAGGTGCGAGCCTGGCGCTCGAGTCATCGAACATCTGGAAGAATCGCGACGTAGGCCTGTACGCCGCGGGCAGCGGCAGCACGTTGGCTCTCGATCAGGTCCGGGTCATCGGCACCTTGCCGCGCGCGGACGGTCACGGCGGGCGCGGCGTCGCGGTCAAGAGCGGTGCCGTGGCGATGCTGAAGTCCTTGCGCATCATCGGCAATCGCGAAGTCGGCCTGGTCGTGGACGGCACCGGCACGCTGGTCGAAGAGGTCGACTCACTGGTCGCCGGGACGTTGCCGCGCGAGGACGGCAAGTATGGATTCGGCCTACAGGTCACCGGCGGCGCGAAACTGTGGGTCGGCGCGGTCGTCAAGGTCGTTGGCAACGCCAGCGCGGGGCTCGTCGTCGATGGCGCCGGCACGACCGTCGCGCCCGGAGCCAAGAGTCAAGGCGATACCTACCTGTATAGCCACGGCAATGGCGGTCGCGGCGTGGTGGTTCAGGCCGGCGCGCACTTGGACCTGACCGGGCTGCAGATCTGGCGCAACCAGCAAGTGGGGCTGTCGCTGGACGGGGTGGGCTCGCAAGTCCATGTCATGCAACTGATCGTGCTCGAAACCGAGGGCCGCGGGGCGGAGGTGTCGCGCGGCGCGAGCCTGACGGTGCAATCGGCCGCCGTGCTGGCCCTGAATCGGTCGATCGCGCTGATGGTCGCAGGCAAACCGTCCGAAGCGCGGCTGTCCGGCGCGCGCATCGTGCAGACGCTGGCGGCGCTGGACAAGAGCTTGGGGCACGGCGTGCAGGTGCAGGACGGTGCGCTCGCCACGCTGCTCGGACCGCGCCTGTCCGGGCAGCGCGAGACTGCCTTGTATGTGCGGGCGGCGACGCTGGATCTGACCGGCGGTTGGCTGGCTGCCACGCTGCCGTCGGAAGGCAAGATCGCCGGGCTGGCCGCGGCACTGGTCGGCGCGAGTGCGGCACAGGTGACGTTGCGTGCGTGCCGGATGGAAAACCTGATGGGCGCTGGGGTGTTGCTGGACAGCGCGACAGCAGTCCTGGAGGCGTCGGTGCTGCGCGCGGTGACAGGCCTGCCGCAAGCCCTGGTGGCCAACGCGGCGGACGGCGTATCCGGGCACTTGTCGACGATTAGCCTGGAGCGGTCGTGGATTGCGGGCGCGAATCGCGTCGGGCTGCTGGTCGATGGCAAAGGCGCGACGGTACACGCCTCGCGCATCGACGGCTGCGGCGTCGGCCTCGCGTTGCAGCACAATGGTTTGGCGACAGAATCGGCCTCATGGGTGGCCGGCAACGGCAAGGACCACGCAACCGGTGGCAATCTCGCGCTGTTTGCTCCGCCGCCGCCCGCGCCTATGTCGGACGCCTCGCCGCTGTCTGCACCGTAGGCAGGTTTCGCGGCCGACGTCCCTCTTGACCGCGCGGCAGCCCGCACCTAGAATCCCGGCCCCGCTGCACATTGCGGCCCCAGCGCGCGTCCTTGGAGCGAATCATGTCCCGTGTATGTGAAATCACCGGTAAGCGCCCGCTGACTGGCAACAAAGTCAGCCACTCGAACAACAAGACCAAGATGCGCCAACTGCCCAATCTGCAGTACAAGCGCCTGTGGGTGCCCGAGCTGAACCAGTTCGTGCGCATCCGCCTGTCGACGCGCGCCCTGCGTAGCATCGCCAAGATGGGCTTCGTGTCCTTCTGCAAGAAGAATGGCATCGACGTCATCGCGGTGGTCAACGAAGCGCTCGAAGGCCTCGCGTAGATCTCCG
>CAYHHL010000184.1:0-1129 GCA_964356325.1 uncultured Enterobacteriaceae bacterium | reverse complement strand
GCCCGCGGCCAACCTGCGCCTGAACGCCTCGACCGTCCGCTGCAAGCCTTCGCGTAGCGGCACCGTCGGGCTCCAGTCCAGGTCCTCGATCGCACGGCTGATATCAGGCTTGCGGCGCGTGGGATCGTCCACCGGCAGCGGCTTGTGCACCACGTTCTGCGCGCCCAGCAGCGCCTCGATTTCCTGGATCAGTTCCAGGATGGTGAATTCGACCGGATTGCCCAGGTTGTAAGGCATGTGATCGCCGCGCTCGAGCACGCGCACGATGCCTGCCACCAGATCGTCCACGTAGCAAAACGATCGCGTCTGGCTGCCATCGCCGAACACGGTGAACGCCTCGCCGCGCAACGCCTGCGCCAGGAAAGCCGGCACCACGCGCCCGTCGTTGGCCTTGATCCGCGGGCCATAGGTGTTGAAAATCCGGATGATGCGCGTGTCGACCGCGTACGTCCGGCGGTAGGCCATCGTCGCGGCTTCGGCAAAACGCTTGGCCTCGTCGTACACGCTGCGCGGGCCGATGCTGCTGACGTTGCCCAAGTAGCTCTCGCGCTGCGGGTGCTCGAGCGGATCGCCATAGATCTCCGAGGTCGACGCCAGCAGGAACTTCGCGCCCTTGCCCAGCGCCAAGTCCAGCGCATGGATCGTGCCGTAGGAGCCGACCTTGAGCGTCTCGATGGGCAACGCAAGGTAATCGAACGGAGAAGCCGGTGAGGCGAAGTGCAGGACCGCGTCGACCTCGCCTTCGATGCTGAACGGCTCCGAGACGTCCAGGATCCGCAGCTCGAATGAGGGATGTCCCTGCAGATGCGCGATGTTGGACAGGCGGCCAGTGCACAGGTTGTCCAGCGCGACCACCTGCCAGCCATCGGCCACGAAGCGTTCGCACAAGCTCGCGCCGACGAAGCCCGCGCCTCCGGTGATGACCACGCGACCAGGCATCCAACTCCTCCACGCGGGCCAGCCAGCCCGACGATGCAAAATACTGTCGCTGCCTGCCAAAGTGCCGGGCGAAAGCGGGCCGGGACCCTAGCAGACTCCAGCGCGCCGGACCAGTTCCTTGCCGGCGATCACGCTGGGACAAAGTTGACAGTTCGCACGCTGGCATTACTGTCGCCGCTTCGTTTCGCCT
>CAYHHL010000183.1:0-11998 GCA_964356325.1 uncultured Enterobacteriaceae bacterium | reverse complement strand
GGCTGGAAACGGATCTGCAGGCTGCACGCACGGAAGCCGCGACGGCGCGCAAGGATGCTGAGACTGCGCGCAAGCAAGCCGCCGCGGCTCTGGCAGCCGGCGGTGGTGGTGGTACGGCCCCTGCGAGCACGGAGCTGGTCGACGAGCTGTACGGCGTGGTGGCGTCACTCAAGCCCGACATGCGCACGTTGGCGGATGCGGCGCGCCTGATGGCCAGCGAGGACGAGGACGAGCGCCAGGAAGGCAGCGAAATGATGCGCGACGGTCTCGAGGCCTGCACCGGGCGGACGACGGAAATCCGCACCCTGGTCGGGAAGTTGCGCGATCAGGGCAAGTGAAGGCTAGTAGCGGAAATCCGAAGTTCGCACCGGGATCGACGGCTAGATATTCTGCCGGCGGCTGAAGCCGCGCCTAGATTTGCGAAGCCCCGCCTGCGCGGGGCTGGGAGGCCTTCGACTCGTCGTCGGGCCTATAGCAATCACGTGACCCAGCCCGGCGAAGGCCGGGCTTTGTAAGGGTAGGCGCGGCTTCAGCCGCCGGCCCCTCACCTGCGGATGTGACCCACGCAACCCGGAGCGTACTTCGGAATTGTCGTACTAGCCGGGCGGGCCGGAGCAGCGTCCGACCCGCCCGAGACACCTCAGGTACCGGGATTACGGCGCGGCCTTGACCGGAGCGTAGCCGACCACGCAACGGTAGTAGGTGCCCGCGACCTTGTCGTCCTGGTGATCGGCGGAGATGGCGACGAACATGGTCTTGTTGCCGGTCGGCGGCACCCACTTCTCGAGCACGAGGCTTTTGCCAGGGATCTCCGTGGCCTTGCCGCCGGTCAGCGCTGTGCCGTCCGGGCCGAGCACGGTCGCGGTCAGGCCGCGCAGGCCGGAGCCTTCGTCCTGGGCGCCGCACACCACGAAGAAATCGAATTCACCCGCGGGCACTTCCCAGCTGTAGTGGTCGACGTCCTTGCCGGACTTGATCAGGTCGCCCTCGAAGTAGAAGGCAGTCGTGCCCGTTGCGGTCTTCTGGCTCGTCATGACTTCGGCACCCGCGGGCTTGTCGTTCGCCGCGTCGTCCTTCTCGACCGGGTTGGAGCCGCCGAACGTGTGGCGGATGATGTAGAAATCGTTGGCGCCGGTGCTGGTCTCCGTGTTCTGCACGAACAGGAAGTACTTCTGGCCGAACGGCAGCGGCACGCTCAACGCACCGGTGGTCAGATCGACCTGGGCCAGGATCACGCTCGGCGTCGCTTCCGAAGCCATCCAGGCGATGCCGGGATCCGCGGTCGAACCGTCGCCGTCCTTGCCGCCGGCGATCGCTTCGATGTCGATGTGCGAGCGACCGGTGGTGGGCGTCGCGGCCAGCGGCACGTCGATGATGAACACATCGATATCCTTGGTATCCTTGAAGGTACCGAACAGGATCGGCGAGAAGAACTTGCCCTTGGCATCCTGTGGATACTGCACCGCGGTCGCGGTCGCGGCGTCATTGCCTTTCTCGGCGTCCTGGGTGATCGCCGTGTTCTTGGTCAGATCGGCGATGTCGTATTCGATGGTGTAGTCCGTGTTGTCCTTCTCGGCCGGCTCGGCGCAACTGGCGCCCTGGGTCGGGTTGGCGTCCAGCCACGTCTGGCACTCCTGCACCTGGACGTAGTACGTACCGTCGGCCGGCAACACCGTCAGCAGCGAGCTGTCGTTGGTCGTGCGCGGCGTTGGATCGTCGTTGGTCGCGATCAGTTCCTTGTCCGGACCGTACAGGCTCAGGACCGAGTCGATCGTCAGCTTGTCGAACGCCATGCCGGTGTCCTGCTGGGCGGTCAGGAGGTACAGCTGGATCAGGTCGCCCTTCTTTCCCGTGAACTTGAACCAGTCCACGTCGCCGGTGACCGTCAGCGAGTCCTCGATCGCGCCCGCGCTGCCCGGCTCGAGTTCCTGCGCGCCGGCGATGTCATCGTCCTCTTCGCCGACCTGCTTGATGTCCTTGGCCACGTCCGCCTTGACGTCCTTGGCGTCGGCTCCGTCTTTGTTCGTGCCGTCCTTGCTGCCACTCGCGTCGTTGTTGACGTCACTGGTTGCAGTGTCGCTCGTCGAGACGTCGGCCTTCGTGATGACGGTGGAACTGGATCCATTGTTCGACGAGCAAGCGGCGGCCAGCAGCGCGAGGCTGAGCGCGAGGGAACGTACGGACATGCGCATGACGGTGCTCTCCAAGTGTGAAGCTTGCGGGCCGATTCCGGCGATCCCGGTGTAGGCCGCGAGCGCGGGAGTCTACGTGCGCCCGGCTCCGCTGACCAGTCCCCGCGACAAGTTCCGCGCCGCCCTTCGCGCCTGGCCGACGACAGCAAAGGGGCCGCCACCCGATGAGCGACGGCCCCTCCTTGCGCACCGTTGCCGTCGAGGGCGGCTAGTCGTGGCCGCCGTGGCGATGCTCCTTGATCAAGCCTACCAGCAACTTGCGCTGCGCCGGCGTCAGGGCGTCATGCACCTGAGTCGCCGCGCGCAGCATCACATCGGCATGGTCCCGCGCCCGGGCGTCGTGCTGCTGTTCGATCGCCGCAACCTGGGCCGGGTCCAGCCGATCCGCCACGAACAACGCCAACACCTGCTCCAACTCGGCCCGATGCGCCGCGTGCTGGGCCTCGAACGTCTGCACCAGGCTCTCCTTCACGGCCAAAATCTGCTTGCGTTGCGAGGGATTGGCCTGCAGCTTGGTCAGCGCCTCGTCCACCTTGGAGTCGACCTTGTGGCGCATCATCCGGCCACGCCAGCCGCCCTTCTCCTGGCTCGGCAGTTCCGCCTTCACGTAGGCGACGATCGCCTTGCGCTGGTCGGCGTTGAACAAGCCGTGCACCCGCTGCAGCGTCGCGCCGACCGCCTGCACCATCTTCTGCTTCTGATCCAAGGCCTTGTTGCGCTGCGCCGCGATCGCCCGGGCGTCCAGGTTGTCCGCTACGAACAGTGCGACCGCCACCTCCATCTGCGCGTGGTGGTCCTTGCGGCCGGCCATCATCTGCTGCTTCAGGGCGTCGCGCTCCTTGAGCACCGCGGCCGCCTGCTGGGGCGTCGCCTTGGCCTTGGCCAGCGCCTCCTCGAGGTGGGCCTGCATCCGCGCCTCCATCCAGGCATGGCGTCCGCCCCGACCGTTCGCCAGGGCCGGCAGCGCCACCACGCCCGCCGCCGTCGCCAGGGCCAGAGCCACCAGGAGCATGAAGTTCACCTTGCGATTCTTGTTCTTGTCGTGCATTTGAGCCTCCATCGGTTCGATCAGCGTTGCTTGCTGCGTCCAGGCTCCAGAATGGGACGGGGTTGTCAAAGGCCCATGCTGCCTGTGTGAAGTAACGCAAACGAGCGCGATCGATTTGGACACGCGCCGGGTCTGCGGAAAATGGCGCACCAGCCAGGTTTGACCGGCTGCAAGCCGCCGGGTAGCGTAGCCGTCGGGCTGGCGATCGAGGTCGCGCGGCTGAGCAGGGGACAGGCGACGCAGCGGGGGCCGATCATGGGCAAGCAACGAATTCTACAAGTGATGGGCCTGGCTCTCGGTCTGGTCCTGGCCACCCAGGCGCAGGCGGCGGTCCCGCAGACCGTGCAGATGGAGGCGGCGCTGCAATCGACGGCGGGCGGACCGGCGGTGGATGGCGATTACCTGACGACGTTCGCGCTGTTCCAGGCGGAGACGGCGGGCAAGGCGCTGTGGACCGAGGGCCCGACCATCGTGACGGCCAAGGCCGGTCACTTCACCTGGACGCTGGGCAGCAAGACGCCCCTTCCGCCGCAACTGCTGCAAGGTTCCAACGGGTTGTGGATCGAGGTGACCATCGGCAATGACGCGCCCCTGCCCCGGCGCCCGGTCGCGTCGGTCGTGTTCGCCCTGCGAGCGGCGCTGGCAGAAGCGCTCGACTGCACGGGCTGCGTGGGCGCGGCGCAGATCGACGCCAAGGCGCTGGCTGATTTCGCCAAGACCGCGAATCTAGCCAAGGTTGCGACATCCGGAAGTTTTCTCGACCTCACCAACCTGCCGCAGCTCTCCGGGGTCGCGCTCTCGGGCAACTACTCGGATCTGAACGGCAAGCCTGTCCTGGCCAAGCTCGGGACGGCGTGCGGCTCCGGCTTGTTCGTGCGCGGTCTGAATGCCGACGGCTCGCTCGATTGCGCGCCCGCGTTGGATCCCAAGGCCTTGCCGGCAAACGGCCTCGGTCCGATCTCCAACGGCCTGCTGTCCAACGTGTTCGAGGACAGCTTCGCGAGCGCCAAGCCCGCGACCATCCCGGACAATTCGCCGGCCGGGGTGACCGACAGCCTGGAAGTGCCCGACGTGGGCCTGGCGCAACAGCTGCTGGTGTCCATCGACCTCAGCAATTCAGACATCTCGACGTTGAAGGTGGTGCTGACCGACCCCGCCGGTGCGACGTACGTGCTGTGGGACAAGGGCGGTCCGGGCAAGCAACTGAAGCTGACCGTGCCGGCGCCGGACAAGACCGTGAGCGGCGATCTACTGGCCTGGATAGGCAAGAACGCCAAGGGAACCTGGAAGTTGACGGCGACGGACAGCGGCTTCTTGGCCAACGGCAACGACGGTCAGATCAACGCCTGGAGCGTGCAAATCCAAACGCTGTCCAACCAGAAGGTGCAGGCCAAGGGAGCGTTGCTGGCGACGGGCGGTCTGCAGGTGCCGATCGCCGACAAACCACCGACTTGCGATGCAGTCCACGCGGGCTGGATCTACTTCAACCCCAGCCTGACGGCGTTCTACGGCTGCACCGGCAAGACCTGGGTGTCGATGTCGGACTCAGGAAATTCCAAGAACTGCGCGGACTTGCTGGTAGCGAATCCACAAAGCCCGAGCGGGGTCTACACCATCGATGCCGACGGCGGTGGGCCCGCTGTACCGGTCGACGTCTACTGCGACATGACCAGCGAGGGTGGCGGCTGGACGATGCTGGTGCGCCTGGACACCAACGACACCAACAGTCACATCTGGTCGGACACTGGTTTCTGGAATGCGAACAGCGGCATCGGCGACGTGAAGGCGGCTGGCGACTACCTGTCCGCAGCCTACGCAGTGCTGACGTTCACGCAGGTCCGGTTGGTCTACAGCTACCAGGGGCCCGCGCAAGTTGCCGCGAGCTATGGCAACGTCGCCAACACCGACACCTTGCGCAAGAACCTCAACTTGACGCTTTCCAATAGCAATCCGGCGTGGAACAAGCTGAAGTCGAGCAGCGGTCTGGCCGACGAGTTCTTCGGCCCGGTCCTGCGCTTCCAGACCACGGGCAACGACAACGACTACAATCGCATCTGGTACAACCTCGTCGACGTGGCGGCCTGCAACCAGGGTGGCTCGATCGGCGCGATCGGCGACTTCGGCGGTGGCGCGTGGAATTGGGAGGTCGCGCGAGGTTCCAGCTTAGATCCGAGCAGTTGCCAGCACAACACCTATCGCCTCGGCCTGGGCGCCAATTACGACAAGAAGGCGTGGGGCGGCAACGACGTGCAGCCGACCGCGTTCTACAACCAGGGCGTGATGCAGATCTTCGTGAAGTGACCGCGCGACCGAAAGCCCTTGACGTACGGCCCAGCCTCCGCTCCCATGCACGTCCGCGCTTTTTTGCAGCGCCCGGAGCTCCCGCCGCATGTCCGCCCGCCACCTCCTGATCCACAGTCCCGCCCTCGGTCGCCGCGTCCATCTCTGGTGCCACGGCCACATGGGCACGCCGCTCATCGTCTTTCCGTCCGCCGCGGGCATCGCGCACGAATGGAAGGTTTCCGGCATGATCGACGCGCTGTCGCCACTGCTGGCCGCCGGACGCCTGAAGATCTACTGCCCCGAGAGCAACGTTTCCGAGGCGTGGACCGGCGACGGCCCCCTGGACTGGCGGATGCAACGCCACCAGGCCTATGAACGCTTCGTGCTCGAAACCCTGGTGCCCTTCATCCGCGCCGACTGCCGCCAGTCCGAAGTGCGCATGTTGGCGAGTGGTTGCAGCATGGGCGCGATGTACTCGGCCTTGTTCGCGCTCAAGCATCCGGAAACGTTTCGCGGCGCCGTGTGCATGTCCGGCCGCTACCGCGCGAGCAAGTTCGGCAATGGCCAATCCAACGAGGACCTGTACTTCAATGATCCCCTGGCGTTCGTACCGGGACTCACGGGCGCGGCACTCGATCGGGTCCGGCGCCACACCAAGCTGACGTTGGTGGTCGGGCGCGGGCTGTGGGAGGAAGGTTGCATCCCGGAGACCGTGGAGATGGGCAACTGGCTGAGGCGCAAGGGTATCCCTAGCCAGCTAGAGGTGTGGGGCCACGACAGCCGCCATGACTACGACTGGTGGCAGAAGCAGGCCGCGGTCTACTTGCGGCAGTATGTCTAGGGGCGGATAGATCCTTTCCACTCGCGGCGCGTCCACCCTCCTTGCACCAACCGCAAGGGGACGCCATGCCTGCACCCTACCGCCTGTCCCGTGCCCTGCCTCTCGTGGGCGCCGATGTCGCGATGCGCTGGCAGGGCGAACTGCACGCCGCCGGGTTCTTTCCCGCCCCGGCTTCGGTGACGCTCGGACCGGCCGGACACTTCGCCATCCCTCCGGAACTGCTGGACGATCGCCCACAAGATGGCGCGCCTGGGCCTGGACCTCAGCGCGCGGTGTTGCTGCAACCGCACGGCCACGGTTTCGCCCTGCGCCTGGACCTGCCCCAAGCCGTCGGGCGCGTCATCACCGCCACGCAGACCTTCGATCTCGCGGACTTGCGCGCGGGCCGGGTGCCGTTTGTGACCGGGCCGGTGCTGCCTCTGGGCGTCGACACGCGGGTGGAACTGAAGCTCGGCGATTTCACCTTCATCGTCCGCGTCGCGCTGGTGCCCGAAAAGCCGAGGTGGCGGCCGAGGTTGACCACCGACGTGCGCAACCTGCTCGTGTGTCTCGTGCTGGCGGCGGCGATTCTCGGCGGGCCGTTGTTGCTCGGCCACCCTGCGCAGCGTCCGGAGCCCTTGCTGGGCGAATACGGCACGCCGGCGATGATGCCCATCGAGGTGCAAGTGGAGCTGCCGCAAGCGCTACCACGTTGATCGCCGACTCCACTGCTGAAATCGGGGGACTTGCGACAAGCCTCCCGGCGATGGACACTTCGGCCACGGCCGCGCTGGCCGGCGATGCGGGAGAGTCGGCGATGCACAAGGGTATGATCAAAGCCGTCCTGATGGCGGCCCTCGCGGCTACGGCCTGTGGCGGCAAGTCCACGTCGGAACCGGGCAAGACCCCTGCGGATATCACGTTCGGCACGCCGGATGCGGCCGACGCCAAGACCGGCAACGACGCGGCCGATGCCAAGGCAGACACGGCGGCCGCGCCGAACGATGCTCTCGCGGAAGTCGATGGTTCTACAGCGGGTACCGATGCCAAGTCGGACGACACCGGAACTCCCAAGCCCGACGCGGTCGGCGACGTCAGTGCCGATGCGGTGGGCGACGTGAGCAAGCCTGCAACGCTTGCCCTGGCCGACTTCGAAAAGGCCTTCGTGGACGCGCTGTGCTCGCAACTCAGCAATTGTCCTGGTGAAGAGTTCTCGTTTTCCAGCGCTGCGGCGTGCGAGCAGTTCTTCACCGCGGCCTTCGCCAAGGACGCCGAGTCGCCGTTGCAGATGGTCGCACTGGTCGGCGCCGGCAAGATGACCTACGACGCCGAAGCGGCCGCGGCCTGCGTGGCGACCATCAAGCAAAGTTGCGCACAAGCGCTGGCAGCGGATACGACTGCGACGTGCGTGCAGATGTTCACGGGCACGGCGCCGGACGCTGTCGCCTGCGCGGTCAACGCCGAGTGCAAGTCCGGATTCTGCAAGCTCGACTACAGCAAGCCCGCATGTGCCGGCCAGTGTGCGCAACCCAGCAAGCTCGATGGCTTCTGCGTGTTCGACGACGGTTGCGCCAAGGGCTTGGCGTGCATCCTGGGCAAGTGCGGCCCGGCAAGTGGCGGCAAGCTCGGCGATCCCTGCAGTGACACCACCTGCGGCGCGGGGCTGTACTGCGAACAGACCGGCGAAGGCACGTCGGAATGCATGGCCAAGGTCGGCAAGGACCAGGCCTGCACGTTGCCCAGCCAGTGTGAGAAAGGCCTGCATTGCGGCCTGGATCCGATCAGTTTCGCAGGTGTCTGCACCCCGCCCGCCGATGTCGGCCAGGCGTGCAAGCCCGACGCGGGCGCGGAATCGTTCGGCCCTGGTCAAGGCACGGCATGCGTCACTGGCTCGGTCTGTAGTTTTTCCGCTGCCGACAAAGCCAGTTGCCTGCCAGTCGTGGCGAGCGGCCAGCCGTGCAGCCATCCATTCCAGTGCGACAAGCTCGACCTCACCTGCGTGGGCTGGACTCCCGGCGGCAAGGGCGTGTGCGGCGCGTACCCCAAGCAGGGCGAGACCTGCATTCCTCCGGGCGGCATCGCGGGCAAGTACCAGTCGTGCCAGGATTATTTGCCGTGTGTCGGCGACCAACCGGTCTGCACAGCGCTACCCGGCGAGGGCGGCGCGTGTAGCGGCCAGTGCGCCAGCGGTTTCAGTTGTGTCGAGGGCATGTGCATGGCCCCCGCCAAGGCCGGCGAGGCGTGTGACGTGCTGAAGGGCGCGCCGTGCGAGCCCGGCTTGCAGTGCGCGGGCACCAAGTGCGTGACGCCGATCTGCAAGTAACGCTACGGATACTGCCACTTGTCGCACGGTTCGCAGCGCAGGTACCAGCGCGACTGCCGGGCGCTCCACATCACCGCCATCGACCTGTGACACTGCTGGCAGGCCACCGTCGACGGAAGCACCGGCAACTGCTGCGGATCCGGCGGATTGACCCAACTGTCGCAGGCATCGCAGCGCACGTACCATTGCGTGCCCTTGGCGCTCCACACCACCCGTGTCACCCGCTTGCACCGTTCGCATTTCATCGGCGGCGGCACCGGTTGTCGCTCGATGGGTTCGCCGTGTTCATTGCGACCGCAAGTAGTGCAGAAGCCACGGTTCGACACCGGACTTGTGCAAAACAGGCAACGGGTCAACGGCTTGCCGTCGGCGTCGATCGCGTAGGAGACAGCGCACTTCGGTTCCCGCACCGCACTGCAACGCGCGCTGTGTTCGAACGGACCGTCGGCCTCCGCTCGCCAAGCCTTATGCAACAGGTTGGAGCCACAGCGCGGACAAGGCCCCAGCACCGCGCCCGGCCCCGCTTGCACGCCGTCTTGGATCTGTACGTCGCTAGTGCGGATCTTCTGGACGATTTCCGCCACGAACTTGCGGATGTCGGCCATGAATGCCTGGCGATCGTGGCTGCCGCGGCGGATCTGCTCCATCGCCGCCTCCCACTGCCCGGTCAGCAGCGGCGACTTCAGCGCCTCGACCTGGATGCTGTCGATGAGACCGATTCCCTTGGGCGTCGGTCGCAACGTCACGTTCTTGCGTTCGGTATGGCGCTCGACGTAACCGCGCTTCAGCAAGGTCTCGATCATCGCCGCCCGCGTCGCCGGTGTGCCCAACCCCGCGTCTTTCATCGCGCCGCGCAGTTCCTCATCGTCCAGTTCCCGCCCCGCGCCCTGCATCGCGCCCAGCAGATCGGCCTCGCTCATCGGCTTGGGCGGTGAAGTCTTGCCCGCTTTCGGCGTCGCTTCAACCGTCCGCACTTTCTCGCCTTTCTTCAGCGGCGGCAGCCCAGCGTCCTCGTCGTCGTCCTTCTTCTCGCGCACCGGCGGCGGATCGACCACGGTCCAACCGGCGTCCTTCAGCACTGTCCCGGTGGTCTTGAAAAGCTCCGGACCCGTCCCGGTTTCTGCACGTGTCACCAGGGTAGTCTTGGCCTCGACGCGATCCGGATACCACGCCGCTAGCAACCGTTTGGCCACGAGATCATACAGCTTGGCCTGATCGGTCGGCAGGTCCAGGCGATCTCCAGCCATCGGCGGCGCCTTCTCGGTCACCACGATCGCCGAGTGGTCCTCCACCTGCTTGTCGTCCACGAAGCGCTTGCCCAGCGCCGGCACCTGGCCCTTGCCCATCGCCTTGATGTCGTTCACGAAGCTGAGATACGGCCCGCGGTTCAGGCTCTGCAGCCACTGCGGCGCCTTCTTGGCATCATCCCCGGTCAAATGGCGCGAGCTGGTACGCGGATACGAGAGCAGTTTGGCCTCGTACAGCTGTTGCGCCACCTCCAGGGTATGTTCGGCGCTCCACTTGAAGCGTTTGTTCGCTTCCTTCTGCAAGGCCGTGAGATCGTACAGCAACTCCGGCTTGCGCTTGTCCGTGCGGCTCTCGACCGATTGCACCACGCCCGGCTTGCCGCGCACCCGATCGGCGATCGCGCGGGCCTCGTCCTCGCTGTCCAACCGCTCGATGTCCTTACCTTCCTGGCTCCGGAACCAGCGCCCGCGGTAAGTATCCTGGCGGCCATCGGGCTGGAACGTGCCCTGCACCGTCCAGAAATCCTTCGGTACGAAGTGGTCTATCTCCTTCTGACGGTTCACCAAAATCGCCAACGTCGGCGTTTGCACCCGGCCGATGCTGTACACGCCCTGGCCGCCCTGGCTGCGCGCTATCAGGGTCTGCGCGCGCGTGCAGTTCATGCCCACCAGCCAGTCGGCCTCCTGCCGGCAGCGCGCCGCTTCGGTCAGGCCTTGCCACGCGCTGTCGGGCTTCATCGCTTGCCAGGCATTGCGGATCGCGTCGTCTGTCAGGCTCGAAGTCCACAGGCGCTGCACGGGCTTGGTGCAACCCGCGAGATCGTAAGCCAGGTGGAAGATCAACTGCCCCTCGCGCCCGGCGTCCGTCGCGTTCACTACGTCGGTCACGTCGCCGCGCTGCAGCAGTTCGCGCACGGCTTGCCACTGGTCGATCGTCGAAGGGTTCGGTTCGTAACGGAAAGTCTCGGGCAGGACCGGCAAGTGCTCCAACCGCCAGTTCTTCAGGGCGGCATCGTAGGCGTCCGGCTCGACGGCCTGGACCAGGTGACCGACGCACCAGGTCACGATGAGATCCGGACCGAAGATCGCGTGTCGTCCCGAGCCCTTGAGACCCAGCGCGGCGGCGATCGCCCGACCCATGGACGGCTTTTCGGACACGACGAGGCGCAAGGCGTTGGCTCCGTGGCGCGATGGCGAGGACCGCGCGGGCGGCGAGGGTACACGACAACTTGCTGGACTGCGCGCCCTTCCTGAACGGGATCGCGCTGCGTTGCCAGCCACGTTTTCACGGCGCGGGCCTGGTTCGTCCGGCTTGCCGAGGACTCGGAACAGCGCCAAGCTCGCACACGGAGGTCCGAGGTGCCCTTTCCGGCGGTGCCCTGGGCTTCATGGCCGACCGTCCTCGACGTCAGGAGAACAGCCCATGCGGAAGTGGTTCGCGGTTTTCATGGCGATTGCCCTCGGATGCAATAGCGGGGCGGCGGTGTCGTCAATCGGCATGGACACTGGCGACTCCAGCGACGGAAACATCAAGTCCGGCGACCTCGACGTCACGCCCGGAACGCTCGGCGACGCCAGCAGCCTCGATCTTGTCACGGATGGACCGTCACTTCCGGAGACCGACGCGAACGCGCCTGTCGATGCCTGCAAGTACGGGATCGGATGTGCGTGCAGCGTTGGCGAGGACACGACAGCGGATGAATGCTACTGTCCGGCTACAGGCAGGATCTACTACTTTCCGAATTGCGTAGACGGGACGTGGACTTGTATCTGCGAGCCTCTCGACGCCAGCGATGCGGCACCTGACGATTAGGCTGAACAGAGAGCTTGTGAAAGTATCCTTCACAAGATCTCAAGGCCGCTCGCGAACGCCAAGGCCCTGCGGCACGGCCGCCAAACGCGCCTGAATCTGCCCCTGCAACGCCAACAACTCGGCCCGCAAGAACACCAATCGCTCAGTCCTTCACCGCCGCCTTCACGCGCTTCGCTTTGCGCTTCACCTTGCCCCACAGGTGCTTGGACTTGGTCTTGACCTTGACGACCAGCTTCTTCGCCGAGGTCTTGACCTGCGCGGCCTTGGCCGGG
>CAYHHL010000182.1:0-12133 GCA_964356325.1 uncultured Enterobacteriaceae bacterium | reverse complement strand
ACTCGCATGTCGGGGGCGCCGCGCTCCAAGGCCTTGCCCTGGCTGATGAAGATCGGGCCGTTCTCGCGCAGCAGGTCAGCGCGCGCCATGCCGGGACCGCGCGGCTTGGAGCCGACCAGCAGGGCCCAGGAAATGCCGTCGAACGCGACGTTGGCGTCGTCGGTGCAAACCACGCTGTGCAACGTCGAGAAACCGCAGTCCTGCAACTCCATCGCCACGCCCTCGAGCGCCTTTTGCACTTCCGGAATCGGCAGATCCAGCAGTTGGAGGATGACCGGGCGATCACCGAAGGTCTCACCCGAAGCGAGGCGGAACAGGAGGCTGTAGCCGATCTGGCCAGCAGCGCCGGTGACGGCAACGCGGATAGGGGTGCGCATGGGGTTGCGTTCCTTTGGGGGTGGGGGACCCTCATAGCCCGACGGCGGGCGGGTGGAGTTGGCCGAGGCGAATGCCTGCTGGCGCGCGGATGATCCTCCTTGCGGCCGAGATGCGTCAAGGGGGCGGGCGGCCAAGGTCGGGTGCGGGATCGGGTTCGGGTTCGGCTACGGGTTCGGCTACGGGTTCGGCTACGGTTCCGGCTCCGGCTCCGGCTCCGGCTCCGGCTCCGGCTCCGGCTCAGGGCAGGGACGTCCGCTCCCTGCGGTCGCTACACGCCCTGCCCGTTTTCGAGGAATCGGAGCTATCCGCTCCTCGCCCCTCGAAAACGGCTCCGGCCCTCCGGCTTCGGCCAAAGCCCTCGATCGAATCAGGGCATCGGCGTCCAGCACCTCGCTCGCGGCGGACTCTGCGGCATCGTTGCGGATTTGCCCGCGCAAGAAGATCTGCTTGCCGGCGAAGTCGATCGCTTCCCAGTCCGGCCCCGTGAACGGCGCTCGGTCGCCGCGCAAGTGCTCGTCGAATTCCGATCCCAGCAGATCATAAAGCAGATCGATGGCTTCGCGCACACGCAGGTGTTGCCGGCGCAGATCCACGCGCGCGTCGACCGGATACACGAAGCGGCGATCGCCACTCGCCAGTTCCCAGCGCACGGACAGCCAGTCGCCCTCCTGCACGCCCGAGACCTGAATCGTTTCGCCGCGCCGCAACTTACCCAGGTACAGCTCGCGCAGCATGCGTTCGACACGCCGCGCCTCGAACTCGCTGATCACTTCCGCCACTCCCGCCTCCCGCTACCGCCGCCACCAGAGATCAACCGTTGGAAAGATCGGCAGTTCCAAGGAAGAATTGCCCAGGACGTCGCCGAGCGGAAACTTGCCGAACTGCACGCCAGCGACCAAGTGCACGCCTGACCAGAAGCGCCGAAACTGATGCACCCAGGCGACCTGACCGATCGTCGGATCGAGCACGCCGGCCGCATCCGGTCGCGCCGCCGTCGACCCGATCGCGTAACGCTGGAACACCGTCATGATCAGCAGATCCTCTGCCCGCACCAGCACATGCGCTTCCGCTGCCACCGCGATGCCATGCCCGGTCGACTCGCCGGTCTCGGTGCCCAGACGCACGGCATAGAGTGGCGACACCGACAGCGCGATCTTCGGCGTGACGTACCAGGTGGCCACGGGACCCAGCGCGAGTTCACCGGGCGGGTCGGGCGCGGGCTGGAAGCAATCGCTGGTCGGCTCCTGGGAGCCACCAAAGCCGCTGACATTCGCGCGGTTGCAGGGCCGCTGATCGGAAGTGCTGCTCGCGAGCGGCTTGCCGGCGGTGGAGCGCGAGAAGAAGGACTGCTTGTACGAACCGGTCATCGAGACGATGGCGCTCTCGCCTTCCCAGACCTTGTAGCGGCCGCCGACGTTGGGCACGAGCAGCAGATCCAGGATGGGATGAGACTGTAATGTCAGACGGTTGGAGACACCGTACGCGACCGGCGCGCCGAGGATGCCAAACGTCAGCTCGCCCTGTTCCAGGACCTGCGAAGTGCCCATCGTCACTTGCCGCACGGTCTTCCAGTCGGCGTAGGCTGGCCGTGTGGCCAGGATGCCGGCCAGCAGCGTACCCAGGCCGATCGCGAGCCGAACCAGCGCCTCCAGCTTGGTGGAGCACGGCAGGCGGGTCGGCTGGTGGTCGGGGCAGGACGCGGACATGCACAAAGCGTAAGGCATCGGCGGCCGCTGGCAAACCACCGCGCGCGGAGTCGCTTTTTTGCGCCTGCAATGCTGCCTTTCCGTCTTGACAGCCCGAACGCGTGCCGGTACTGTCCCGTTCCCTTCCGATGCCTGGCCGCTGAGCGCGACCCGTCCAAGAGGGATGACCCCCGAGAATGTCAGACCTTTCGGCAACGAACGGTTCCGGCGACGGGCGAGAGACCGAGGCCTCCAGGGGCGCGGTACCCATGACAACGATTCCGTAAAATGACGTCGAACCTCCGGATCGCCAAGGATTGGCAGGACGACGAAAGACAGGCGCGTAGCTCAGCTGGTTAGAGCACCACGTTGACATCGTGGGGGTCAGCGGTTCAAATCCGCTCGTGCCTACCGTAAGTGATACAAAACCATCATCTTGGACATGGCACGAAGCGTTGCAGGGAGACGGGCCACGCGGCGAGGATTCGCGCGGCTCGAGCCCGGACATTTTCACTGATTTTTCTCAGACATTTGGAGCGTCTTCACCCGCATGGCCATCACCAACAATCCGAACGCTGCCGATCAGGCCCGCAGTCGCGAACCCCGCGTCAATCACCGCATCCGCGTTCCGGAAGTGCGGCTGGTAGGCGTGGAGGGCGATCAGCTGGGTATCGTCGCCATCGAAGACGCGATGCGCATGGCTGGTGAACTGGGCGTGGACCTGGTCGAGGTGGCCGCGGCCGCACGCCCGCCGGTCTGCCGGCTGATGGACTACGGCAAGTTCAAGTACTTGCAGAAGAAGCGGACGGCCGAGGCGAAGAAGACCTCGACGCACGTGGAAGTGAAGGAAGTGAAGATCCGCCCCAAGACGGACCAGCACGACTTCGATACCAAGATCGCCCAGGCGCGGCGCTTCCTGGCTGAAGGCAACCGCGTCAAGATGACCGTGATGTTCCGTGGTCGCGAAATGGCCTACGCCAACACGCAACGTGAACGCCTGATGGAGATTGCGACCATTCTCGCCGATTGCTCGGCCATCGACGTGACGCCCAAGGTCGAGGGCCGCAACATGTCGATGATGCTCAACCCGAAGCGCGGTGGCGCAGCGGTGGCCAAGCCGGCTGCCACGGTCGAGCCCGCAGCGGCCCCGCCGCCGCCAGTCGTCGCGCCAGCAGCGCCCGCGCCGCACCAGCCCACGGTGACGACGCGCGGCTCCTCGAACCGCCACCCGTAGTCGGTCGAGATCCAATGTCGGAACAGACTCCGACAAGTTCGCACGTACACAGCGGATTCGCCTGTACCAGAAAGACAGCAAGGAGAACGGCAATGCCGAAGATCAAGACCCGCCGCTGCGCCGCAAAGCGCTTCAAGCTCACAGGAAAGGGTCGCATCAAGTGCGGCAAGGCCAACCGGCGCCACCTGCTCGTCGACAAAACCACCAAGCGGAAGCGGCAGTTGCGCGCGCCGGGTGGGGTCCATCCGACCATGGAGCGCGCGGTGAAGCGACAGATTCCGTACGCATAGGCGCCGGAAAAAGTTGCCGCGAGGGGGTGACAAAGCCCTGGTGATCCGATAGCTTCGCGAGTTGTCGATGCCTCCCCTGGAGTTAGCAGCAACGAGACGGCCAGTAGCGTGAGATTGCAGCAGTGTCAGGTTCATGTCGCAGTGCCGGTTTCGAGTAGCACCGGTTACGAATAGCAGTGTCAGGTTCGAGTGCGCCGGCGGCCAAGAGCGCGTCCGGCTGGGAGAAGGGGACAGCTCATGCCACGCGTCAAAAGAGGATTCAAAGGCCGTCGTCGCCACAACAAAGTGCTGAAAATGGCCAAGGGCATGCGCGGTGCGCGGTCCAGGCTGTTTCGTACGGCTCGCGAGCAGGTCTACCGCGGTCTCAAGATCGCGTTCAACGAGCGCCGTCGGAAGAAGCGTGAATACCGCGCCCTGTGGATCGTGCGTATCAACGCCGCGGTGCGCATGCTCGGTAGCCGCTACTCGACGTTCGCTGGCTGGCTGAACAAGTCGGGCGTCAGCCTGGATCGCAAGGTCCTGGCCGAGCTCGCGCTGACCGACATGCAGGCCTTCACGGCCGTGTTCAACAAGATTCGCACCTTGGCCACAGGCGTCTGATGCTCTCGCTGGTCTCCGCGTCGGCGTGAGATCGTGACGTTCCGGTTCTACTCGTGTTGACAGTGGGCTCCTGGTTTCGCGCGGCATCCTGGCAGCGTACGAGACTCAACAAAACCAAAGAAGGAAACAGAAGATGACGAAGGCAGACATCATCGAAGCGGTGTACGAGCGTCTGGGCGGCTTTTCGAAGCGCGAAGCGGCCGAGCTCGTCGAGCTCGTGTTCGAAACGCTGAAGGAGACCCTCACCAAGCAGGAGAAGGTCAAGATCTCTGGTTTCGGCAACTTCGTCGTCCGCGAGAAGAAGGCGCGCATGGGCCGTAACCCGCAGACCAAGAAGCCGATCGAGATCTCGGCGCGTCGCGTGCTGACCTTCAAGCCTTCGCAGGTTCTGAAGCACACGCTGAACACGTCGCCGTCGGCCTGATTTGGGCGAAAGCCCGTTTCGGTTCCTGACGGATGCGAATAGAACGAGACGGGTGCCGGCCGGCATCTGCGTGGCCTTGCGGTCATGCAGGGCTTGACCGGCACACGTCGTTTTGCGCCATTCCGTCGTTCGCGAATACAAGGGAGGGCGTGCATGCCGCGAGCGAGCGACAGTCCCGAGACCCTGGCGTCCCCACTCGCGTCCAGCCCGGGCGCCGTCCTGCCCGACAAGGTCTACTTCCGCATCGGCGAGGTCGCCAAGCTCCTGCGCGTCGAGCCACACGTGGTGCGGTTCTGGCAGGAACAGTTCGCCGCCGTCCGCCCGGAGCGCTCGTCCACCGGCCGCTTCCTGTACTCGCGCGCAGCGGTCGAACGGTTGCAGCGCATCCGCAAACTGCTCTACGACGAGGGCTACACGATCGCGGGAGCCAAGAAGGCCCTGAGCGTGCCGGCGACGCCGACTCCTGCGGCCAAGCCCGCGGAATCCAAGCCTGTCATCGCACCAGAGCAGGGTCGCCGCCTCGCCGAGCAACAGGCCGAAGTGCAACGCCTGCAACGCGAGGTTCGCGGCCTTCAGGCGCGCCTGGAGGTGAGTGAACGGGACGCGACGGCTCTCCGGCAGCAGCGCGAGGGCCCCGATGCCCGCACACGAGCCGAGTTGCGCCTGGCGTTGGACGAGGCGACCGCACTGACGCGGCTGTTGGATCGCCCCGGGCGCTGAGCTCGTATGGCGGCATGTACCGCGTAAATTGCCGCACGACGCATGACCCGTCGCCGCGCGTGTGCTATTCACGGCGCCGCGGGGATCGTGACGAGCCGCCCGCCCGCCTGGATGTGCATGGAACTGCAAGAGAACACCCCGCCGCGACCGAATGCCGAGCTCGAGGCCCGCGCCGAGGAGATCTGCAGCCGTTTGCTGATCGATCGGTGGCTGCCCAAGCGCAACTTCCGGGATTTGCTGCTGGATGACGAGTTGCGGCAGATCGTCTCGCGGCGGCTCTCCGGCGTCGGTCTGCAACTCGTCGAGTCGTTCACCTCGGACTTCTTCGCGGTCCGTCTCAAGCGCGACGTGGAAAGCGACATCTCGTTCGACTGGGCGACCAACACCCGCCTGCCGCGCGGCTCAGTGGCGCTCCTGGTCATCCTGTGGGCCAAGCTCGTGTTGCCCAAGCGGATTGCCAGCAGCGAGGTGACCTTCAAGCGCCAACTCGCGGCGGCCAACGCTGGGCAACCGCTGCCCGGCGACGCCTCGACCCAGCCTGTCCTGCCCGGCATGCCCGCGCCGCTGCCACCGCCGCCGCCCGAGCCGGAACCTGCCGTCGTCATCACGGTGCAGCGCGAAGCCTTGTATGCGGAATTCGGGCGCAAGTTCGGCAAGACCGCGTTCGCTCGCTACCTGGGTCAACTCAAGACCGCGGGGTTCGTACGCGAAGATCGGCAGGGGCGGTTGCGCGAAGGGCCGCTCCTGGATCTGCTGGTGGACGGCGTGCAGATGGCGCAAAAGCTCCGTGATTCCGTGCTATGGGACGTCCTGGAGCGCGGTCCCGGTCACTTGGAGCGCGAGGAAGACGCTGCCGAAGACGCCGAGGATTTCGATGCCGAAGCCGAGGAATAGCTACCGCCCTGCCCTGCGCCGCCGTTGATCGTCGCGAACGTCGTTTTCCTGCCGCCTCATCTACCTCCTGGAAATTGCACGCATGTTCACGTTCAAGTGGCTCGAGATGATGAACTGGGACTTCTGGTCTCACGTCCGCCTGCCATTGGACGAGCAGGTGGTGCTCATCGCAGGGCCGAACGGTTCGGGCAAGACGACGCTGCTCGACGCCATCCGGGTGCTGCTGAACGCGCGCAAGCTCTCGACTTCTCGCAAGATGCCGCAATACCTGCGCGACGATACCGGCGTGGCGATCGTCAAGGCCGTGGTCACCAATCCGCTGAAGCGCGGCACCGGCAAGCGGCCGTTCTCGGGCCGAGGCCTGTTCGACGACGAGGTGACGCTGGCCTGTGTCCTGGAGCGCAAGCAGGGGCAATGGCAGCGCAAATACCACATCGTCGGCGGGGACGCGTCGGTCGAGCAGCTCAAGATCGCGCCGCACGGCCTCAAGCCCGAGGAGTACAGCCGCGCGCTGGAAGAGGCCCAAGTTCCGCGGACCTTGCTCAAGATCCTGGCGTTGGAACAGGGCGAGACGCACAAGCTGGCCTCGCGCACGCCCGAGCAACTACTGGAATACGTGCTGGAACTGCAGGGTGACAAGCAGGTGCTGGATCGCTACGCCGACGCGCGCTCGAACTACCTGGGTGGTCAGCGCGACCTGGAGGATTTCGAGAACCGCTTGAAAGTCATGGCGCTGCACGTGGACGTCCTGCGCCGCGACGCCGATTCGTTCCGTGAACTGCAGGCGATGCTGGACCAGGAAAAGGACCTGCGCGATGTCCGCCTGCCCGCGGCCCGGCTGAAGGCGCTGGTGCGCGATCGCGACGACGTGGATCGCGAACAGTCCCGTGCGGAAGCGGTGTTGCGGTCGGCGGACACGGTGCTGGCGAGCTTCCACGAGGAATCGTCCGAGCTGCGCGTGGAAGTGGACGGCGTGCGGGCGGCCATCGAGGCGAAGCGTCAGGCCTACCAGAGCCTATTGAAAGACAAGGAGAAGCTGGACGGCCTGTACCGCGACCTCAAGCGCTACGAGCAGGAACTGGCGGAATTGGGGCCGGCGGGCGCGGCGAGCGACGGTACCTTGGCGCAACTGGACGCGCTGAAGCTGGAGCGGGAACGCCTGGTGGCGGCCGAAGCGTCGTCGCGCCGCGAGCTTTCGCAGCTTGTGACCAAACTCGCGGAGTTGCGGGCGGAACTGGCGACGTTGGACACCGGTACCAAGAAGCGTCAACCCCCGGAAGCGACGGCCCAGGTGCTGCGCGAGTTGGCGCGGGACGGCATCGACGCCATGCTGGTGGCGGATTGCATCGAAGTTTCGGATGCTTTCTGGCAGGTCGCGGTCGAGTCCGTGCTGGGCAATACCCGCTTCACCATCCTGGTGCCGCCCGAGCACGAGCTGACCGGCCGCAAGGTGGGCCAGCGCCTACGTTATCGCAATTACGTGACGGCGTACCAGTCGCCGCGGCGCATCCAGTCCCGGGCGAATTCGGCGCTTTCGGTGGTGACGTTCTCTGACACCCGCGTGCCCGACCACATCGTGCAACAGCTTGATTCCGTTCAGTTGGTCCAGAGTGTCGACGAGGGCCATCGGCTCGGCCGGCAAACCAGCATCACGCCCGACGGCTACCGGCAGGACACCCGCGGCGGCATCTTCGTGGGCACCTCGGACCTGTATTGCGGCACTTCGGCGGGCGGCCATCGCAAGTCGCAGATCGAGAACGAACTTGGGAAGTTGCGGCAGATGCGCGACGGTATCGAGGCGAGCCTGGCGCCGACCTCGCGGCGCATCGCCCAGATCGACGAGCAACTGCTGGCCGGACGGCTCAAGGACAAGCTGCTGCTGAAGATCGGCGATCCGGTGACGTTGCTCGAGCGCATCGCCGAGTTGACCGAACAGCGCCGGCAGATGAGCGAGCGGTTGATGGCGACGCTGGCCGAGATCGACGCCGACAACAACGTGGTGATGGACAAGGAACGCCGGATTTCGCTTCTGGAATACCGCAACCGCGAGGCGATCGTGGAGCGCGACCGGGCACGCGCTAGTGTGGCGACGACGGCGGCGCGCCGACTGCGGATCCAGGTAGAAATCGAAGAGTTGCAGGTCAGCGTGCCAGCCGAGCTGCAAACCGATGCGGTGCGCGAACTGCTGGAGTCCGAGGTGTCGCTGATCGAGCGATTGAACCTTTTGCGTGAGCGTGTCGGCCGTTACGAAGGCAATCGCGACCCGCGTGCGGTGCAGGTGTGGGAACGCGCGGCGCTGGACCTGGGCGATCACGAGCGCAACCTCGCGACACAACGGCGGGAACTGGAGTCAGGCGCGAGCGAGCTGAACCTGGCGCGGCAAGCCTACAAGCGCGTGGTGGCGGAAACGATCCGGCGCTACCGGTTGAACGTCTTGAAACTGGGCGAGTTGTGTCGCGTCGAGGTGCAGGTCAAGGTGCCGGGCGCCGAGCTGTTGCGCGACGAGAGTGACGACATGCTGGGCAAGGCGGGCCTGGAGGTGCGCATCGGCTTCGACGGCAAGAAGCCGGTGGCGGTGGACGATCCGAAGCTGTCCGGCGGGCAGTCCGTGGTGGCGTCGCTGATCCTGCTGATGGCGCTGACGATGCAAGAAGGTGAATCTGCTGCGGGTTTCTTCATCCTGGACGAGCCGTTCGCGCATTTGTCGGTGGAACGCATCGACGAGGTCGCGCGCTTCCTGCAGGTGACCCGGGCGCAGTTCATCATCACGACACCGACGACGCACAACCTGCTGGTGTACAATCCCGCGCGGTTGACGTTGAACTTGCGCAAGAAGGGCGGCGACGAGCGCCACGCTCCGGTGCCTACGTTCTTGAGGCGCTGAGAGGCGCAGCCGTCCAGACATTTTCTTGCAGTCCGGCAAAGTCTCGTATAATCTAATCCTCAGTTGCACTTGCGCATTCGCCGCGTCCCCAGCCCGGCATGCGATCACGCTGCGCGACGGCCCTGGCCGAGTTCCCTGCATCGCCGAAGCGTCGGTTGCCGGGTTTGAATTCGGCCGCGGAGCGTTTGCCAGCGTCTGGCGCTCATCTGCGAGCGCGCGAGGCCGGGGATGTCTGTAGTCAATCACGGCGAGTTCGGAGCGGCTCGGCAGCGAATGCTGTCGTCGATGATCAGCGTGGTGCCGTTGGACAACGAAGAGTTGCCGCCCGCCCAACTGACGCTGATGGTGGCCTGCAACAGCGCCGTCTGTCGCGAGCAGTTGGCGCTGCACTTGCGCACTGCGGGATATTTCGTCGTGACGTCGAGTGACAGCGAGGAAGCGCTGGCGACGCTGGCCAGCCTGAACTTCGACGCGGTACTGCTCGACCTGACGATGCCGCATCGGGGCGGCTACGAGACCTTGCTGGCCATGCGCAGGCGCGCGGCTCTTCGCGAGGTGCCAGTGCTGATTCTGTCTGCGTCCGATGAAGTGGCGCAAATCGTCCGCTGCTTCGAGGCGGGCGCTGAAGACTACTTGCCCAAGCCGATCAACCCGGTAGTGTTGCTGGCACGCCTGGGCGGCTGCCTGCAGCGCAAGCGCGCGCTCGATCGCGCGCGGGTCCAGACAGTGGCGCTGCAGGCCGAACGGGCGCGGGCCGACCGTCTCCTGCTCAGCATCTTGCCACAACACGTGGTCGATCGGCTCAAGGCCGGCGAACTCGGTATTTCCGATGCCTTTGCCAATGCGACCGTGCTGTTTGCCGACCTCACGGACTTCACGAAGATGTCCGCCGGGCTGACGCCGCAACAGCTCATCGAGGTGATGAACCTGGTGTTCAGCCGCTTCGACGAACTCGCGGCGAAGTTCGGCGTCGAAAAGATCAAGACCATCGGCGATTGCTACATGGCGGCGGGCGGCGTGCCGAATCAGAGCCCGACCGACGCGGCGGACGTGCTGGAACTCGCGCAGGCGATGCTGAACGCTACCGAGGACTTGCGCGACGAGACCGGCCAGCCGCTGCACTTGCGCATCGGCGTGCACAGCGGGCCGGTGGTGGCTGGCATAGTCGGCACGACCAAGTTCGCCTACGACTTGTGGGGCGACACCGTCAACGTGGCCAGCCGCTTGGAAACACAAGGTGTCGTCGACCGCATCCACGTGTCCGAGCAGACCATTGCCCGCGTCGGCGGCCGCTTCCGCTTCGAGCCGCGCGGTCCGATCGAGCTCAAGGGCAAAGGTTGGGTCGAGACGTTCCTGCTGCTGCCCTAAAGAAGGTTCAGCGGCAGCAACAAAATATCGCCTAGCGATCTGCTAACAAGTTCACCCGCAACCGATCGCCGAACAGGCGCACCGCGTTCTCCGTGGTCGCCAGGCGCGCGTCCTCGAAGCTGATGCCCTTGATGTCCGCGATCTTGCGCAGCGTTTCGACCACGTACGCCGGTTCGTTGCGCTTGCCGCGGTGCGGCATCGGCGCCAGGAACGGACTGTCTGTTTCGACCAGCAAGCGATTCAAGGGCGCGTCGGCCACGGTCTCGATCAGTTCACCAGGCTTGCGAAAGGTTACGATGCCGGGGATCGACAGATAAAACCCCATCGCGATCATGGCCATACCGAAGTCGCGGCTGCCCGAGAAGCAGTGTATGACGCCGCCCACCTCGCCCGCCTTCTCCTCGCGCAACAGCTCCAGCGTCTCGGCTTCGGCATTGCGCGTGTGGATCGACAGTGGCTTGCCCAACTGGCGCGCGAGCTGGACGTGCAGGCGGAAGACGCGCTGCTGCGCCTCGGGCGGCGAATTGTTGTAGTGGAAATCGAGACCTGTCTCGCCGACCGCGACCACTTCGGGCTCGGCGCACAGGCGGCTGATGCCGGCCCACAGGACGTCGTCGACTTCCTCCGCGTCGTGCGGATGGATGCCGCAGGCCGCGCTGACTCCAGGCTGGATCCTGGCAACCCGTAGCGCTGACTCGGCTTCTTCGAGGTCACCGCCCGCGCCGATGGCGATGATGTGGGTGAGACCAGCCTGGACCGCCCTGTGCAGAAGTCCGGCCAAGCCGCCGTCATAACCCTCCATGGCGATGTGCGCGTGGGTATCGATCATGTCCCGCTACGCTTCAGCGGCGTGACGAATCACCGGATGCTGGCCGGTCTCGCGACGACGTTCGGCGATCTTCTGGCTGGTCCCGCGCCGATCCCGCTTCACTTCCGCAGGGTCCGGGTCGCCACTGGCCTGCCGGTAGCGCTCGGTCTCTTCCTTGATCAGCGCGTCCATCTCCGAGATCACGCGCGACAGCATGTCCTGGCGCACCCGGTACGGCTGGAACGCGCTCTTGAAGCCGTTGATCACCACCTCGCGCACGTCGCTGACGCTGGCGTCGAACTGCTTGATCCACAACATATACTCGTCGGTCACCGTGGTGTTGGTGATCAGGCGGTTGTCCGTGTTGATCGTCACCCGCACGCCGAAGTCGTGGTAGAACTGAATCGGATGGCTGTCGATGCTGTCGACCGCGCGCGTTTGCACGTTGGATTTCAGGCAGACTTCGATCGGGATGCGGTGATCGGCAATGAAGTTCAGGAGGTCGCCGTCCTCGCGCAACCGCGTGCCGTGACCGATCCGGTGCGCGCCGCAGTCATGCACCGCCTGATGGATCGACTCGGGCCCGAACGCTTCGCCGGCATGCGCCGTGCAGTTGACGTTGTTGCTGCGGATCAGGTGGAAGCTCGCGGCATGCTTCTTGGCCTGGAACCCGTCCTCGGCACCGGCGAGGTCGTAGCCCACGATGCCCTTGTTCTTGTACGCCACCGCCAATTCCGCCAGCCGGAGCGACCACTTCGGATCGATCTGCCGCAGCGCGCTGATGATGAGCCCCGAACGGATGCCGAACTTCTGTTTGCCGTCGCGCAACCCGGCCAGCACCGCTTCGA
>CAYHHL010000181.1:0-12162 GCA_964356325.1 uncultured Enterobacteriaceae bacterium | reverse complement strand
TTCGGGCCATCGTCGGCCACACGACCGAGGAGATGACCGAGAGGTACCACCACGCCAGCGCCACGGCCAAGATGGAAGCGGTCAGCAGGATGCCGGTGCGGCGGCGGCGCGCGGACAGCCCGCAGGGGACAACCGGCGAGGGGACAACCGCGTTCGCCGAACCCGCGCCGCCGGTCACACCTGCGGTGGCAGCAGCACAGGACGTCCCGACGCAGGACGGACAGCACGCCGATTGGAACGGCGGTCCGCGCGGCGACCGAAAGGGCGGATTGCAGGCGGAATGGCGCCGTTCGCGCGGTCCCAGGCGGTAGGAGGGCCGGACGCGCGAGTTGGGGAAGTTGTCCCCTGGAGGTTGTCCCCGCAGGGATCTCAGAGACGGCACTCACGGTTTCTGTAGTGATTTCAGGCGCGCAACCCCGGGTTCGAACCGGGGACCTTTGGCTTCGGAGGCCAACGCTCTATCCAGCTGAGCTAGTCGCGCATCCCCGGCGCAAGCACCGAGCGCGCAAAGTCTAGGCCCGCCCCCGCCAAGGGTCAATGCCTCCGCCTCGCCCGCGCCCGCCCGCGCGCCCGCCCTGCTCCACCACGCCCCGCAACCCACCATGGCACAGCCGCGCCGCGTACGGCACAATCACGGCCATGACCACCGCCCGCGACACACCCGCCCTGCCCGTCGCCGCCGCCAGCCCACGCTGGTTGCGCCGCCGAATCTCCGCGGAACTCGCTGTCACGCCTCGCAGTCTCGCGCTGTTCCGCCTGGGCGAACAGTGCAACAACAAGTGCCCGATGTGCTCCAACTCCGGCCGCCCCGAAGCCTACTTCCCGCCTACCGCCGATCTCTTGCGCCGCGCCGACTTCCTGCACGGCCGGGGCATCCGCCGCGTCGTCCTCACCGGAGGCGAAGCCACCATCCACCCAGGATTCTGGGACGTCGTCGCCCGCCTCGGTGAACACGGCATCTCCTGGGATTCCAACACCAACGGCCGCAGCTTTGCCGATCCCGCCTTTGCCGCCCGCGCGGTCGAGACCGGCCTGGTGCGCGCCATCGTCTCCCTGCACTCGCACCTCCCCGAAACCAGCCAGCTCATCAGCGGCGTCAGCGCCAAGGGCCACGCCGAAATCATCGCGGGCATAGGCGAATTGCTCCACGCCGGCGCGCAACTCATGCTCAACTGCGTGCTCACCACCCACACCGCCGGCACGCTGCTGGACTATGTGCGCTGGTGTCACGCCACCTGGACGGGCGGCTTCCAGGTCAAGTTCGCGTTCCCCACCACGGTCGGCAAGGGCGGCGACTGGGCAGGAATCCACTTGACCTACAGCGACATCGAAGCCGAATTGCGCGCCGTCCGCAGCGCCGCCGACCTGCACGGCTGGGACGTCGTGGTCGAAAGCGTGCCGCCCTGCGTGCTCGGCGACCCGAGCGTGCGCGACGTCAGCCGCTCAGGCTTCGGCGAGACGCACTACCTCGATGACATCACAGGCGATCGCTTGTATCCCATCCGCCACATCGAAGCCGCGCTGTCGGTCCACCCCGAAGCGTGTCGCGGCTGCCGGGCGCTCGGCGATTGTCCTGGGGTCGGCGAAGACTACGCGCGGCGGGTCGGCACCGGCGAGTTGCGCCCGTTCCTGTAGCGCCGCAAGGTCAGCAGACCCAGCGCGACCATGCCCAGCCACCAAGCGGACTTGCCTGAACTCGCGGGCTGGCTCGCCTGGCAGCCTACCGCGCCGGGAATCGCCTCGGTTGGCGTCTGACAATCGGCCAGGTCCATCGAACTCCGGTAGATCTGGCACACGCAGCCCATGTCCGCGGCCGACAGCTCGTTGGACACGTGCGCGCCCGGCTTGAAGTCCGCGGCCAGCAGCGCTTCGGCATCGTCGCTGGAGCCCATGCCTAGCAAGTGGCCGATTTCACGCAACAACACCGCCCGCAGCTGGTACTGCCCCGGTCCGCACTTGTCCAGGCAGAACGAGTGCTTGCTGTCCTTCAGTACGATGTCCGCGTCGATGATGCGCCCACTCGACTGCTTCACCGTCAGGATCGTCTGCGTCACCTTGGTCGGATCCAGCTGCCAGTCCGCCTCGTTGCGGATGAGCGCCACCTGCACCGTGTCGGCCGCCATACCCGGACACGGCGACGGCGCTCCCGCCATGAGGCATTGCGTCGCCAGGGTCGGCTTGTTGGCGAACCCTGCGAATTCGAAGCGGATACCCAGCGGGTTCGGCTCGCATGGCACCGGTTCGCACTGCGCGCCAACGGCCTGGCTGCAGGTTGCGCACTGCACGGACTGCCAGGTCTCGAACGCGGCTTCGACCTCGGCGCGCAACTGGTCGTTGGTGATGCCGTCGGGCGTCTCAGCCGGCGCGTAGATCGTATATGGGACGGTACGTTGGCTCCAGCGTTCGCACACGCCGGCTTCGGTCCGACGGCACTGGCAAATGCCCGCCTCCGCGACCCGCGCCCAACCGAGCACGGCGACGAACAGGACGATGGCGGACATGAACGGACGCCAACTGCGCATCGAGCCTCCCTCGTTTCAGGATAGCGATGTCTAGGCCACCGGGGCAAGCGACTTCGCGCAGGGGCGCCTGGCTCGCCGCCTTGCGCTTGCCCCACCGCGATCCGGCAGGTAGGCTTTTTGCCCCGGTCGGCCCACGCACCGGAAAACGCTCGCGCCTGGCGAGCCCCGAAGAGTGATGCACGATACCTGGATGAACGCCGATCTTCTGTGGGCGCCCCTGCTAAGCCGTTGGTTTTTGGCTGATACGCCTGACTGGGTCGCGCTGGACAAGCCCGCCGAAGTGGCGTGTCCGCCCGGGCCCGAGCGTCTCGAGCCGCACGCCCACGCCTTGCGCAACGACGTGCTCGACCGCCTGCGTTTGTACTGGCAGGAACAGGGGTTGGCGGATCCCACCCTGCCGCTGACGGTGGTGTTCGATCCCTTGGACGGGCAGTTGAAGGCCACTCCCAGCGCGGGCCGGACCGTCTCGGGCGTCTGCGTGGTCGCGCGCCGGCCCGATGCCGCGGCGGTGCTGCAGCAGGTCGAACTCCAGGGCCGCGTGCGGCTCACCGCGGTCGTGGGCCTGTACCGCTGGCCGGGCGATGCGCCGCACGAACGCGACCGTCGCGATGCCGTGGCCCGCCACCTGGACACGCTGCAGATCAAGGTCAGGGCGGTGCGGTCGCTGCGCCATCGTACGCTCGTGACGTTGCGCTACCACAGCGGCAAGTGCTTGGATCTCGTGCGGGAACTGGAGAGTATCGGCCTGCGTGTGGCGGCGCCGCGCGAGGAGCTTGGCCGGGAGATCGACGCCGTGGCTCCGACCGCGAGCCGCCTGATGCTGCATCGCACTCTTGTGGAAATGCCCCAAGCGACGCTGGAATCGCCCCTGCCGCCTGCGTTTGCCCGCTGGCTGGCCCACGAGGAGGCCGAGCCGCTGGACGATCGCCTGGATGCCGCGCTGCTGCGTCGCTTCGTGCTGGGCCGGAGCCGCGACACCAACGCTTTCCGCTTGCTGGACAGTGAGGTGGACGACCTGGCGATCGATCGCTACGGCCCGGATCTCGTGTTCAACAGCCTGATCGACCTGGGCCTGAACGCCGAGCCCCAAGCGCTTCAGGACGCGATGCAGGCGAGCATCCAGGTGGCGCGGCACGTCGGCGAGCGGTTGGGCGCGCGGGCGGTGTATCTCAAGTTGCGGCCGCGTCAGGCCAATACCGTGGTCGATGCCGTGGCGGCGGGTCTGGCCCCGCAGATGCCGGTGTTCGGCAGCGCGCCGGCTGAGACCGAAGTGTTGGAGAACGGCCTGCGTTTCCACGTGCGTCTCGGCGGCGGTCTGGGCACCGGCATCTACCTGGACCAGCGCGACAATCGCCTTTGGGTCAAAGAACATGCGGCGGGGCTGCGGGTGCTGAACACGTTCGCCTACACCTGCGCTTTCTCGGTGGCGGCGGCGGCGGGCGGGGCGGCGCGCACGGTCAGCCTCGATGCGTCGCAGGGCAACCTCGATGCCGGGCGTGCCAACCTCGAACTCAACGGTTTTAGCGATGCCACGCGCCACGACCTGATCCGCGGCGACGTCTTCCACTGGCTGCCGCGCCTGGCCCGTCGGGGCGACCGCTTCGATCTTATCATCCTGGATCCGCCCAGCTATTCGCGCGTGAAGACGAGGCGTTTCTCGGCGGCGACCGATTACGGCGAGTTGGTGGCGACGGCGCTGAGCCTGCTGGCACCGGCCGGCATGATCCTCGCGAGCACGAACCACGCGGGCATCGATCGCAAGCGTTTCCATCAGATGGTGCTCGACGGCGCGCATCTGGCCGGTCGCCGCGTCCTGCAGGTCCAGCATCGCCCGGCAAGCCTCGATCATCCCGGCGGGCGCATGAAGGCCCTGCTGCTGCGTGTCGAGTAGCCCCTTGCTAGTTAACAGTAATTTCCAGTAGTTGCGTGATTTACCGTTGCGTCCCGGCAGCGCGAGAGGCAGGCTTGGCCCTCTCCTGGCCACCTCCTGGCCAACCGCCCACCTGCTCGATCCGCCCCGGAGTCCCCACTGCGCACCTACACCCTCGTCGCGTGCCTGGCCGTGGGCCTCGCCGCGTGTGCCGCGGAGCAAACCACGAGCATGAAGGTCAACTATGACCCGTGCTTGCCGCTGGTCGTGGTGCCGCCGGCCAACGTGTCGCCCGCGCAACTGCAAAGCATCGATACCGCCATCGCGATGTGGCACACGGCCGGCCTCACGCAGGTCAGTCGCGTGGAATCGCCCAACGCCCAGCACCTGCCCGTGCGGTTCGAGAAGGCGTTGCCCGCGTTCTTCGGCATCTACCTGGATGAGACCGGCGAAGTCGTGATCAACACGTCGCTGACCAATCCTTCGCAGCGCGCCATCACCCTCGCGCACGAAATGGGCCATGCCTGGGGCTTGTGGCACATCGAACCGTCGGTGCGCACGTCGGTGATGAACAAGGGCAACTTGAGCGTCAAGCCGCTGGTCGCCGACGGGGATGCGGTTCTCGCTCACTGGGGCGGTCTCTGCGCGGATCGAACCGCCCTGCGCTGACTGCTAACCGACAGCGCCTGACCGTCGCACCTGGGCCGAATTCCTGTGCCAGCAAGCCAGGGTTCGCCGTGGCCAAGACCGTGATTGAGCCTCCTCGCTTGACAGGTCCGCGCGTGACGCGTGTTCTGAACATGCAGAAAGCAGCTTCCGCGGTCAGAGAGGTCAAGTCGGTGCCAGTGCTCCGGTTGGCCGCTCCAGTGCCTCCGTGCGAAGCGCCTTTGCATCAGGAGGAATCTATGAAGACACGCATTCTCGCCTGGACGGCCATTCTCGTTGGCACCATGGGGCCCCAACTGGCCAGTGCCGAAGGGGCGATGCCGCCGGACACCACTGCGCCGGCCGTCGACCCGTACAAGACCGGCGATCCTACCATTCCGATGGACACCACGCCGGTGCCCGACGACCGCAGCTACAATTACAGCGTTCCGGAATACCAGCCCAGTGGCTCCAACAAGCCCAGCTTCATCCGCACGCCCGGTGGCATGTCGGTGGAGGGCGGCGGTGGCGTGACCGGCTTCTTGGACAATGACATCCGCGACGTGACCAAGACGGGCGGCGGCTACAACGTGCGCTTGACTTACGGCACGCGCAGTCCCATCGCCTTGGAGGCGGCCTACGTCGGTTCGACCCAGGCCATCGATGCCCTGGGCCTGGACCGCAACGCCTTGCTGATGTCCAACGGCGCTGAAGGTCTGGCGCGTGTCAACCTGGCGACGGGCATGTGGCAACCGTTCGTCGCGGCGGGCGTCGCGTGGCGGCACTACAACATCCGCTCCGACGTCAACACGTCCAACGTGAAGGACACCGACGATGTCGTGGAGATCCCCGCGGCGCTGGGTCTCGCATTCCGCAACAAGGGCTTCCTGGTCGATGCCCGCGCGGGCTACCGGCAGTCGTTCAGCAACGACCTGCTCGGCACGGCGAACCTGAGCAGTTGGCAGGGCAACGTCAACCTGGGCGTCGAGTTCTAGGCTCGGCACCGCAAGCGTTCGAACCCGCGAGGAAGCCTTCGACAAGGAGGCTTCCTCGCTCGGTTTTTGCACTCGCCTCGTGTCGTTGGCGCGCGGTCACCAGCGCCACAAGTAGTAGACCACCGGGTCGCCGGGGCTGTAGTAGTCCGCGATGCGACCTTCCTCGTGAAAGCCAGTACTTGCGTAGAAGGCGCGGGTCGCCTCGTAGAGATCGCGACCGCTGGTCTCGAGTACCAACCGCTTGCCGCCGCGGAGAACAGCAAAGTCCCGGATAGCCTGGCACAAAGTCCGACCGATGCCGGTGCGTCGGCGGGTCGCATCGCTGGCGATGAAGTACAGATGCCAGGTGCCGAGCGTGAACGGTGTCTTGCCGATGGTGGCGTAACCCAGCACGGCGCCGTCGAGTTCCGCGACCAGCGTCGGGTAGTCGCCTTCGGGCCCGGCGGTCGGACCGGTGCCGAAGAAGACGTCGACCAGTTCGAGCGCGACGTCGCATTCCTCTTCGTTGAAATTGCCGGCACTTCTCAGCAGGTGTTCGATCGCGGGACGGTCGGCGGGCGTGGCGAGGCGGACAGCGGCTTGCGGCATCGAGAAACTCCTGTACGGCGGGGCCGGAAACGAATCGTTCAGCGCACGTACGCCCATTGCAGCTGCAGCGCCACGAAGTCGGCAAACGTCAGCCCCAGGCCCGGCAACGCCCGTTGCAGTCCCGCGCCCGGCGACACGTCCGGATTGGCGTTGACGTCCACGACGAACGGCTGGCCCTGCGCGTCCACCCGCACGTCCAAGCGCGCATAACCCGCGAGATGTAGACAGGCAAATGCCTGAGTTCCCAGGTCTTGCAGCCGCGCCCGCAGTGCCGCGTCCACCTGGGCCGGGTAGCGGCTCGGCGTGCGCAGGAAGGCATCCGAGGCCTCGTCCCATTTCCCTGCGTACGTCAGGATTTGCGGTTCACCGGTGGGCAGTTCGTCAAACGTGATTTCGCCCACCGCCACGTGCTGCACAGGGCCCCCGCGCGGTCCCAGCAGCAGCACGTTGAGTTCACGACCTGCCACGAAGCGTTCCACCAGCGCCGGCAGCAGATCCGCCTCGACCAAGCGCTGCACTGCCGCTTCGACCGCAGCGCGCGTGTGGCCTACGGAATCGCGATCGATGCCGACGCTGCCGTCCTGGCAAGCGGGCTTCACGATGGCCGGCAGCGGCACCCGCGCGGGCAGCGGCCCAGGTCGATCCACGCGCACTGCTTCAGGAACCGGCACGCCGTGGGCTTGCAGTACGTCGCGACACAGGCCCTTGTCCAGGCACAGCGCCAACGCCGACGCGGGCGTTCCCGTCACCGGCACGTCCTGCAACTCCAGAAGCGCCGCCGCGTGCAATTCGCGCCCGGCCCGACCGCTCGCTTCTTCGCACAGGTTCCAGATCACTTCGGGCCGCGCCTCCGCCAGTTCCGCCATGAACTTGGCGATGTCCATGCCCAACGGCACCGCGGTCGGCGTGTGACCCAGCGTTGCCAGGGCCGAGGCGAGGGCCTCCACCACGGCGGTCAAATCCGTATCCGGCGTGTGCCGTTGCGCACTGTAGGCTATCGCGACCCGCATCGATCCGGCGTGCTCCTAGCCCGAAATCGAGGCCGGCTCGTCCAGCATCCGTTCGAGTAAAGGCAGCGGGCGCTGGGCCTTGCGCTTGTCGATCCGCGACACCGAGGCGCCCGTGGCCTTGTGCGTCGGCACCAGCGTCGGGCGCAGTACGCCCTGGCGGAACTCGGCCTCGGCCACGATGCGCTTAATCAGCCGCTCCCAGGTCCAGCCCATCGCCTTGGCCATCAGCACGAGATCGCCCGAGATCGGCGACAACCCCGGCAAAGGATTGGCCTCGATGAAGTGCGGTTCGCCATCTGCGGTCACCCGGAAGTCGATGCGCGCCACGTCCCGACAGTCCAGCAGGCGAAAGGCCTTGAGCGCCGCCGCCTCGATGCGTTTGCAAACATCCTCGGGCAGTTCGGGCGGGATGGCGTAGCGCACCTGCTGTTCCCAGTCGCGCTTGACCTCGAGCGAGTAGACGAAATCCGCCGTGCTGTGGTTCGGGTCGCTCGGCTTCTGCAGCGGGACGACGTGCATGATGCCGATGACTTCCGGATCCTGGTTGCCCACGACGCCGACCGTCACCTCGTCACCGCGCACGAATTCCTCGACGAGCACCGGCCGGCCGTAGGTGTCGAGCAGGCCGGTGCAGACCGTCAGCAGGGCCGCGAAGTCCTCGCAACGGCTGTTGGCGTGGATGCCCTTGGACGAGCCTTCGTCGTTTGGCTTGGCGAACACAGGGAACGTCAGGTCGAACCGCTCGAGATCCGCTAGCCTGCGCACCGTCAGCCAGCGCGGCGTCGCCACGTCGGCCGACACCAGGCGCTTGGCCACGGACTTGTCCAGGGTCGCCGCCAACGTCAGCGGATCCGAGCCCGTGTAGGCCAGACCGAGCAATTCGCACAGCGCCGGCACCAGGGCTTCCCGACAGCGACCGCCCTTGCCCTCGGCCATGTTGAACACGAGGTCGAAGTTGCCGGCAGTCAGCCGCCTGGGCAGTGTGCGGTCGGCCTCGAGCACCGTGACGGCATAGCCTTCAGAAGTCAGCAGTTGCGCCAGGGCCAGGATGGTCGCCGGGCTGTCGAACTCTTCGAACTCGTCGTCCGGTCCAGCGTGGGCCTGCTCGGTGCGCGCCTGCAGCGGCATCGAGCCCGGCTTGACGTTGCACACGAACGCCAGGCGACGGGCCTTGCGGCGGCGCGGCAGCAGCGAGTCCTGCGGGGTGTGGCGGCGGGTTCGCGCTGTCGGATCGAGGGCTTGGACGGTCGCGCCAGCATCCACGAACGCAGTCGCACCGGCATCCAAGAACAGGGAGGACGGAGGTTCCTCAGGTACCGAGGGAGGCTCGTCGGCGTCACCCTCGATGCGGGCGGCGGCGGGCTCGGGCAGCAAACCGGCCGAGGGAGGTTCCGTCTGGGGGGCTTCGCGCATTACACACTCCTGCAGCCTTTCGCGGGGCTGCGTCTGATGGGGCCGACGCGTACGACACGCCGCGTCGAGTTCAGCGTAGCGTTGCCGCATCCCAGTTAGCAACCGGTCGCGCCACGCCAACATGCGAAACCCTAGAGACGATTCGCGGCGAGTCAAGGGCCACGTGAAGACCAGTGGCGGACGGACGGAAATGCCGCGACTCGACGGCCGGCGCGCGCGAGGCTTCCTTCGGTCAAGGCCGTGATTCTACAGCGATCCCTGGTGCGACGCGGACCGAACCGCCGTGATCGCGAGGTGGCTCTCAGCCCGTCCCGAAAACGAAGCACGCGGACGTCCAGAAGATTCACGCGCAGGCTGTCGTCGAGTCCGGATCCCGGGTTGCATCGGACCGTGGCGCAGCACCGCAAAACACCGCATGCTCACCGGCCGCAGAACCGTGCCCCTGCCGGCACGCAGCCTCGACCAGCCCCCCTCGACACGGAGTATGTGCGTGATCCAGAAGTACAAAGGCATCGCCCCCGTCATCCACCCGACCGCGTGGGTCCACCCCATGGCCACCGTCATCGGCGACGTCGAGATAGGCGCCCACGTCAGCATCTGGCCCGGCGTGGTCCTGCGCGGCGACTGCGGCCCCATCCGCATCGGCGCCTACAGCAACATCCAGGACGGCAGCGTCGTGCATACCACGCAGAACTTCAGCCATACCTCGGTCGGCGAGCGCGTCACCGTCGGCCACGGCGCCATCCTGCACGGCTGCCAGGTCGCCAACGACTGCCTGATAGGCATGCACGCGACAGTCTTGGACAATGCCGAGATCGCCGAGTTCAGCATCGTCGCCGCCGGCACCGTGGTCACCGTCGGCAAGAAGTTTCCGCCCCGGGTCATGCTCATGGGCAGCCCGGCGCGCGTCGTGCGTGAACTGGAAGCCAAGCATCTCGAGCAGATCGACTACGGCTGGCGCGCCTACCAGGAGTACATGCGCGCGTTCGTGGACGGCGAGGTCGAGACCATCGGCTGATTCTTCTGTAGGCTGAAACCGTGGTGGCTGATGTTCTCGCAACGTACACGATGGAACTTGCAGGACAATCCGCTGACCCTGGCGGTGGCGGAACGGCGCGCGCTCGGCCTGCCCATGCTGGACCTCACCGAGACCAATCCGACCCGGGTGAACCTGCCGTTTCCCCACGCTGAAGTGGCCGAAGCGCTGCTGCATCCGGACAATCACCTGTACGTTCCGGAGCCGCTCGGTCTGCTCCTGGCGCGCGAGGCGGTGGCCCAGTACCACGACAATCGCGTGCCGCCCCAGCAGGTGATCCTGACCGCGAGCACGAGCGAAGCGTACGCGTGGCTTTTCAAGCTGTTGTGCGACCCAGGCGATCGGGTGCTGATCCCGACGCCGAGCTATCCGCTGTTCGAGTACCTGGCGGCGCTGGAGTCCGTGGCGGTGGATCCCTATCCAAGTCGCTATGTTGCCGGCGAGTGGCACGTCGACCTCGAGGCCCTGCGCGACGCGGTCACCGAACGGACGCGCGCGGTGCTGCTGGTCTCGCCGAACAATCCCACGGGCGCGGTCCTGCACACGGCGGAACGCGAGGCTATCGTGGAGCTTTGTGCCGAACGGGGCCTGGCCTTGCTGAGCGACGAGGTGTTCGCCGACACGCTGGATCCCAGGCTGACCGATCGCGCGGCGACACTGACGGGCGAGCCGCGGTGCCTGACGTTCGTGCTGTCTGGGCTGTCCAAGGTGTGTCTGTTGCCCCAGCTCAAGCTCGGCTGGATCGCCGCGAGTGGTCCGGCCCCGCTGCTGCACGACGCCCTGGCTCGGCTGGAAGTCATCGCCGACACGTGTCTTTCGGTCGCGACGCCGGTCCAGCACGCCCTGCCCCTGCTGCTCGCACTGCGGCCGAGGATCCAGGCGGAGGTGCGTCAACGTCTCGATGCGCATCGCGGGGCCCTGGAGCAGGCGTTGCGCGGCTCGATCGCGTCGGTGCTGCCGGCCGACGGCGGTTGGAGCGCGATCCTGCGCGTGCCCCGCGTGCTGAGCGACGAGGGGTGGGCCCTGCACCTGCTGCGCCACCACGGTGTGCTGCTCCAGCCGGGCTGGTATTTCGACATGCCTTCAGAAGGTCATCTGGTCATGGGGTTGCTGAGCGACGACGCGATCTTCGTGCCCGGGATCACAGCCTTGCGCGCCGGCATGGATTGCGCTTGATGGCACCGCAGTTGCTGGCAAACCTCGTTGCGATCTCCAGCTGTTACGGCGCAGATCAAGCCTGCTTCGCTTGACCGCGCGCGTCGCAGGGGGCAGCGTGAATACAGCAGCTTGAACCGACGCGAGGCAATCACCTGCAACAGCGTCTGGCGCGCATTCGCCTCGAGCGCGGCCGGAACCACGGGAGACGTGCTATGCCCAGCCTGCCTATGGCGCAAATCATCTCGACGAACTCGGCCGCGGGCGACTCGCTCCTGGCCTTTCTCGTCCTGCTCCCCTTGGCCTACGCGATCATCAACATCGCATTCATGCTTTGGCTTTGGCCGGACGCACGAGCCCGCGGCATCCACAAGCCGATCGGCTGGATGGTCGCGATGCTGTTCCTGGGACCTGTCGCTTTGGCCTTCTATCTCGGCATGCGCCCGCACGGCCGGTTGCGCCAGTGCCGCCATTGTGGCGAAGAATGCCTCGCGACCGAAGACACTTGCCCGCACTGCCATGCATCGTTGGACGAGCAGGCTCCGCCAAGCGTCATCGCGAAGCCCCGGAGTTCGCCGTTGGCCCACGCCTGACGAACCGCCGCGCCAGGCCGAGAGTCAGCAGCGCCAGGGTCAACAGCAAGCTGCCACCGAGCGGCGGCGGCGACCTCGTGCCGCTCGCGATCTGGCAGCCGCAGCCGTTGTCGACCAGGGCGGGTGGCTTGGCCGCAATCCCGACGTCTGCAGCGTCGGTTGCGTACGAGTCCAGCCCAGCGTCGCCAGTCCCGCCCGCGTCCGCTCCCGGCTCCGGCCCCGGCTCCGGCTCCGGGTTCGGGTTCGGGTCCGGGTTCGGGTTCGGGTCCGGGTCCGGCTCCGGCTCCGGCTCCGGGTTCGGGTTCGGGTTCGGGTTCGGGTTCGGGTTCGGGTTC
>CAYHHL010000180.1:0-12201 GCA_964356325.1 uncultured Enterobacteriaceae bacterium | reverse complement strand
CGGTCCCGGCAATGGGGATTTGCGAGAGCCTCGCACGCCTGCTACGTTTCCGCCCCAAGCCGCCGACCTGCCTCCCCCCGCGGCGGCGGCGCCTGGACCGGAGCCGTATGCCCTTGCCGACGCGCCCTGCGCGCTTACGTATAGCGCCTTTCGTGTGCCTTTTCCTGGGTATGGGCCTGCTGGGCGGGTGCGGATCCGATCCGCCGGTCGCCTCGCAGCAGACCGACGACATCGCGATCGAAGAGGACTTGGAGAACGCCGAGACGCTCGACGATCTGGCGATCGGCACGGACGCCTTCACTTTCGAGTTCCCGGCCACTGAATGCGCGGCTGGTTCGGGGGGCGCCGGCTGCTCCTGCAACAGCAACAGCGACTGCCTGCAGAATTTCTGCATCGAAACGCCCGACGGCAAGCAATGCGCGCGCACCTGCACCGCGGATTGCCCCGCAGGCTATGCGTGCAACACCGTCAATTCACCGGGCGGCGACACCGTCAGCATCTGCGTGCCCCGCTACGGTCGGATCTGCAACCCTTGCGCCGCTTCGAGCGATTGCGCGTCGCTGGGCCTCGTGGGCGGCGTGTGTGTCGACTACGGCACGGTCGGCCAGTTCTGCGGCGCGGCGTGCCAGAAGAACTCGGAGTGCGCTGGCGGCTTCGCGTGCAAGTCGGTCCAGTCGGTCGAAGGCAAGGAAGCCAAGCAATGCGTGGCGTTGGCGGACGAGGGCGACGGATTGGGCACCTGTACGTGCTCCGCCCTGGCCAGCCAGCAGGGCCTCAAGACGAAGTGCTCCGTGGTGGTCAAGGGCGCGGACGGCAAGGTGATCGGCCAGTGCGTCGGCGAGCGGACGTGCGGCACCGCGGGCTTGTCCGTATGCCAGGCCCCGGACGCCAAGCCCGAGATCTGCGACGGCCTGGACAACGACTGCAACGGCCTGACCGACGAGGCGACCTGCGACGACGCCAACACTTGCACGCAAGACCAGTGCAAGGCCTCGCTCGCCACCAAGGAGAAGGACGGCTGCATTCACGAATCGATCGACAAGCCCTGCGACGCCGACGGCAGCGTGTGCACCCAGAACGACAAGTGCGTGGGCGGCGTGTGCAAGTCCGGACCGCTCAAGAGTTGTGACGACGACAACCCGTGCACCAAGGACATCTGCGATCCCGCCGAGGGCTGCACCTTGACGGCGGACGACGGCGTGGCCTGCAGTGACGGCAACCTGTGCACGACCGGCGACGTGTGCAAGGGCGGCGACTGTCAGAAAGGCAAGCCGATCGATTGCGACGTGGGCAAGCCGTGCCTTTTGCCCAGCTGCGATCCGACCAGCGGCGGCTGTAAGTTCGCGAACAAACCCGAGGGATTGGACTGCGACGACAGCCAGGCGTGCACTGAGCTCGATACCTGCAAAGGCGGCGCGTGCACCGGCAAGGTCAAGAACTGCGACGACGGCAACCCGTGCACCTACGAGGCCTGCGATCCCAACATCGGCTGTAAATACATAAACAGCACGGCGGGTTGCGACGACGGCAGTGCGTGCACCACGGGCGATACTTGCAAGGGTGGGATCTGCAAAGCCAATGACGTCAACTGCGACGACGGCAACTTGTGCACGCAGGACAGTTGCGACCCCAAGATCGGCTGCAACCATCAGGCGGCGGCCATCCCTTGCAGCGACAGCGACGCGTGTACGGTCGGCGACTTGTGCAAGGACGCGAGTTGCGTGGCCGGCACGAAGAAGACCTGCGATGACAAGAGCTCTTGCAGTTCAGATAGCTGCGACTCGACGAGTGGACAGTGCGTGTTCGACGGCAGCGCGTTCGAGGGCGCGGCCTGCAACGCCGACGACAGCGTGTGCACCGTGGGCGACAAGTGCGGGACGGGCAAGTGCGTGCCGGGCAAGCCGAAAAACTGTGACGACAACAACCCTTGCACCGACGACGATTGCGACGCCGTCAACGGCTGCCAGAAAGTGGCGAACACCGCCGCTTGCGACGCCGACAACAACGCCTGCACCGTGGGCGATCAGTGCAAGAACAACAATTGTTTCGCGGGCAAGGACAAGAATTGCGACGACGGCAACCCGTGCACCGCGGACTCGTGCAGCGTGCAGACTGGCGTTTGCGAACATGCCGGCTCGCCGCAAAACGGGGTGTTGTGCAACGCGGACTTCAGCGAGTGCTCGGTGGCCGACGCGTGCAAGGACGGCAAGTGCGCAGCGGGCAAGCCCAAAGTGTGCAACGACGGCAACCCTTGCACTGACGACGGCTGTGACGCCAAGGCCGGCTGCACCGTCGCGACCAACACCGATCCCTGCGACGACGGCGTGGCCTGCACCGTCGGCGATGCGTGCAAGGACGGCAAGTGCGTGACCGGCAAGCCCAAGGTGTGTGACGACAAGACCGCTTGCACCTTCGATAGTTGCGACCAGAGCACCGGAACGTGCCTGTACGACGGCAAGGCGCTGCAAGGCTCGGCCTGCGATGCGGACGGCAGCGTGTGCACCGACAAGGACAAGTGCTCGAACGGCAAGTGTACCTTGGGCGCGCCCCTGACCTGCAACGATGGCAATGCCTGCACGACCGACGGCTGCGATGCCACGCTGGGCTGCCAACCGGCGAACAATACGTCGCCCTGCAACGACGGCAACGCCTGTACCGGCCTGGACACCTGCGGCGCCGGCAAGTGCGCCGGATCGCCGGTCAGTTGTGACGACAGCAACGCCTGCACCACGGACAGCTGTGACAAGACGTCGGGTTGCCAGCACAAAGCCTTGACCGAGGGCGCGTTGTGCGGGAAAGACATGGTGTGCGCGAGCAACGTGTGCAAACCGGCGGCGTGCGGCGACAACGTCATCCAAGCCGCGGTCGAGAAATGCGACGGCACGCAACTGGCTGGGGCAACGTGCTCGAGCGAGCTCGGATCGGGCTCGGACGGCACGTTGAAGTGCGCGGCGGGCTGCAAGGCGTTCGACACCACCGGCTGCACGGTCGACCTGTCTTGGATGGACATGAGCGACAAATGCAAAGGTTTTCGCGCAGCTGTCGCTTTCCCGAACGTGCATTTCGCTGTGACCAACAACACGGAATGGGTGAAGACCAAGACCTATCAATGCCCGAAAGGCCATCACCAAGCGACCACGGCAGAGGCCAACCAGATCTTCCTCGGCAATGCCCCGGACGAGTTCGTCTACAACGGCCAGTGTGGCTGGACCGGCGACTTGTGGAACGGCAAGACCCGCAAGCACTTCCGCTTCTCGGACAGCGCAGTCACGAACAAGTACAAGCACGTGGCAAGCAAGGAAGGCGACGTCCCGGCCTTCTACGACGGCACGGACTTCTTCGCCGGCATCGTGTGCATCCAGGACAAGTGACCGCGCAACGGCGTGGCGGGCAGTGGTTCGGCTTGACCGTGCACCCCGGCGAAGCGCAGGCTGATTGTGTAGCGCACACCGTTCGTCACGCTCTCAGGAGATTGCCATGGCTTTCCAGCGCATCCTGTGCCCGGTGGACTTCTCGGATCCTTCCCGGCGTGCTCTCGATCTCGCGGTCGAGCTGGCGCAGAAGTTCTCGGCCTCGCTGACGGTCCTGCACGTGTACCCGCCACCGGGCTACGTGCTGCCCGAGGGCTACGTGCCGGCCGGTCCCGAGGTGCTGGCCGAAGTCGAACTGCGCACGCGGGAATCGCTCGAAGCGTGGCAGCAGGCGGCGCAGGCGGCGGGCGCGGCGCAGGTCGACATCGCCACGGGGATCGGCCCGGCGGCAGGCGAGATCGTCCATCAGGCGCGCGAGGGCAACTTCGATCTCGTGGTGGTCGGCACGCATGGGCGCACCGGGCTGGCGCACATGGTGCTCGGCTCGACGGCGGAGAAGGTGGTGCGCCTTTCGCCTTGCCCGGTGCTGACGGTGCCTTTGCGGACTGCGTAATCGCGCAGGTTGCGGCCACGTCGCGCGGGCTGTTCGTCGAGCGCGCGGTTCGCGCCAATGGTTCAAGCCGCGAGCACCTGCCGCGCTTGCCAACGTGCCAGGCGGGGTCCGGGTTCGGGCTCGGGCTCGGGTTCGGGTTCGGGCTCGGGTTCGGGCTCGGGTTCGGGTTCGGGCTCGGGCTCGGGCTCGGGCATAGGTTACTGAGCCTGCTAGCGATTCCGGCTCCGGCCACGGCTCCGGCTCCGGCTCCGGCTCCGGCTCCGGCCTCGGGTGTCGTACGTGCCCGGGCCTCTCTCCACTGTCATCCTGAGAATTTCGAGCGCATCGCGCTCGAAGCCCCCGAAGGATCTCTTTACGGGACCACGCGCGGCCAGTTCGCCCGCCCGCCTGGCCACGCTCCCAGGCCCCAGCTCCGCCCCGAGCTCGCCTTCAACAGTCACACCAAATTCATAGGTTACGGGACTCTGTCGGCTCCTCCCAGCGTCGCATGCCGCCTGGGGCCAGTCAAGGTCGAGCCTTCGGTGCCGATGCGGCAACCTTGACAGCCCCAGCCAGCATGTCGTTAAAATCATAACCGATTCAGGCACACACACGGAGGGTCGTCATGTTGATCGTAGAGAGGCTCACTCGCGGCCAGTCGGCGCGGGGGAGTCGGCGCGATCTCGATACAACCTGGAGGTTGTGTCTACCGGCGTCGACCGAAAGGAGCCGCCCGCCTCACCAAATCACCTCAACCCCATAACCCGCCAAATGGCCATCGCCCGAAACGATCGGCAGGCCGTCGTGCAATGCCTGCGCCACCAACAGGCGGTCGAACGGATCGCCATGCAGCCGCGGAAGATCGGCCACCGCGAGGACGTGCGCGTGATCGATGGGCAGCAGCGTGTAGCCGCCGCGCAACAGCTCTTCCGACAGCACTTCGCGCACTGGCCCGTCCAACCGCAACTTTCCCAGCGCCACCTTGATCGCAATTTCCCACGAACTTGCGACGCTCCAGTACAAGCGCGCGTCGCGATTGAGCAAGAGCTGTCTGGCTTTGGGGCCCAGCCGCTGCGGTTCGTACACAGCAAAGAGCAGCACGTGCGTGTCGAGCAGTGCCCTCACACCACACCGCCGATCAGGAAGTCCTCGGGCAACGGCGCGTCGAAGTCATCGGCCATCCACATCTTGCCCGCGCGTGCGCCGAGTTCGCGAACCGGCGGCCTGATGGGCACCAAACGGGCAACGGGCCGCCCCGCTTTGGCGACGGTGATTTCCTCACCGGCCTGAACCCGGTCGATCAACTGCGAAAAGTGGGTCTTTGCCTCGTGGATGTTCACGGTGTCAGACATGCGCGTTCCTTGCCGGCCCAACTGGACCAGACCGGGTTCACGTTAGTCCATCTGGCGAAAACTGCAAACCTGAAGTCGTCGCCGCGCGACAATCTCGAGTTGCCGGTCTGCGGCGCTGGGTTCTCCCGTCGCGCTACTGAATCCTGCGCACCTGACCCGCCGCCTGATCCAGAACGTGCACAGCGCCCTCGAAGACCTGCACCCACGTCGGCGATTGAAAGCCGACCTGCGCCGCGTCGCCCGCGCCCGCCACCGCGGTACCGTTGCCCGCCAGCGTGGCCACGGTCGCGTTCGCGCCGAGATTCAGCCTGCGGATCCTGTGGTTGCCCAAGTCCGCGATCACCAGCACGCCCACCGACTGCCACGCCAGACCCTTGGGCTGGTCGAACTTCGCGCTCGCCGCCGGCCCGTCCAGCCATCCCGGCGTACTGCCAGCCACTTCGACCGGCTGGGAGCCAGCGATGGTCAAGTCCAACTTGCGGATGCGCGCGGCGGTATCGAACGACACCCACAAGGTCGTCGCCGAGGCATCGATCGCCAAGCCGTACACGGAGTTGTTCGCGTCGCACGTCGCCGCCTGCCAGACCGGTGTCACCGCGCCTGCGAGGTCGACCGCGACGATGCTGCAAGCGCTGGTCGTCGCGTACAGCTTGCCCGCCGCCGTGGCCACGAATTGCCGCGGCACCGCGCTGAGTTGCGCCAGGGTCGAGACCTTGCCCGCCGTGACCAGGCGTATGCTCTTGGCGCCCAAGTCATGGACGTACAGTGCGCCGCCCGCGCCTACTGCCAGCGAATCCGGGTGGTCGAAATACGCCGCCGCCTGCAGGCCATCCGTGACCGTGCAAGTCGTGTCGCTGCCCAGATTGACCGCTGCCGTGCCCGTGGCGTCATAGCGCGTCACCCGGCAAGCGTGTGAAATCCAAAGGCCATCGGGGGCCGCCGCGAACCCGGCCGCGCCGCTCGGGCCAAACGGTGCGCTGACCTGCAAAGCCTTGCACGCGCCGCCGCCGCAAGTCGCGCCTACGCCACACGAAACGCCGTCGCCGCCCGCCGTGTGCGCGCAACCGGTGGCCGGCGCGCAACTGTCCAGCGTACAAGCGTTGCCGTCGTCGCACAGCGTCGCCGCGCCGGACGCGCACTTGCCGCTCTGGCACAAGTCTTCCTGAGTACAAGGGTTTGCATCCGTGCAGGTACCGGCTATCGGCATCGTCACGCAACCGAGCGCGGCGTCGCAGTCGTCCATCGTGCAGTCCTCGCCGTCGTCGCAGACCGTCACCGCGCCGGGCAAGCACGCGCCACCGCTGCAACTATCGCCCTCGGTGCACAGGCTGCCGTCGCTGCACGGTCCGGCCTTGGCGGCGTGGCTGCAACCGGTGGCCTTGGCGCAAGCGTCCGCGGTGCAAGGGTTCGCGTCATCGCAAGTGGTCGCGGTGCCCGGCAGGCACTTGCCGTCCTTGCACGCGTCGGCGTCGGTGCACGCGTTGTTGTCGTTGCACGGGCCGGCCTTCGGGGCGAACACGCAACCCAAGGTCTTGTCGCAGCTATCGTTGGTGCAGACGTTGTCGTCGGTGCAAGTGCGCACGCCGCCGGCTTTGCACACGTCATTGAGGCACTTGTCGTCGCTGGTGCACGGATTGCCGTCATCACAAGCTTGTCCCCCGGCCGGCGTGTGGCTGCAACCCTTGCCCGCTTCACAGGTATCGGTCGTGCAGGGCTTGCCGTCGTCGCAGGGCGTCTTGGCCAGCGAGCCGCACTTGCCGCCCAGGCATTGGTCGTCGGTCGTGCAGGCGTTGTCGTCGTCGCAGGTTCCGGGCACAGCCACCATCGCGCACTGGCCTTCGAGGCAGCGGTTCGCCTGGCAAACTACTGCGCCCACAGGACAATCTGCGTCGACCTGGCAGACCGGCTTGGGCCCGATGTCGCCCTTGGCATCCGCACCAATCGCCACCGTGGCGGCGCCGCCATCGCAAGCGGACAGGGCGAGGCTCGCGGCGAGCGAAAGAAACACGAGGCGAAATGAGGACATCGACATCGAAACTCCAGGGACTAGAAAACAGCTCAGATTCCCGCACCCGGACTGACCACCCGCGGCGCCCCGAACAGACCCCGGTCGTGCAGCCACTGCAGCAAACGCGCCACCGCCGCATCGGCACCCTGGCGCGGCTCCACGGTCGCGTCGGGCAGCAGTGGATTCTCGAATGCTGCGTTATCGTACAGACTTGCGTCGCTGGCCTGCACCAGGACTTCGGCGAAATCCTCCACGCCCAGGATCCAGCGCGCTTCCTGCCGATCCGCCCGACACGGCACCGCCACGTCCACGATGACGACTTGCCCGGTCAGCAGCAGCAGCCGCGCCAGTTCGGCGATACGTTTCACGGTTTCGGTCGCGTCCAGGCCCAGCGTCAGCGCCCGCACGGCGTCCTCGTCCAGCACCACGGCATGTACGCCGCGATGGAACAGCCGCGTCTCCAACGCCCGCGCCAACTGCCCGCGCGTCGAGGCGTCCGGCCCGGTCAGCCACAGCACCGTCGCCTTGTGCCCCGCCTGGGCCTCGCGCGCAGTCCGGTCGATGCGCCGCAACGCGTCCAGCGCCTGCTCGTCCTGCGGTTGGTCCGCCGCCACCATGCCGGCCGCAACCGTGGCATTCGTCAATGGATCGATGAGGATGAAGCTGCCCGTACGCCGGTGGTCCGAATAGGCATCCAGGTATAGCGGTTGCGCCACGGCGATGCGGATACGCGCAATCTCGTTCAGGTTCAGCGTCTCGGCCGGCATCTCGTCCAGCGTGTTGACGTCGATGCGGTGCTGCAGCCGGGCGATGCGGGCGCGAACCGTGCGCGTCGTGTGCTTGACCAGGTAGGGGCGCGACAGGTCCAGCGGCGTGCCGTCCATCCACACGATGCGAGCGTCGAACTCCCGGGCAATCCACGGCATTCTATCCGGGTGCACCAGCATGTCGCCGCGGGAGATGTCGATCTCGTCCTCGAGCAGAAGCGTCACCGAACGCGGCGCGGCGGCTACGTCCAGCTCGCCGTCGAACGTGTCGATCTTGGCGATACGACTGCGCGTTCCAGCCGGCAGCGCCACCACTTCGTCGCCCTTGCGCACCACGCCCGAGCTGATCTGGCCGGCAAAGCCGCGGTAATCGAGATTCGGCCGAATGACCAACTGGACGGGAAAGCGAAAACCGTCGAGATTCTCGTCACTCGTGAGGTCGACGTTCTCCAGGTGTTCGAGCAGCGTCGGGCCCTTGTACCAGGACATCGCCGCCGAATGCGTCACCACGTTGTCGCCGTTGAGCGCGGAAAGCGGAATGAAGGTCACCTCGGGAAAACCCAGGCGCTGCACGAACGGTTCGAAATCGCGGCGGATCTCCTCGAAGCGATCCTGACTGTAGTCCGCCAGATCCATCTTGTTGACGGCGACCACGAGGTGGGCAATGCCCAGCATCGAGGCGATGAAGGTGTGGCGGCGCGACTGCACCAAAGCCCCGTAGCGCGCATCGATGAGCACTATCGAGAGGTTGGCGGTGGAACTGCCGGTCGCCATGTTGCGCGTGTACTGCTCGTGGCCGGGCGTGTCGGCGATGATGAACTTGCGCTTGGGCGTGGCGAAATAGCGGTACGCGACGTCGATCGTGATGCCCTGCTCGCGTTCTGCGCGCAATCCGTCGGTCAACAGCGAAAGATCGACCGCGCCGTGGCCGACCAGCGCCGAAGCCGAGCGATTGACCGTGGAACGCTGCGCCGCCTCGAGTTGATCCTCGAACACGCCCTTGGAATCGAACAGCAAACGTCCGATCAGCGTGGACTTGCCGTCATCGACGCTGCCTGCTGTGGAGAAACGTAGCAAATCCATGCGATTCCCTGAGTCGTTCGGTAGCGGGATACGGGTGCCTGGCGGGCTGGCGGCTAGAAGTACCCGGCGCGCTTGCGGTCTTCCATGGACGCCTCGCTCACCTTGTCGTCCATGCGCGTGGCGCCGCGTTCGGTGATGCGCGTGACGGCTATTTCTGCAATGACGTCAAGAGCATCTGCGGCGGGACTCTCGACACAGGCGGTGCAGTTCGCGTCGCCGACGGTGCGGAAGCGGACGGTGCGCACCTCGACAACTTCACCCTCGTGGGCGGGCAGCAAGTCCGAGATCGGCAGCACCAACCCCGAACGGATCGCCGTCGGTCGCTGGTGCGCGTAGTAGATGTCCGGAATCTCGAGCTTTTCCTGGTGGATGTACTGCCAGATGTCCAGTTCGGTCCAGTTGCTGATCGGGAACACGCGGATGTGCTCGCCGTTGTGGATGCGCGCGTTGTACAGGCTCCACAGTTCCGGACGCTGGTTCTTCGGATCCCACTGACCATGCTGATCGCGAAAGGAAAAGATACGTTCCTTGGCGCGCGCCTTCTCCTCGTCGCGCCGAGCCCCGCCGAAGACCGCGTCAAACCGGTGCTCGGCAATGCCGTCCAGCAACGTGGTGATCTGCATCCGATTGCGCGAGTTGTCCTGGCCCGCGCGCTCGACGATGCGGCCCGAGCGGATGCTGTCCTCGACGTTGCGCACGATGAGCTGCTCGCCCAGTTCCGCCGCGCGCTTGTCGCGAAAGGCAATCACTTCCGGGAAGTTGTGGCCCGTGTCGATGTGCATCAGCGGGAACGGGAAGCGCCCGGGCCGAAACGCCTTCTCCGCCAACCGCAGCATGACGATGCTGTCCTTGCCGCCCGAGAACAGCAGACACGGCCGTTCGAACTCCGCGGCGACTTCCCGCATGATGTGGATGCTTTCGGCCTCCAGCGCCTGCAAGTGGGACAGCGGCGGCGGGGCGTGCAAGGGCGAGGTTGGCAGGGCAGCGGTCGGTGTCACGAGGCAGATCCAAGCGAGAGAGGCAGGCACGAGGCGGCGCGGCTGTCCGGGGCACCCATGCCACGACGGCGCGGGGCGGGAGCATGCCAGGAGCCGGCGACGTTGGCTAGGAGATCGCTGGGTTGTTCTCAATGCTGGGGCGGCGGCGGCGCTGCTGGCCCAGCAGGCATCTCGGTCGGTTCCAGTTCGGGACGCACCGCGGCCACCGTCAGGCGGATGCGCGCCGCGATGCGGTCGGCCAGGAGCGCCACGGTTCCCGCCCGCAGGTCCTGCCGCGAATCGGGCCCCTGCACCGCCTTGAGCTTGCACACCACCCGACCCACGCGAAACATCAGCACTTCGGTGCTCAACGGCGTGGCGTAGAACTGGCCCGCGACCGTGCCCAAATGGACGAACGCCTCATCGCCCGCGGTCGGCAGGCCCTCCACGCGCGGCAACCCCTCGGAATGCCAAGTATCCGTCGAGGTCAGGTAAGCCGCGGCTTCCTCTGGAGTCGGGAACACCCAGCGAGAATCGACCACGCGCCACACCGCGGCGTGATTGGTGCCGAGCCACAGCGCATCGCCCGCCGCGTAACCCCGCTGCGCCACGAAGAACGCATCGGCTGGCGTCGGGCCCTGCAGCCGTGTGTCGCGCACCCGCGTCATGCCGGGCAGATCGGTGTCGTCCAGGAAGGTCGCGAAGTACGCGGTCCGCTCGGGATCGCCCGCCAGGTTCAGGCCGGGATCGACGTTGGCCACGGCACCCGCGATGTCATCGGGTTGCGGCGGACTGATGGCCAACGGACCCGCGGGCAGCACAATCGGCTCGACGACGGGCACCCCGTGGGCCGTGACACCGGCTCCGTGCGGAATCGGCTGCGGCAACACGGAACTGCCGAGCACGCTCGGAAGCGCCGCGACGGTCAGCAACACCCACTCGCCGTCGGCGCGCGTCACGTTTTCGACCACGATGCGCGTCCACTTGGTGCGCACGACGTAGCGCTCGGTATGATGGAAGAATGCATCGAGCAGCACGTCTGCATCAACCCCGGCTGCGACGGCTGGCGCGACCATGGGGGCCTTCGGCTGGGGCTCGACCGGCTGGGGCGCAGAGGGCTGGGCGGGACCGGCAGCAAGCACCTGCGGCGTCACGATGGCCGGCGCGACCATGCCGACCATCGACCCGACGCCTTCGAACGCGGCGATGAACGGCACCATGTCGTCGCGGTCCAGGTCGGGCCCAGCCTCGAGCAGCATGTGCCGCGCAATGTCGCGGGCATGCAGGCGATCCGGACCGTCGACGAAACCACGCTTGATGCGCAGTTCCATTTCCAGCAGGCGATCCCCGGGGCCGGTACTGACCGCCACTTCGACGGAAAGCGCGGCGCGGGATAGCGGCGGCGGCTGGTAGACCACGACGTGACCATCGGCCATCAACGGCTTGCGCGCGACTTCGAACAGGTGGAAATGGCGAAAGAAGTCATGACCTCGGGCATCGACCAGCAAGTCGCCAATCGCAGCGTGGGCCGGTCTCGAGGGTAGCAGCAGGGCCAACGCGCCGAAAAAAAAGCCAAGGGACAGGGCAAGTCGTCTGGAACCAGGGGAGCCGAGGGGGCGCATGCATTCCTCCCGTCAGACACGCCGGCCCCCCGCGGGCAAAAAAATGCGAGAGGCGAGCGCGCTGTACCGATGTCCTACCTGTGCCACCCAGAGTTGGCTCAGAGCGAGCGATTGGCATGAAACGTGCTGAAAGTATGGGCAGGTGCTGGCGCGAGCGTCAGGAGCCCCTTGCCACGGCGAGGCTGGGCCTTCGCGGGCGGTGGCCGCCCCCACCCACCTGTCATCCTGAGCCCTTTCGAGCGCTTAGCGCTCGAAGCTGCCGAAGGACCTCTTTACGGGACTACGTGGGGCCAGTTCGGCTCCGGCACCGGCTCCGGCTCCGGCCGGGCCCGAGAAGGGACTGTTACCGTCCGACGCAATTCACTGAATACAAAGGGGGTGAGGTCCCTCGGATGCACTCGGGATGACAGTCAAGGTAGGCCCGCACCCGCACCCGCACCCGCACCCGCACCCGAACCCGAACCCGAACCCGACCCCGAACCCGACCCC
>CAYHHL010000179.1:5999-12308 GCA_964356325.1 uncultured Enterobacteriaceae bacterium | reverse complement strand
TCCGGTTCCGGCTCCGGTTCCGGCTCCGGCTCCGGCTCCGGGTTCGGGTTCGGGTTCGGGTTCGGGTTCGGGCGTAGGTCAGTTCGCTTCCACGAGTTCAGCCAGCCGATCCTCGAACAGGCTCTCCAGATCCTCCATCTCCGCCTCGTCGTCCAGTTCGCGCTCCAGATTGCGCAGGTAGACCACCAGCGTGCCCTTGTCGCGCAGTTCCAGACCCCGGCTCAGCAGCTTGGCGCCCCCGGTAGCGGGAATTTCCTCGAACACTGGCGTCAGCTTCAGGCCGTCCTTGCCCACGTCGCGCAAGATCCGCTGGATCGCGGCCTTGGCGCGCGTCCGATCGAAGCGCGGCGGCGGCGGATACGACGGATCCAGCGCCGCGGCCTTGGCGTACAGTTCGTCGGCCGGCTCGAAGCGCCCCTGCAGTTCGTGCACCAGCGCGCCCGCCCGGATGAAGCGCGGATCCTCGCTGTCCAGGGCCCGCGCGACCTCCAGTTCGACATCGGCCGCGTCGAAGCGCCCCAGCTCCGCCAGCAGTCCCGCACGCAGCGTGTACGCCTCCATCCAGTCGGGGTCGCGCACGGCGTATTCGGCCAGGGCCTTCAGGGCGGCGTCGTAGTTGCCATTTTCGATGTGCGCGTCGGCCAGCCACGCCCAGGTGTCGGCATCGTCGGGCGTTTCGTCCACCAGGCGGCGACTCAGCACCACGGCTTCTGCGGGGTCCTCGTCCAGCAGGTACTCGATCTCTTCTATGTCGCTACGTCGCATGGGAAACTCCTTGGTGCTGCACGGCGCCCGGCAGTTCGAGACTGCGTATGGATGCGCCAGGAAGGCAGGGGCAGCTACACCAGGCCAGCCGGTGCCGTCAACGTCGAGCCATGAATGATTTGCCCGCACAAGGCGCCAGTTTGCACCCGAGCCAGACAGGCGGCGGACAGGCCAGCGAGCGCCCGTGCATAGAAGTGCGCAATTCGTGCGATCTCTCCACTTGACCCGTTTCGGAGCCGAGTGCTAAATACCCGACCGTTCGGCCCGTCCGCCTTGGACGTGCGGGAAATCAGATCGCACCCGAGGGCGAACCTCATCAGGGTGCGCGGCAGCAGCAGAGGAACCGAAGGCAGCCGGACAGCCGGTCTTCTCAGGAACCGCTGCGGGAACTAACAGGGAGCAGACGACCGATGAACGCGATTGCAGAGATCTTCAACGAAGGCGGCTGGGGCATGTGGCCCATCCTTGGGCACCTTGTCTTCATCCTCGCCATCATGTTCGAGCGCATTTTCGTGCTCTACGTCCGGTCGAGCGTGAAGAAGGAGGAGTTCATCAAGCTCCTTCAGGTACCGATCCTCAAGGGCGATTTGAATCGCGTCCTGAAGGTCTGCTCGACCTACCAGTACCCGCTGGCCCGCATCGTCCACGCCGGTGTCCTCAAGGTGAAGCGCTCGGACGAAGAAGTTCAAGCGGCCATGGACGAGGCTTATCTGCGCGAAATCCCGCAGATCGAGAAGCGCATCGACTACCTGAACTTGCTCGGCAACACGGCGACGCTCGCCGGTTTGCTCGGCACGATCTCGGGTCTGATCCGTACGTTCGGCGCCATCGGCAAGCCCAACGTCGATCCGTCGCAGCGTTCGACCTTGCTTTCGGCCGGTATCGCCGAGGCGATGAACTGCACGGCGTTCGGCCTCATGGTCGGTATCGTCGGCGTTCTCTCCTTCGCGGTGCTCACGTCGAAGGCCAAGGAAATCAAGTCGGACATCGACGAGGGCACGGTTCGCGTGCTCAACCTCATCGTGGCCAACCGCAACAAGATGGGCGACATCAAGGAAGACGCGGCGGCTTAGTCGCCCCGTCCTCCTGTTAGTCCAGTCCGTATCTGAGTCCAGCTGTTCTGCGCCTGTCGTGACGCCTCCGGTTCGCCCGGTCTGCGCTGCGGCAGTCGAATCCGGATGCTCTGCTCCAGCATTCTTGTCTGCGACTCCGGGGTCGTGTCGTCCTGTCTCCCTCACGGGCGGCTGGCGCGCGACTCCGGAGCTCGCAGGCGTTTGCACCGCGTCAGGCACGTACGCGCATAGGCAACATTCCGGAATACCAGACGAACCCCTCGCGGGGCTATTTATCCATCGCCGGGCTTGCACCGGCAGAAGCGTGGCCGCCCTCGGACCCCGCATAGCGTACGGAGAACACCATGGGTGGTGGAGCATCAGGAAAAGGCGGAGTCGCCGACGCATCCTTGAACGTCGTTCCGTTCATCGATTTGCTCGCGTGCACGATCTGCTTTCTGCTGATTTCGGCGGTGTGGACCTCGATGTCGCGTATCGACGTCGATCAGGCCCTGCCGAAAGCGTCCAAGCAGAAGAACCCGGAACCGCCCAAGCCGGAGCCGAAGATCAACGTCGCGATCACGCCGACCGGCTATCTGGTCAACTTGTGGGAAGCCGACAAGATGGCGGTGCCCAAGCCCGATCTGATCGTGCCCAAGCGCATCCCGACCATCGGCGACTTCAAGCTCTGCCGCGGCAAGTCCGGGGCCAGCGAGTGCAACGAGACGTTCAAGCGCTACGACCGCGCCAAGCTCAAGGAGTACCTCGAGCAGTTGATGAAGGACGCGGCGCTGGGCGACAAGGTCAAGATCATGGTCTCGGCCACGGATAACGTCCAGTACTTGCACCTGATTGCGACGCTCGACAGCGTGCTGACCTCCTGCGAAGACGAGAAGAAGGCGAGCTGCCTGAAGAATCCCAGCGTGGGTGACATCAACCTGTTGCGCGCCAGTGGCTTCACTGCGTTCGATTAGGCAGGTCTTCTCCGTCGCAACTGTTCCAAACTCCGCCGGTCGACTCGCTCCCCGGCTGTCCCCAGAGGCTAGATCATGGCTATCCACCATCCCGGTGCACGTGCAGGCAGCGGCGTTGCCCTCAAGAGCATCCGCGAGTCGATCATCCACGGCGGCAGCAAGGGCATCTTCGCCACGCTCAACGTGGTGCCGATGATCGACCTGTTCACGATGCTCGTGCTCTTCCTCATCGCCCAGTTCAGCGCGGCTGGCGAGCTGATGATGATGAACCCGAACGTCGCGATGCCCAAAGCTTCCGCGCACGTCGAGCTGGCTCGCGCGCCGATGGTGGCGTTGACCAAGACCGACAGCAACAGCCCGGGCGACCTGCTGTTCGAGAACCAGCGCTTGATGAGCCTGGCCGACGTCAACGAGGTCAAGTACCCGGACTGGGACATCAAGCCGCTGGGCATGGTCCTGGACTGCTTCATGGAGACCAACAAGGGCGCGGTCGGTACGGACTGCTGGCGCAACTCGGCGTGGGGCGCGCAGCAGAAGGCCGCCAACGACAAGTTGAAGACCAACCGCAAGATCATCATCCAGTCCGACCGCACGGTGCCGTTCAAGGTCGTGAAGATGGTCATGGCCACCTGCGGACGTCACCAGTTCCGCGAGCCGAACTTCGCGGTCATGGTCAGCGGCAAAGGCGACGATTCGACCGGTGACAAGGGCGCGGCCGGCGACAAGGCCGAGTAGTCGTTCCGGTACATTACCCGTGCGCGTGGGTTTGCGATGACGCCAGGTTTCATTGAGGGTTCGGCCTTCCAGGCGCCGTTGCCCCAGAGGCGCTGGCTGCGAATTTCCCTCGGTGTGGTGCTCGGCGTAGCGGCGCTCTTCCTGGCCGCGGGAGCCGATGCGCGTCCCGCCAGTCGCGTGTTCCTCAACGGCGTGCCGACTCCGGTTTACTTCAACGACGGCGACAGCTTCTCCGTGCTCGGCGGGCCCCTCGAAGGCACCAAGGCCCGGCTGGCGGGCTTCAACAGCTTGGAAAGCTTCGGCGGCGTGCACCGCTGGGGCACCTGGGATCCGCACGAGCTGTACGTCAACGCCAAGATGGCCACGCTCAACGCGCGCCGCGGCATCTGGCACTGCTACAGCGACCTCAAGCGTGACGGCTACGGCCGAATCCTCTGGTATTGCCCGGATCTGGCGATCGACGATCTGCGCAAGGGTCTGGCCCACGCCATGACGATCACGGCGGAACCATCGCCGCCCGAGTTGATAGAAGCCCAGCGTCTCGCTCAGTTGGAGAAGCGCGGCATGTGGGCGCACGGCGTACCGAAGTACATCGTCACCTCGACGCACTCCAACGACGAGGGCTACGCGGGCAAGACCTACAACCGCTTGATCTCGACTGCAGACGGCCATACCGAGCAGTGGCTCCACACCGACAACTACAAGGAATGCCAGGAAGTCTGTCATCCCACCGGCGCGTGCATGGTCTACGTGGCGTTCGATCGCCGGTACGGCCCGCAACGCGCTTCCTGCCTGCACTGAACCTGCCCGCGCCGAGCCTGGTTGCCCAGCCTGCCCTGTCACTCTCGGCCTTGCCCGCCCCGACGCCCCTCGCCCTGACCGTGGAGTCCGCCATGCTGCCCGCCGGCTCCCCGTACTACGCTCGCAAGATCGCGCTCTGGCTCGGTTTGTCCGCGGCGTTCGTCAGTTGCTACGTCTCGCCGAAGTTCCCGGTGCTGGGCTACGAGAACAACGAAGCGGCGTGCCAGGACGGCCAGGACAATGACAAGGACAGCCTGATCGACTGTGACGACCCCGATTGCATCACGCTTTCGACGCGTTGTGGCCAGCGCTTTCCGAACACCTTCATCCACGGGCTCGAAGTGACGCCGGTCCTGTGCCACGACCAGATCGACAACGACGAAGACGGTCAGTACGACTGCCTCGATCGCAACTGCCAGGACGTCATGGAAGCGTGCTGTGTCCGCGAGTTCACGACCGAACTGTGCAACGACGGCCTGGACAACGACGGCAACGGCTTCACGGACTGCGGCGATTTCGGCTGCCAGCGCGGCCTGTACGTCGACACCAACCTGTGTACCGAGCGCGACGACGCCAAGTGCTCAGACGGCAAAGACAACGACGCGGACAAGTTCGTCGACTGCGCGGACAGCGATTGCGCTACGGTCGCCTCGTGCTTGCCCAAGGTCGCGAAGGGCGCGGAGGACACGCTCGCCGCCTGCTCGGACGGGGGCGACAACGACGGCAATAGTTTCATCGATTGCAATGACTTCTCGTGCAGCAAGTCCAAGGAGCCCTGGCCCGGCCACGACGGCAAGACCCTCGCCGACTTCTGTGCCCAGCTGCCCGCCAAGCCGACAGAGAATACGATCGCGAATTGCTCGGACAAGCTGGATAATGACGGCAACAAGTACATCGATTGCAATGACTTCTCGTGCAGCCAGTCGACCGAGCCCTGGGCCGCTCAACCGGGCATGACTGTGGCCGACTACTGTGTCTCGCTGTCCGAGAACACGATGGCCAAGTGCACGGACGGCAAGGACAACAACGGCGACAACTACATCGATTGCGCGGACTACGGGTGCTCCAACGTCACCAAGGGCGCGCCGCAAGAAGTCGCCGATTTCTGCGCCGCCAAGGCAGAAGGCACCTTCGCCAAGTGCACGGATCATCTCGACAACGACGACGACGGCTACATCGACTGCGCGGACAACAGTTGCCGCGAGGCCACCGACGTCAAGGTCCGCCAGGCTTGCCAGGAGAGCTTGGGCGACGAATTGGGCGACGCCAACACCAAGTGTTCCGATGGCTTGGACAACGACGGCGACAAGGCCACCGACTGCGACGACTGGGACTGCAGTTGGAATCCCCAGGTCACGGTTTGCGCCAACAAGCCCAAGATCTGCGCGCCCTGAGGCCCTCCAGCCGCGCCAAGCACCAAGAGTTTCGTACTTTCTGCTCCGAGGTTCCGATGACGCGTTTCCTGACTCTGCGTGCGTGCCTCGTGCTGGCGACCACTGCTACGCTAGGTGTCTCGCAAGTGGCCTTGGCGACAGGCGATCCGATCCCGCCCGACGCTGAACCTGGCAAGCCCGCGGTCCAACCGGAGAAGCCAACCGGGGAAGTCGCCGCACCCGCAGCAGAACCAGCGAAGAAGGAAGCGCTTTGCTCGGACAAGCGCGACGACGACGGCGACGGCCTGGTCGATTGCGCCGACGCCGACTGCAAGGACGATATCGCGTGCAAGGTCGGCAGCGGCCCCGAGAACAGCAACGCGCGCTGCAGCGACTGGTTCGACAACGACGGCGACGGCTTCATCGACTGCGACGACCCGGACTGCGAAGTCGAGGGCATCACGGTGTGCAAGGGCTCGTGGAAGGGCGCGATGGAAGGCGGCGGCAGCGTCAACACGCCCAGCGGCGGCGGCGAGATCCCCGACCTGGCAGAGGGCCAGGATCCCGTGGACTTGATCGGCAAGGGCCGGGACAAGGACGGCGAGCGCA
>CAYHHL010000179.1:0-5899 GCA_964356325.1 uncultured Enterobacteriaceae bacterium | reverse complement strand
GGCCAGGATCCCGTGGACTTGATCGGCAAGGGCCGGGACAAGGACGGCGAGCGCAACGACGAGGTCTGTTCGGACGGCGTGGACAATGACGGCGACGGCATGGTCGACTGCGCTGACTTCGGCTGCCGATTCGACCCGGAAGTCACTGTTTGCCGGGGCAATCCGGGCATGCGCTTCTCCATCGTCGGCCAGGTCACCGGTTCATCGCTGTGGAGTGGCCAACCGAATGACTTTGGTCGCAAGGACGCCAGCGGCAACGCGATCGTCAAGCCGCAGTACGAGACCAACTTCACCAAGCTGCAGTTGCGCTCGTTCGGTCCGATCGCCGGCATCCAGAACTCGTTCTACCTCATCAGCTTGCGGGCCGAACGCTCGCCGCGCATGTCGTTCGCGATGTTCCAGATCCCGATCGCCAACACCGGCCACTTCATCAATTTCAACAGCGGCGGCGGCGGCTTGTCCACCGCGCTCATCATCTCGACCTCCAAGCTCTTGCTGCTCGACCCCGCGCAGTACATGTACTCGGCCTTCGAGCAGGGCAACGGCGCCGCGGTCGAGGTCTCCGGCCCCTTGACGCCCAACTGGCGGCTTTTCTACCGGGCTTTCGGCGCGGGCGGTTCCGGTCGCAGCAATGGCAACGTCGGCGGCCACTACATCACCTACGACAACACGAACTACACCTACAGCGCCGGCGCCCAGGTCGGCGTCAACGTAGTCGGACGGGTCAGCCGCTTCGACTCGCCGTTCCTCTACACCCCGGTGCCCTTGACGTTCGGTTTCACCGCCGGCGCCAAGTACGACCAGCGCGCCCAGGAGCGCTACCCGGCGTGGAACGTCAATGCCGTGCTGCGCTGGAACCGCTTGGTGGCGATTGCGGAAACCTATGGCAAGCAGGAACTCGAGTTCGGCTCGACCCAAAACGCCTGGAACATCCAGGCCGGTTTCCTGTTGATTCCCAAGCGGTTGCTGCTCGCGGCCGACTACGGCGAGTTCCAGGCCAGCGCGTATGACAAGTTGCCGCCGCGCATCGAGACCGACCTCAAGAAGATCCTCAAGGTCCCGAACGAAGGCATGTTCCGCGCCGCCATCCACGTCTATTTCTGGCGCAACATCGGCATCTTCAGCGTGCGCTACCGCGATCACCGCACCGAAGGCACCAAGGCGATTCCCGGCGTGTCTGAACAGCCGGCCTTGCGCGAGCAGGAAGTCCTCGGTTCGGCCCAGTTTCGGTTCTAGCGAAGGGACGCCGGCGGCTGAAGCCGCGCCTCAAGTTGCAAAGCCGGCCTGCGCCGGCTGAGGGCCCAGTCCGCGTAGGCGGACTTCGTAAATCAAGGCGCGGCTTTAGCCGCCGGCAATTTCCTTTCAACACAGTCCAAACTATTTTCGGCCCACCCCGCGGCACAATCCGCTTTCGCACGATCACCTCCTGAAGCCTGCTGACGGCTGACGGGGGCACATGCGGTGGGCGCTGGCGTTGCGAGGGCGGATCTGGGCGCCGATGGCCGTCGCGGCGATCGCGGGTCAGGCGGCGGGCGCATGGCTTCCGTTGTGGATGCCAGGGCTTGTGCTGCTGGCGGCGATCGGCCTGGGCCTGGCGCTGTGGCGGCGCGGGCGCTCGCTGTGGGGGCCGACCGGGGCGTGGCTGCTCGTGGTGGCGATCACGGCTTGGCGTGCGCAACCGTTCGCGATCGAAGTCCCGGACGCAGCGCTCGACCTGCCGATGCCGCGCACGATGCCGCCGATCCAGCGCTTGCACGTCGATCGCGAGCCCGAGTGGAGTCCGACCGGGCACCGCTTCGAAGCGCGCTGGCTCGCAACCTGTCCGCCCGGGGATCCGCCACCGGCCTGCCATCCGCGCTCTGGCCGGCTGCAGATCGAGGTGACCGGGCGCAAAGTCCTGGTCCATCAAGGCGATCACCTGCGGGTGCCGGGCTTCACGACGCCGCCGCCCGCGTACGACAACCCGGGGGCGCGCGATCTGCGGCGCTCGTGGCGACGCCAGGGTCTGGTGGGCAAGATCCACTTGGGCCACGGTGAACGGTTGCTGGTCGAACCTTCGGAACCATGGCGTTTCATGGACCTTCCCGGGCGTTGCACGGATGCCCTGCTGGCGCGCATCGGCACCTGGCGGCGGCAGGCCTCGGCACGGCTGACCCAAGCGATTCCCGGGCCTTCGGGCGACGTGCTGGCGGCGTTGGCGTTGGGCGATCGGGCGGGCAGCGATCCGGCGTTGCAGGACTGGCTGCAGGCGACCGGCACTGCGCACGTGATCGCGGTCTCGGGCAGCCATCTCGCCTTGGTCGTGTTCCTGGCCCGCTGGCTGCTGCAGGCGCTGTTGCGGCGGCTTCCCCAGGCGTTGCGAATCCAGCCGCTCGAGCGCTGGCTGGCCGCGCCGTGCATCGCGATTGCCTGGCTGTACGCGCTGTTGACCGGGGCGGCGTCGAGCACCTTGCGCGCGGCGTGGATGGCGACCGCCATGCTGCTCGGCCGGGCCAGCGGGCGGCAACCTGACCTTGCGGAATCATTGGGACTTGCGTTCTGCGTGCTGGCGGCCTGGGATCCTCTGGCGGTAGCGGACGTCGGTCTGGCGCTTTCGGTACTGGGCGTGTTCGGACTGGCGTGGGCCGGGCGACAACCGGTGGCCCCGGGTTTGCCGAAGTGGCGCAAAGCCCTGCAGTCCCTGTGGCATGCGAGCCTCGGCCCTTCGGCGCTGACCGCACCGCTGGCGCTGCTGGCGTTTGGCAGCCTGCCCTTGGTCGGGCCGCTGGCGAACCTGGTGGTGGTGCCGTACGCCGGCGTCTTCCTGTTGCCAGTCGCGCTGTTGGCTCTGGCCCTGGCCGTCGTGCTGCCGCCGCCCTGGACCGCGGGCTGGCTGGCTCCGACCGCCGACGTGCTGCTGCAACCCCTGCGCTGGCTGGTCGAAGCGCCGCGCTGGCTATGGCCGCTGTGGCACGCCGACGGGATGCGCGCCTGGCTGGTCGGCTTGCTGGTGCCGCTGCTGCTCGCGGCGCTGTGGCATCGCGGAAAATGGTTGCGTCGGGCGATGTTCGTCGCGGTGGTGGCCGGTGCTGCGCTGGCCTGGCATGGCCATGAACGTCAACTCGCGCATGGGTCGCTGCGGGTCACGGTGCTCGACGTCGGCCACGGCGATTGCACGCTGCTCGAGTTCGCGGACGGCTCGACGATGCTGGTCGACGCGGGCGGCTTCGTGGGCGACGACGGCCTGGTCGGTCGACTGGCGGTGCTGCCCTTCCTGCGCCGCCTGGGCATCGCGCGCATCGATCGGATGGTGCTGACCCATGCCCACCCGGACCACGAGAACGGCCTGCTGGCCATCGCGCGATTCCTGGAAGTCGGCGAGTTCTGGTGGAATGGTCAGCCCGCAGCCGGTCGCGAACACAAGGCGCTGCTGGCGACCCTGACCGCCCAGGGCACGCGTTGGCGCGACTTCGGCGCGGGAGTGCCGCGAGCCCTGGAGATTGCCGGGGTCACCGTGCGCGCTCTCTCGCCGATGGTGACGCGCGCGCCGTTCGCGGACGGCCTCGGCTTGAACGACAACTCCTTGGTGCTCGAACTGGAAAGCCACGGACGGCGCATCCTGCTGGCCGGCGACATCGAGAAGGCGACCGAAGCCGCGCTGGTCCAGGCGGGGGCGTTGCGTCGGGTCGATCTGCTGAAGGTGCCGCACCATGGCAGCCGGACTTCGAGCACGGCGGCTTTCTTGCAAGCCATTCAACCGAGTCTGGCGCTGGCGGGGGCGCGACCTTGGGGTCCGCTGCCGTTTCCGCACGCTGACGTCGCCAAGCGCTACGCCCAGGCGGGGGTGCGTTTGTGGACGACGGCTTCGGGTTGCGTGACGGTGGAGTGGCGGCCGGACGGGCTGCGAGCCAGCCAAGGCGTGCGCGATTGGCAGGTGTCACCTTGAAACTAGAAGCCAAACCCCGGGTTGCGCCAGGCCTGGAACACGCGGCAGGTGCGGGCGTGGCGGCAATTGTGCTGGCAGACCTGGGTGGACACCATCGCGCGGTTGCTGCGCTGCGGGCAGGGCAGGAAGTTGCCGCCGTTCTTGGCGATCGCGTCCATGACTTTTTGCGGTTCGCAGCGTGCCATGGCTGCACGTTGTACGGTGGCGGATCGGCCGTGTCAAAGGAATCGGCGTCGAGAAAGCGCCACGATCGCGCCGACCCACGCGAGCCACGCCACCAGACTGACGGCCAGGCCGCTGTGCAAGCCGGGGACGCTGAACTGCCAGGTCAGGAGATGCTGGCCGGCGGGTATCGACACCGCGCGGAAACGCCCGTCGGCCAAGGCGAACAGCGCGGGATGGCCGTCGATTTCCGCGTGCCAGCCAGGGTCGAGGGCATCGCGCACGACGACGACGGCCGTGCGGTCCGTGGTTACCCGCAGCGCCATCGCGTCGGCCAGGTCCCGCTCGACTTGAATCGTTACCTGCGCCGCCTCGTCGTGAGGCAAGCCCTTCGACAACACGACGGTATCGGCTGGCAGCGTGGCGGCTTGCTCGACGGCGAGGCGGGCGTCAGGCTGCACGATCACCCGCCGCGCCTGGGCAATCCGATCGAACGGGCGCGGATGGCTGCGCAACACCAGGCCGCCCTCGAGACGCGCAACCTCGGGCCAGTCCGCGAAACCACGGTCGCGCGGTCCCAGCAGCACGTGCGAAACCGCCAGCCGGTCGAGCCAGGGCGAGGGCTTGCGCACCTGGAAATTCACCGAATAGCCTTCGACTGCGCGCCCCGAAAGCAGGTTGCCGTAGCGATTGGCTTGAATGGACACCGCCGGTTCATAGCCGCCTGCCACCGCGATGCCCGCCTGCCCGCCCCAGTTCGCGTGGCGCAGCGCCGCCCCTGTCGCCAGGCGATGGCGCAAACCGACGGCTTGCTGCAGGGTTGCGCGATCTGCGGGACTCCAGGCGAGGTCCTGCTTGGGCTTGAGGAAGGCCTGGCCGACGTGCGCCGCGCCGAGACCGAGCGCTTGCACCATGGCCAACGCGACCAGGCCGATGCCAAGGCCCGGACGCCACTGTGGTTTGAGGCAAGCGACCGACACGGCCGCGCACGCCAGCGCTGCCAGCGTGAAATCGGTGTGCGCGCTGGCCGCGAGATCTTTCAGCAGCGCGGGAGCGAGCTTGGAGCCGGCCGCGAATTCAGACCACCAACCGGAATCGTGTTGGATGCCTGCACCCGCGCCAAGCCATGCCAGCGCGGCAAGCCCGAGCACGGCGGCTGCGCGCCAGGCCGGCACCGCGGGGGGCAGCCGTTCGGCCTTCGCGACCAGCCAGTGCACGCCCTGTGCAGCCAGCAGCGCGAGCAGCACGACCGCAGGCAGCAACCAGCGCCCCGGCACGCGGAAGCTGCCGATGCCTGGCACCAGACCGAGCAAGGCTGGCAGCAAAGGTCCGCGATCGCCGAGCGATACCCCGACGCAAAACGCCACGCCGGCCAGGGCGAGCCAGGCGCGCAGCTTGCCGACCAGGGCGCCCAGCAGCGCGAGGGCCAGGGCCGCGGCGCCAGCGAACGCCAGGGTCTCGTGGTAGGAAGACTCGCCCAGGGGCGATCCAGGCCGTCCGAAGATTTCGGGGGCGACGGCGGTCCACAGGGTTCGGGCCGGGGCGGAGTAGGCGAACGCGATGTCCTCGGGCGTGGCGAGGTGGCGGTTGAGGTCGGCCGCGATGGCCGCGGTGGGCAGCCATTGCAGCGCGGAGAGGAGCAGCCCGCCCGTCACGAGGGCGAGCAGCGTGGCAAGGGCGGCAATCGACGCGGGGGAATTCTGCCAGCGGGTTCGCCACGTACGCTGGGTCGGGGACGGGGACGGGGACGGGTTCGGGTTCGGGTTCGGGTTCGGGTTCGGGGTCGGGCTCGGGCTCGGGTCCAGCGCATGG
>CAYHHL010000178.1:0-12541 GCA_964356325.1 uncultured Enterobacteriaceae bacterium | reverse complement strand
TCGACGTCCCGCGATCTGCCCCAGCACCGTTCGCCGGTGGACGGCATCGTGAAGTTGCGCGAGCTGCCCCTGGTGGATCCGGGCGACGGTCACGGTCTCGTCGCGGTGGCGCGTGGTCACCTTCTCGTGACGCTGCCTGGCGTTCCCGAGGATCGCTGCCCGGCGTTCGCGGTGCAGTCCGGCTCGCGCGTGAAGGTCAAGGACGGACAGTCGGTCAAGAAGAACGACCTGCTGGCCGAGTGGGACTCCGGTTTCACGCCGATTCTCACGCACTTGGGCGGCAAGGTGAAGCTGCTCGACGTCGAGGAAGGCCTCACGATGAAGGAGCAGTTGGACGAGACCACCGGTCTGGCCCAGAAGTTCATCATCGACAGCAAGGATCCGGGCTTGCGGCCGCGCGTCGCGATCCTCGGTGCCGACGGCGAGATCTTGCGCAACGAGCGCACCGGTGCCCTGGCGCAGTACAACCTGCCCGTCGGCTCCAACCTCGTGATGTCCGACGACCAGATCGTCAAGCCCGGAGACATCCTGGCGAAGATGGCGCGCGACACGGCCAAGACCAAGGACATCACCGGCGGTCTGCCGCGCGTGGCGGAACTGTTCGAAGCGCGCAAGCCCAAGGATCACGCGGTCATGGCCGAAGTCGACGGCATGGTTTCGTTCGGCAAGGGCGTCAAGGGCAAGCAGCGCGTCATCGTGACCCCGGAAATCGGTCAGGCGCGCGAGTACCTGATCGGCAAGGGCAAGCACTTCACGGTGGCGGAAGGCGATCGGGTGCGCGCCGGCGACCCGCTGATGGACGGACCGCTGAATCCGCACGACATCTTGCACGTGCTCGGCATCGAGGCGCTGGCCAAGTACCTGGTGGACGAAATCCAGGAGGTCTACCGTCTGCAGGGCGTGCGCATCAACGACAAGCACATCGAAGTGGTCGTGCGGCAGATGTTGCGCTGGGTCCGCGTGACCAAGACCGGCAACACGATGTTCATGGTCGATCAGCAGGTCCTGAAGTTCCGGTTCGACGAGGAGAATCAGCGGGTCATGGGCGACGGTGGCAAGCCGGCGTCGGGTGAGCCGCTGTTGCTGGGCATCACCAAGGCGTCGCTGTCGACGGAGAGCTGGATCTCGGCCTCGTCGTTCCAGGAGACCACCAAGGTGCTGACCGAAGCGTCGCTGGGCGCCAAGCAGGACTCGCTGAACGGTCTGAAGGAAAACGTGATCATGGGTCGGCTCATCCCGGCGGGTACGGGTCTCCCGGCCTACACCACCATGGAAATCGAGGTCGGCTCGGAAAGCACCGGCGGTCTGGACTCGATCGGTTACGCCAACGCCGGCGGCTGATCGGGCCGAGACGGGCCACTGAAGCAGCACTTAGCCCTCGGTCGGGAAACTGGCCGGGGGCTTCGTGTTTCTGGCCGACCTCGCTTGAACGCTTGCCCCGGACCGGCTTTGGACCTAGGCTCGCGTCGGCCTATCGAGGAGGAACCCGTCCATGCAGTCCAGCTTTCTGTCCGCGGTGATGCTCCCCCTCGGACTCGCCATCATCATGCTCGGTTTGGGTTTGTCCCTGACCTGGGCAGACTTCCGCCGGGTGGCCCAGATGCCGCGGCCCGTGCTGGTCGGCCTGGGCGTGCAGACGCTGATCCTGCCGGCGGCGGCGCTGGCAATTGCCCATGCGTTCGGCCTGGCTCCGGCGCTGGCGGTCGGTCTGATGCTGCTCGCGGCCTCACCCGGCGGGGCGACGGCCAACTTGTTCTCGCACCTGGCAGAGGGCGACGTCGCGCTGAACATCACGCTGACCGCGGTCAACAGCATGCTGTCGATCGTGACCCTGCCTTTGCTGGTCGGCCTGTCGCTGTCGCACTTCCTGGGCCAGGACAAGCACATCCCCTTGCAATTCGGCAAGATCCTAAGCGTGATGGCGATCGTGCTGGTGCCGGTAGCGATCGGCATGGCGGTGCGCAAGCGGCGGCCGGACGTGGCGCTCAAGCTCGACAAGCCAGTGCGCATCGCTTCGGCGGCGTTCCTGTTCCTGATCATCGCGGCGACGGCGCTCCAAGAGCGTCATCACCTGGGCGATCTGTTCAGGCAAGTCGGCATTCCGGCGCTGGTGTTCAACCTCGTCAGCCTGGGCGTGGGCTTCCTGGTGCCGCGGCTTCTGCGTCTGCCCGAGCGTCAGGCGACGGCGATCGCCCTGGAGATCGGCATCCACAACGGCACACTGGCGATCGCGGTGGCGCATACCGTGCTGGGCGACGGCACGATGGCAGTGCCCGCAGCGATCTACAGCCTGATCATGTTCGCGACCGCCGGGGCGTTCAGTGCCTGGGCCCGCAAGCGGATTCGCTTGGCGCCTGTTGCCGAACCGCTGGCTGTGAGCCTCGAAAAGGCTGCTTGATCGCCGCCCTGGCCGCCTCCTAGCGCCACGAATCGACCGGCGCCCTCTCGCAACAGGGCACGATCACGATGACCCGCTGGCGGGCAAGCCTTTGCGCCAGAAGAATCTGCGTCGCCGCGTCCACCAGGCCGTCGAGCCGCCGCGGCGGTCGCACGTAGCGCACCGGCGTCGGTGCGATGGCCATCGACCAGCGGGTTTGCGTGTGGGGCGGTCGGGCCAGCGCCGGATGGGGCAGGAGTGCAGCGCAGGGCAGGGCGAGCGCCAACAGCAGCATCGGCAAGGTGATCCTGGGCATCGGCGACCTCGGCGGTCCGGGCGGGACCGTCTGGCTTTGACGCTCGGCGCGCGCAAGGGATCTGGGCACGGCTCGAAGTAACGCGTACGCACGCAAAAGGACGAACGCCCCGGAGACCTTTCGATCTCCGGGGCGCTCGCGACGGGCTAACTACTCGGCGCGACGGCCTTTCGCGTCATGTCTATTTTACCGAGCAAACCTTCACACCCGGCACCTGCTTACCGAAGCGGTCCTTGGCCGCCTCGCACTTGCCGCCGCCCTGGGTCGCGCAATCGGCATCCGCGGAGCACTGCGCGGCGCAGGCACCCGGCGGGTTGCCAATCGTGGTCGCCGGGACCGTGTGGGTGCAGCGGAAGTCGCTGTGGCAAGCGCTGTCGTAGTCGCAGGGAATGCCCGCGATCTTCTTGACGCAAACCGGCACGATCGCGGCCTTGCTGGCGTCCTTGCGCGGCACGGCCTGGTGGCCGAGGTCGCACACGGTGCCGTTGCCGCAGTCGGCGTCGCTCGCGCAAAGGCCCGAGCAGTAGCCGACATTGGTCTTGATGTCCGGGTAGCACATGGACGACACGCACTCGGTAGCCGACGTCGAATCCGGATTGGCGTCGCAGATCTCGCCCACTTTCTTGGTCGGGATCGGGTCGGTCGTGTCCACGATCGTGAAGCAGAAGAAGTCGACCTTGGCCTGCTTGTCCGGACCGCCGGCGATCGGCACCGGGAAGCACGCCTGCTTGTTGGTCGGGCACTTCTTGTTGGCGTCGCAAAGCACGGGCTTCTCGGACTTGGCGTACGGACGGCACGCCGAGCGGTAGACGTGGCCGGTCGGGTCATACGGGTCGTACGGCGTGTAGGCGGCGATGTCGCTGCGGCAGAAGGCGTTCCAGTGCTCCGTCGTGCCGTTGGTGCTGACCACGACGTCGATGCCGCCGGCACAATCCTCCTGCGAGTCGCACAGGCCGAGGCAAGCGCCGATGTTCAGTGGCTTCTTGTCAGCGGTCTGCCAGCCGAGCGCCCGATTGGCGCAAATACCCGAGGCGCACACGCCGTCGACCTGCACGTCCGGATTGCTGCCACAGAGCGCGCCATTGGCCAGTTCCTTGGCGCCGGGCGTCACGCAAATGCCGTTGCCGGTCAGGAACGCCGCGGTCTTGGTGGTTTCCGTGGACAGGTCGACGAGGTGCGTCCACCACCGGCAAACCTGGCCCTTGGCGCAGCCGCCGTCGTCCGCACAGGCCGTCGTGGCGCCGGGCAGGCCGATGCAGGCGCTGAACTGGGGCGAGGTGTAGTCCGGCTTCTCTTGGGTGCCGACGTTCTCGATCTGTTGGAAAGTTCCACACTTCTGGTCGGCCACGCAATCCGCGTTGGTCTTGCACAGCGAGGAGCAGCCGCCCGCGATGCACATGGCCCAGGCTTCGCACAGTCCGGCGCTCACGTCGGCGTTGCTGGTGTTCGGATCGCACGCTTCGCCCTGCTTGCCACCCTTGGTCTTGGGCAGGCACTCGCCGCCGAATCCAGGCAGCAAGAACTTGCTCGCGTCCTTCGGGTCCGGGTCGCCGCCCGCGCTCTTCACGTCGTTGTACGCGGCGGTGCAGTAGCGATCCGCGCCGCAGTCCTTGCTCGATTCACAGCTCTTGGGCCGACAGACGCTGAACGTCTCCTTCAAGTCGGTGAAAAGCTTCTGGTTGGCCACGCACTTCATCGAGGTCCCGCAGTCGGCGTCGGTCTTGCAGAAGCCCACGCAGGCCGATCCGCTGAAGCAGAAGTTGTTGGCGCACGTGGCAGTCTCGAACAACCCGCCGCCGCTGCTGCACAATTCACCAGCGGTCTTGCCGGGCACGCCGCCCGGACCCTTGTAGCGGGTCTGGCAGAAGGTGCCGAACTTGCCGCCGATCGGCAGGAATGCGCACGCCTCGGTCGCCGGGCAGTCGCCGTCGCGCTCGCAGGCCTTGAACGTGGTGCCGGGGCGGCAGCTCGAATTGCCGGAGCCCTGGCCGAGCGCGGAAGCCTGTACGCAGCGGAACGTCGAGCCCGCCGGGCCATCGACGGCGTCGACGCACTCGGAGTCAGCCGGGTCGTCCTCGACGCCGTCCGGTCCGTTGGCGCCGGTCGAGTTGTTCTTGACGTCCGCGGTCATCGCGCATGTCATGCTGCAGATGCCCGAACTCGCGAAGGTGAGACCGAAATCGCACCGGCCGCTATCGCACTGATCGTCCAGGCAACTGCGGTAGGTTTCCGCGTCGGCGTTGTAGGCCTCCTGGTCGCCGTTGTACTTCGGCAGCAGGCAGTCCTTGCTCGGTCCGCACGCCTCGCCGAACTTCTTCAGCTGGACTTTGACCACGCACTTGTGGGTCGTCAGGTTGCATTCCTTGCCGGTCAGGCACTTGCCGCAGTCTTCCTTGCAGGCCTTGGCGCCGGTGACTTTGCCGCAGGTGGCGCCAGCGGCCTTGCAGCACGCGGCGTTGTCATACGCGTCGTCAGAGCCAAGGTCGCTGACCGCGTCGGTGGTCGACTGCGTGTCCGCTGTGTCGGGCGTGGCGATGTCGCCCTTGGCGTCGATGGGAACGATGGGAGCGGGCTGTGGCGCCGTCGTGCCGCAGCCGACGAGGCCTGCCAGGACGGCCACGGTACACCACCCGGCCAGGGTATTGAGGCGCAAGTTCATCGACGTACTCCGATCGGCAGGACAGGGCGCACCATCCTGAGAGACAGGTGCGCGTGACGGCGCGGCGGCAGTTTATCGCCGACACCAAAAGGCGGCAGCACGGTAGCCGACGCCCATGCCAGACGTCAAGTTGCCGCCACGCTGTCCGGGTTCAAGGCTTTCGCGGCAGATTCGCTCAGTTGTTCTCGGCAGGGCCGCCACGCTCGCCACGGCACTCAGCCTGCAGTCACGGCACGATCTCGGCATTGTCGAGCAGGCGCGCCGGGCCGAAAAAAGCCGCCACCAGGGCGCGGGCCGGCGCTTCGATCCGCGGTAGGGGCGTCAGCAACTCGGGATCGCACACCTCGGCGTAGTCGATTCGCCCGCCCGCGGCTTCGATCGTGTGGCGCGCGGTCTCGAGCAAGACGGACACTTCCCGTTGGCCTGCACTGACTTGTACTTGCATCGCCTGCAACGCACGGTAGATGGCCTGGGCGTTGGAACGTTCGTCCACACTCAGGTAGACATTGCGTGAACTCATCGCCAGGCCGCCCGGCTCGCGCACGATCGGCGCACCGACGATCGCGGTCGGGTGGTCCAGATCCAGGGCCATCCGTTTGATCGCCTGCAGTTGCTGCCAGTCCTTTGCGCCGAACACCGCCACGTCGGCCATCGCCAGGTTCAGCAGCTTGCACACGACCGTCGTGACGCCGCGAAAATGTCCCGGCCGACTGGCGCCGCACAGCCCTTGGGTCAGTTGCTCGACCTCGACGTGGGTTTGGAAACCCTGTGGATACATGGCCGTTCGTTCAGGAGCGAAGATCGCCTGGACGCCGGCCTGGCCCGCCAGCGTGCAATCCTCCAGCCATTGGCGGGGATAGGCCGAAAAGTCCTCGCGTGGGCCGAACTGCAGTGGATTCACGAAGATCGACATCAGCACGACATCGGCATGCCGGCTCGCCAACTCGACCAGGGAAAGGTGACCGGGGTGCAGCGCGCCCATCGTCGGCACCAGACCGATCGTGCGGCCCGCGTGGCGGTGTGCTCGTATCCAGGCGCGCAGGTCCGCCGCGGTGCGCACGATGGCAACACCGGCGATCGTCTCGAGATTCATGGGTTCAGTGAGTGTGCGCGAATCGACCTCCGACGGTTGCACGGTCGCGACCTCAGCCCTGTGCTTCGCGAAGTTCCGCCGCCAGCGACGGATCGGCGTAACCGTGCTCCGGGCCCGGGAAGGCGCCCGCCTGCACTTCGGTCCGGTAGGCGCCCAGGGCCTCGCCGATGACCGCGTGCAGCCGCGCGTACTGCTTGAGGAACTTCGGCGTGAAGCCCGGATTCATGCCCAGCAAGTCGTAGAGCACCAGGATCTGGCCGTCGCAGCCCGCGCCGGCGCCGATGCCGATCGTCGGGATGTCCAAAGCTTGCGAGACCTCTTCGGCCAGCGCCGAGGGCACCAGCTCGAGCACGATCGCGTAGCAGCCTGCGTCCTGCAAGGCCATGGCATCCGCGAGCAATTGCTTCCGCGCCGCGCGCCCACGCCCCTGCACCCGATGCCCGCCCATGGCGTGGACCGACTGCGGCGTCAGGCCGATGTGACCCATGACCGGGATGCCTGCCTGGACCAGGGCTTTCACGGTCGGGGCCATCTCCGCGCCGCCTTCGAGCTTGACCGCGTGCGCGCCGCCTTCCGCGAGCATCCGCCCGGCGTTTTGCAAGGCCACGTCGGGATTGCGGTAGCTCATGAACGGCAGATCGGCCACGAGATGTGCGCGCTGCAGGCCTCGCGCTACCGCGGCCGAGTGGTACACGATGTGGTCCACCGTGACCGGCAGCGTGGTTTCCTGGCCTTGGATGACGTTGCCGAGCGAGTCGCCGACCAGCACGACTTCGATGCCCGCGCCGTCCACCAGCCGCGCGAACGTGGCGTCGTAGCAGGTGACCGCGCTGATACGCTGGCCCTTGCTCTTCATGTCGCGCAGGTGGTGGACGCGCACGCGGCCCTGTGGACCATCGCCGACTGCGTAGAGCCCGCGCGGAGAATGTCCAGCAGACCTGCTGGCTTCGGGCTTGGCGGTGGTTTCAGCTGTAGATTTAACGGAGCGAGGAGCGGCCGAAACGTTGCCGGCTCCCGGAGAGGGCTTGCGGTCCATGGGTGGCCTCCTTACGAGCAGCGTGACGCCGCAAAACGGTAGACCCCGTGAAGCAAACGTAAGGGAACTGGCGATGCGGCGCAACAGGTTCCGGTGCGCGGTGGCCGACTCGACGCCATGGGCAGCAAAAGCAGCGTGTAATCAGCTTTGTGTAAACATGCCCCACCGAATCGTCAGTCCGATGATCGCGCCATTGCCACGCTGACGAGATTGTTTGAGCTGAAAATGGATATCAACTGCGGAAAAGCGAGGTCGGCCTCTTGAAATTGGAGGTGACTTTCATTATCAATCGAGGCGCAATGGCTGGGCCGCGGTCTGAACCTCGAGGAGCTCGAGCGAGTGCAAAGCCTCGTCATCATGGGGATACACTTCTGATGTTGCGTCACTGCCGCCATCTGCTGAACCTGGCTTGTCTCCTGGCCCCGACGGCGGTGGGCACGGTGGCGTGTACCAGTGCGGTGCCGACGATGACGGCCGAGGACGCGCACTGGGCGGCGCAGACCTGGCCCGACGCGACTCAGGGCCAGCTCCAGCGCGGCCGCACGCTGTACGTGTCGCGCTGTGGCGGCTGCCATGCCGTGGTGCCGCCGGAGAAGCATTCCGCGGACATGTGGCGCACCGAGATCGCGCAGATGGCACCGCGCGCCAACCTGATGGGCGAGGACCGGGAATTGGTGCTGCGCTACCTGGTGACTGCGAGCCGTCGCGTGGTCGAGGCGCGCCGGGCCGCGGGGACGCCGAAGTAGTACCGCTCACCGCCTTGCTGCCGGCCCCAGCGTCCGGCTTGGCGGCCCCCCGAGCACCTCCCGCCCAACAAAAACGCCGTTTGCCGCTACTCCGCGCCGCTGGTATGGTGCCGCGCCCGGCAAGCCTCGCCTCGAGCGCTGCGTTGGGTCCACACGGGCGGGTCCACGCGCTGAGCGCCGGACTGTCGGAGACAAGCATGGCCGGTCGTTTCCCGATGTTTCGTAGCTGGTTGCGTAGCGTCCCGGTCGTAGCGGTGCTCGCAGCCCTGGTCGTACCCGCCGTCGCGCACGCCGACTGGCCCGCGGCGAAGGGCGCCGACATGAAAGACCCCAAGAACTGGCCGAACGATCCGGGCTTCGGCGGCCAATGGAACATGTGGTCGTTCGTGCCGGACGCGTGGGCCAGCTTCCCGGGCTTTCGCCAGGCCGAAGTCGCCATGGGCACCGGCATGCATTCGGACGAGGCCTGGACCCGAACTACCGGTGATCGCCGTGTAATCATTGCGGTGCTGGACTCCGGCATCAAGTGGGACTCCGACGACCTGGTCAACAAGTTCTACCTCAACAAGGGCGAACTGCCGGTCCCGGAAGCGGCGTGCCACGGCCCGAACTTCAAGGCCGCCGATCCGTACGACAGCAACGGCGACGGCCTGTTCACGATGGCGGACTGGGCCAAGGAAGGGCCCAAGGACGTCCCGCACACAGCCTGCGACACGCGCATCAGCGACAAGAACAAGAACGGCATGCTCGATCCGGGCGACCTGATTGCGATCTTCTCCGACGGCACCGACGCTGACGGCAACGGCTACAAGGACGACATCTCCGGCTGGGACGTGTTCCGCAACGACAATGACCCTTACGACGACACGCGTTACGGCCACGGCTCCGGCGAAGCACGCGACTCGGCTGCGGAGGGCAACAACGGCCGCGGCGAACTCGGCGTCTGCCCCGAATGCACGATCCTGATGGTGCGGTGCGCCGACAGCTTCCTTGCGGACGGCAACGACTTCGCGAGCGGCACCATCTTCGCGGTCGACAGCGGCGCGAGCGTCATCCAGGAAGCCTTGGGCTCGATGAGTCGCAGCCACTACGCCGATCACGCCATCAACTACGCGTACGACAACAACGTGGTCGTCATCGCCTCGGCCGCCGACGAATTGTCCTTCCACCACAACATGCCGGGCACCACGGACCATACGGTCTACGTGCACGCGGTGGTGTACGATGGTTCCTCGCCCAAGAGCTCGACGACGTTTCTGAACTTCAACAACTGCACGAACTTCGGTGGCAACCTGCTGCTGTCGTCGCCCGGCACTGGCTGCTCGTCCGAGGCGACCGGCGTCACGTCTGGCCACGCCGGGATGATCTATTCCGCGGCCTTGAAGGCTCAGCTCGACCCGCCGATTTCCGCTGAGGAATTGCGCGGTGTGCTGATCATGAGCGCCGACGACATCAACGTGCCCGAGAGCAAGACCGACACGACCAAGTTCCCGTCCGGCGAAGGCTGGGACCTGCACTTCGGCTACGGGCGCAACAACGTCGCGAAGTCTGTGGACATGGTCCTGGCCAAGGAAGTGCCGCCCGAGGCTGACATCTTGCTGCCGTCCTGGTTCGAGCCGATCGAGGTCGGCCACACGGCCAAGTACAAGATCACCGGCCGGGTCGGTCTGCGCACCGACGGCAAGCCCGCGCGCTACAAGAGCTATGACTACGTGCTCGAGTATCAGAAGGGCATCGATCCCAAGGGCGTCTGGACCCCCATCAAGGCGGGAACGACGCCGGGTCTGACCGGCGAGATCGCCGAATGGGATGTCGCCGAGGTGGCCAAGGCCATTGATTTCACGGCGCCTCTCGTCGACCACGACCAGTACAGCTACACGCTGAAGCTGCGCGTCTCGGCCAAGAACGCTGCCGGCGTGACGGTCAAGAACGAGTTCCGCAAGTCGGTCGGCCTGTACAAGGAAGCCAATCTGCTGCCGGGATTCCCCATGAAATACAAGGCTAGCATCGAAGCGAGCGGCAAGATGTTCGACCTGGACGGCGACGGCAAGGACGAACTGATCCAGCCGACCTCGGACGGACTGGTGCACGCGTACAAGGCCGACGGCAGCGAAGCCGCGGGCTGGCCGGTCGCCGCGGCGATTCGCCCCGAGTTGGATGCCAAGACGGGAACCGCCAAGAACTCCTGTGCCTACCGCACCGACAAGAAGGACTGCAAGGCGGCGATCGGCACGCTCAAGCCCGAACTGTACCGCCAGATGATCCTGGGCACTCCGGCCATCGGCGACCTCGACAAGGACGGCAAGATCGAGGTCATCATCACGACGTATGACGGCCAGGTGCTCGTCGTTCACCAGGACGGCAAGCCGGCCGCGGGCTTCCCGGTCGAAGTGAACCATGCCCTGGGAAAGAAAACGGATCCCGAGCACTTGTGGGATGACGGTATCTTCTCGGCACCGGCACTCGCGGATCTCGACAAGGACGGCAAGCTCGAGATCATCGTCACGGCCATGGACCAGCAGATCTACGTGTGGCGCTTCGACGGCTCGATGCAGAAGGGCTTCCCGGTCACCGTGCGCGACCCGGAACATGGCGACAAGTTTGGCGATCGCATCATCACCTCGCCAGCCATCGGCGACATCGACGGCGACGGCACCCTGGACATCGCGACTGGCACCAACGAAGTGTTCGGTGCCAGCGTGGCCAAGAACGAGGCGCGCGGCTACGTCGTGCACGGAGACGGAAACCTGAACAAGGACGGACCCTTCCTGCCCGGCTTCCCGGTCATCACCTACGGCCTGATGGCGTACGTGCTGCCCACGGTCGGTTCGGGCGTACCGGGCAACGCCGCCATCGCCGATCTGGACTTCGACGGTCGCGCCGAGGTCAATTTCGACACCATCGGCTCGCAGGGCACCTTCTTCACCATGCAGGGAACTCCGCCCAAGGTCACGACGTTCTGCATCGGCAAGAAGCATGGCAAGTGCAGCGGCACGTTCAACAACCAGAAGGCGGGCAGCGGCGCCGGTAGCAAGGACATGCCGGCCTACGCGCTCATCGCCAACGCCTCGCTCGGCAAGATCGATCCAGCGGGCGGCATCGATTTCGTCAAGCCTACCGCGGGCTTCAACTTCGCGTTGACGTTTGCCTCGGGCGGCCAGCGCGCCGACTTCGATCACCAGCTTTCCGCCTGGGACACGCAGACCGGCGTGATGCTCGAGGGTTATCCGCGGGTGATGGACGACTGGCAGTTCTTCTCGAACCCCGGCATCGTCGACCTCGACAACGACAAGAACCCCGAAATCGTCGCGGGCTCGGCCGGCTACCTGCTGCACGCCTGGAACTACAAGGGCGTCGAAGCACAAGGCTTTCCGAAGTACACGATGGGCTGGATCCTCTCGTCGGCCGCGATCGGCGACATGGACGGCGACGGCCTGTTCGACGTGTCGGTCGGCACGCGCGACGGCATGCTGTTCGCCTGGAAGACCCAGGGCAAGAAGGCCGGCGCGGTCAACGAATGGCCCATGCACGGTCACGACTTGCACAACACGAACAATTACAACTCGGTGATCGACCCCTACCACGCCGAACCGGTCAAGCCGCAGCCGGATGCAGGGTCGACCGACACCGCGGCCGACGTTGCCGCCGCCGCCGACGTGGCCGCGAAGAGCGATGCGAGCCTGGCAGATGCCACCGCGGCCAAGCCGACGCCGCCTGCCGCCAAGGACGGTTGCACGGCGGCGCGTACCGGCTCGGCGTGGAGTCTGTTCGGTGCACTGTTCTTGCTCGGCGCGATCGCGGTGCGGCGACGCGCGGTTTTGAAGTAGGCCGCAACTAAACTGGAACTTGCGCATCGAGGGAGTCATGGCGATCGAAGACCCGCGTCATCAATGCTTCAAGTGCCAGGAAGAACTGGTCTTCGATGTGAAGATCGGTCGTCTGGACACCTGCCCGAATTGTGGTTCCTACCTGCACTCGTGCCGCAACTGCCGGTTCTGGAGCATCTCGGCGCACAACCAATGCACCGAGAACCAGGGCGAGTTCATCCGCGATCGGGAAGCCGGCAACTTCTGCGGGTTCTTTCAGTTCCGCATCCTGGGCGAGGACAACTCCAAGGAAATCGACGGCGCCCGCTCCAAACTCGAGTCCCTGTTCGGCAAGGGCCCAGTCAAGCCGACGCTGACCCCGGCGGCCCCGCAGTCGACCGAGGACGCCGCCCGCGCCAGGCTGGACGCGCTGTTCAAGAAGTAGGAATAGTTGTGGCCGGAGCCGGAGCCGGAGCCGGAGCCGGAGCCGGAGCCGGAGCCGGAGCCG
>CAYHHL010000177.1:0-12557 GCA_964356325.1 uncultured Enterobacteriaceae bacterium | reverse complement strand
ATCATCGGCGAGCACGAGATGCGCGAGGAGCACATCCACCGTGAAGCCGAGGACCTGGCGCTGGTGCAGGGGCAAACGCCCATTCGCGAGCTGAACCGGGCGCTGGACCTGGACCTGCCCGAGCACGACCAGTGGACGACCGTGGGCGGGCTGTGCACGGCGCTGGCGGGCGGAATCCCGAGCAAGGGCGAGCGGTTGGTGGATCCGGGCAGCGGCATCGTGTTCGAGGTCGTGTCGGCGACGCCGCAGTCCGTGGGCTTGGTGCGGTTGGTGTTGCCGGCGCGGGAGCGGGAGGACGACGTGGTCGAAGGACCTGGGTTTCCTTGAGCCTTCATGTCCACTTGCCGATCCCAGCCACCGGCGCCTCGTACACCGCCAACAGCGCCATCGCGCTGGCGACGTCCTTTACCACCGCGATGTAGTCGCGAAAGGCCGGGCGCAGGAAACCTGCTGCCACGCCTTGCTCGATCTGGGCCAGCAGCGGTTGGTAGTAGCCGTCCAGATCGACCAGCACGATCGGTTTGACGTGCAAACCCAATTGCTTCCACGTCACGACTTCGAACAGCTCGTCCCAAGTGCCGTAGCCACCCGGCAGCACCACGTAGGCGTCGCAACGCTCGGACATCAGGGCCTTGCGCGCGTGCATCGAGGCCACGACGATCGATTCGCTCAGGCGGGCGTGGGCGACTTCGCGGTGGACCAACTGTTGCGGAATGATCCCGACCACATGCCCGCCAGCCTGCAGCGCCGCGTCGGCCACCGCGCCCATCGTGCCTACGGACGCGCCTCCGTACACGACCTTGGCGCCGGCTTCGGCCAAGGCGCGGCCCAGGTCTCTTGCGGCTTGCAGGAAGTGAGGCGCGTGGCCGGGGCTGGAACCGCAGAACACCGTGACGCCGCGAGCACGCAAGTCCATCGTTTCGTCTCCGGGAAGTGGGCGCGCTGGGCTCGGGGTTCGGACACCTCGGGGGCGGGCAGGTATAGCTGCGCGACAGGGTGGCGGGCAAGGGGCAGATAGGCTCGGTGGGCTGGTTGCGCGAGTCGCGACGTCGATCGCTCTTGTCGCGTCCCGGTCGGCGCGATAGGCTCGACGCCCGCGCAGGGGGCCGCAGTTCCACATGTCGACACGAATTTGCCCTGGCTGCGGCGAAAAGACCGACGCTGAATTCTGCCCGCAGGACGGCATAGCCACCGTCACGCGTAGAAACTTGTCCGCCGATTCGACGGCCGTCCACGAAGGCGACGTCATCGCCGGGCGCTATCGGGTCACAGGCGTGCTCGGCCGCGGCGGTTTCGGGGCCGTCTACGCCGCTGAACATACGGGCACGCACCAGAAGATGGCGCTCAATTCCAGGTAGCATCACGCTCGACACCACGAAAGAACGCAAGCAAGGAAGAAAGTCTTGCCCTCGGCACGGGCGCAGTATATCCTGTGTATACGGAGGCCAGCATGCGGACCCGCGTTTTCAAGAGCGGCAATTCCCTGGCCGTGCGAATTCCCAAGGAGTTGGGCTTCGGTGCGGCGCATGACGACGTCGAGGTCGAACGCGTCGGCGACGTCCTTGTGATTCGCCGGATCAGCGCGCGGTCCCTGGGGACGGTACTCGACAAGTTCAAGGCCTTTCCCGCCGATTTCCTCGCTGATGGCCGGGAGCCGAACGAGGACACGGAACGGGAGGCCTGGTAAACCCATGCGCTACATGCTCGACACGAACATCTGCATCTATTTGATGAAGCACCAGCCACCGGAGGTGCGGCGAAAATTCGAGGCCTTGCAGCAAGGTGACGTGGTCCTGTCTGCCATTACCCTGGCCGAGCTGCGCTATGGGGTCGAACGGGATCCAAGCCACCGCGACGTCGCCAGGCATGCGCTCGATGCACTTCTTGAGGAGATTCCCGCGATTCCATTCGGTGCGGACGCGGCAGCCAGCTATGGCGTGGTGCGCGCCGCGCTGCGCGACCGCAAGAAAGACGCGCTCGACCGGTTGATCGCAGGTCACGCCGTAAGTCTGGGTCTGACCCTTGTCACCAACAACGAGGCGGACTTCCTGGGTTATCCCGGGTTGGCAACGGAGAACTGGGTGGCGCAACCGGGCCTGCGGCCGCCTGGTTGAATCCCGGCCTGCTGTAGCCGCCTCGCCATCGTGATAGCGAGCACGGGCGCTGCGACAGGAAGCAGACCATGCACCTCACGGTAATTGGCCCGATGACCGACACGGCGACCCGAATCAGCCGCCCGCTTCTGGCCTGACGACGTCGATGCCATGGCCGTCGCGCCGCCGGTAGACCGAGAAATCACCATCCAGCGTCATCACCGCCGCCTTTGGCCGGCGGTCCGCCAGGCAAACCAGGCACGCATCGGCCAATGACGTCGGCAAGTCCGCGTACTTCTTCATCACGACCATGACATCGCGAACATTCTCGATCAGCACCGGCTCGATCCGCACCACGCCCCGCGCGATCAGCTCCAGGACCGCCGTCTGCGCGCCAGGCAGCGTGCGCAACAAGTACATCGCTTCAGAAATCACGGCTTCGCAAGTCGTCAACGGTACCGCCGCTTGTTGCCACGCCTGCTTCGCCCACGCGTGGTGGCGGTCCCGTCGATTCAGGAAGGCCACCAGCGGCCCCGTGTCGAGCAGCAGGTCGCGCATCAGGTGCCGTAGCCGTCGAGATGGGCTGGGTTCGTCGACAGATCCGCCGGCCCTTGCGCGCAACCGCACAGGTCTGCTGCCAGGTCGCCAGCCGACACCACCTGCGACCGGGTCCAGGCTTCGATGGCCTGGCGGATGGCCTCGGAGCGGCTCAAACCGTGGTTTCGTGCGGCTGCTGTGAGTTGGTTGTCAAGCATTTCTGGAACTTTCACGGTCAGGGTTCGCATCGGCGACCTCGGCGGGATTACCCGGCTCGCCATATCGTAATACCGGCTACCTGGCGGTGCAAGCGCGTCGTGCAGCCATGTCGCCGACACCGCCGACCCGGTGGCCGACCCCAAGGGCTCCACCATTGTCACGTTGCGGGTCGTGCGCGGCGGCGGCTATGCGTTCGGGGCGGACAGCTTGCGCACGTAGGCCCGCCGCCGATGCGGCAGTCGTCGCGACCACCGCGCGAACGCCAGCGGTGTGTCGGCGGCGGGCGGTGGCGGCCTGCACTTCGGTGGCAAACCGCCGGGCAACGGTACCGCTCGCGGTTGTGGCGTACCATTGCACTGCGCTGTCAAGTTCGGCTGCCGCACCCTTGCTCTTCAAGGGCAATTCTTCGATTTCACAGTCTTTCCACCGACCGGCTTGCCCGCCTCTTCAAACGACAGCGACACCGACTGGCAGATACCCTTCGGACAGCCCTTCATGCGCATCGTGTGCAGGTGCGGCCCGGTCGAACAGCCCGTCGTGCCCGCGAGGCCGAGTTGCCCGCCCGCCTTGACCGCCGCCCCGAGTTTGGCCGTGATCTTCTGGAAATGGCCGTAATGCGTGATACTGCCGTCGCTGTGCTGCACGTTCAGCCAGTTCGCCAAGGGCAGGCATTTGTTGCAGCAAGCCTCGAAGCCAGTGCCGCCGGGGCAGCCCTTGTAGCACGCGTCGCCTGGGCCGGTCGTGGCGTGCACGGCGGTGACCTTGCCGGCGCGCATCGCGACGATCGGCGTGCCGGCGGCCATGGAAAAATCGAAACCATACAAGCTGATGCCCTTGTGGTGGAACTGGCCGTTGCCCGCGGTGCACTTGTGGCTGGTGCCGCATGCGAACGGCAGGTGAAACGCGGTGCTCGGCGGCGGCGGCGGAGGCGGCGGCGGTGGGCTGGTGTCCGGCTTGGCGTCCGGCTTGACGTCAGCGCTGTTGGCATCGGTCGGCTTGGCGTCCGCGGTGGAAGAGTCCTTCACCAGGACGTCCGCGGCCTTGGCGTCCACGATCGAAGTGTCCGCGACCTTGGCATCCGCGACTTGTACATCGACCGCGGCGGCATCGAACGGCTTGACGTCGGCGCTCGGCACGTCGGCTGGCTGAACATCGGCGCCGGGTTTGGTCGCATCCGCCATGCCCAGCGCCACGTCCAGCACCAGGACCACGTCCATCGTCTGCGCGTCTTCGCTGTCCGTGTCGGCGGTGTCCGTGTCGGCGGTGTCCGGAACGGCATCGGCGTCGGCCACGGCATCGGCATCGGCCACGGCGTCGGCATCGGCCACGGCATCGGCCACGGCGTCGGCCCCGGACACGTCAGCGGTCGCGCTCAACCCCGCGCTATCTGACGTAGTATCGGCCACTTGCGCCGCGAAACCCACCGCGGCCGGCGGCGGGCTCGCGCATGCCGCCAGGCCCGCCAGCAACACCCATCCGCCGCGCCATTGTCCCACCGTCATCCGCCGTCCTCACGGGACCGCGTGGCCCCGCGCCGAGCGGCACTGTACGGCGCGGATCGCCCTGCAGCAACCTCGACTTCGCGCCGACCTCGGTCGCAGCGTGGACAAGTACCCGGGAGGAAACTAGGCTTGGCCGTCTGGAGGTGCCTCGTGGTCGTGTCCCGCTCGCGTTCCTGGTCCGCCGGCTTTCTGGCGTGCGTGTTCGCTGCAGCCCTGAGCGGTTGCGGTAGTTCGGACGCCGCGGTCGAGGGCCCCAAAAACACCCAAGGTGGCGATATTGCAGCTGACTCCGGCTTGATCACCGATACCCAGCTGGGCGGTCAGGACATCGGGCAGGTCGACGCGCCACCGATTGGCCCGGACATCGCGGCGGACAGCGGCCCGGACCTCGTCCAGCCGTCGTGCAAGGTCGATGGCGATTGTCCTGGCGTCAAGGGTCCTTGTAGCCATCCCGTCTGCTTGCCAGGCGGCATCTGCGCCATGCAAGGGGTCGCGGACGCGTCTTGCGATGACGGCAACGCCTGCACGGTCGGCGACCTCTGCGGCAAGGGCTGCGAACCCGGCAAGTTGATCGACTGCGACGACAAGAACCCGTGCAGCACGGATAGTTGCGATCCGAAGGCCGGCTGCGTCCACGCCGCCAACAGCCAACCGTGCGAGGACGGCAGCGTGTGCACCGAGGCCGACTTCTGCGCGACAAGCAAATGCCAGCCCGGCAACGCCAAGGCCTGCGGCGACGGCAACCCGTGCACGGACGATAGCTGCGATATAGTCAAGGGTTGCCTCGCGCTGGCCAACGCCGCCACCTGCACCGATGGCAGCGCCTGCACCGCGGGCGACCTGTGCTCGGGCGGCGTGTGCCTGCCCGGCGCCGGCACCAGTTGCGACGACGCCAACCCTTGCACGACCGATAGCTGCGACGTCAAGCTGGGTTGCGTGCATGCCAACGCGATTGGCGGCTGTTCGGATGGCGACCTGTGCACCCAGGGCGACAGTTGCGCGGCCGGCGCGTGCGTAGCCGGCAAGGTCGTGGTCTGCAACGACAACAACCCTTGCACCGACGATGCCTGCGACGCCGCGTCCGGCTGCACCGCCACCGAAAACAGCGCGGGCTGCTCCGACCAGAACGCCTGCAGCCAAGGCGACTCGTGCCAGGGCGGGCTGTGCGTGGCCGGCAAGCAGGCCAATTGCGACGACGGCAACCCTTGCACCATCGATAGTTGCGACCCGGCCCAGGCCTGCGTGCACGCCGCCGGCAGCCAGGCTTGCGACGACGGCAACGCCTGCACGAGCGGCGACGCGTGCAGCGGCAGCGCCTGCGTGCCGGGCAAGGCCTTGATCTGCAACGACAGCAACCCTTGCACCGACGACGTTTGCGACGTGGCCAGCGGCTGCACCTTCACCGACAGCACCAAGGCGTGCGACGACAACAACGCCTGCACCCAGCAGGACGCGTGCAAAGCGGGCGCGTGCGTGCCGGGCATCCCTCCCGTGTGCGACGACAACAACCTTTGCACTACAGAGACCTGCGATCCGACCCAGGGCTGCAAGAACGTGCCGAACACCTTGCCCTGCGACGACGACGACGCCTGCACGAGCGGCGACGTGTGCAGCGGCAGTGCCTGCGTGGCCGGAGCCAAGGTCGTGTGCAACGACGGCAATCCGTGCACCAACGACTTGTGTGACAAGGGCAAAGGCTGTCAGTCCACTGCCAACACCGCTGCATGCAGCGACGGCAACGTCTGCACCAGCAACGACACGTGCCAGGGCGGCGCGTGCTTGCCGGGAACCAGCCAGGGCTGCGACGACAACAACGCTTGTACGACAGATAGTTGCGACCCGATCCAGGGCTGCGTCTTCAGCGCCAACACCTCGCCGTGCGACGATCAGGACGTGTGCAGCCAGGGCGACACGTGCCAGGCCAGCGCCTGCGCTCCCGGCAAGGCGGTGCAGTGCAGCGACGGAAACCCTTGCACCGAGGATAGTTGCGACAAGGTCAAGGGCTGCCAGGCGGTGAACAACAGCGCGCCGTGCAGCGACGGCAGCGTGTGCACGGCGGGCGACGGCTGCAAGGACGCCACCTGCCTGCCCGGAGCGGTGACCAACTGCGACGACGGCAACGCTTGCACGGCGGACAGTTGCCACCCCCAGACCGGCTGCCAGAACGCGCCCGGCAGCAACGGTTGCGACGACGGCAGCGTGTGCACCGTCGGCGACTCGTGTCAGAAAGGCGCGTGTTTGCCGGGACAAGCGCTCGATTGCGACGACGGCAACGCCTGCACGGCCGACGCCTGCAACGCGCAGAAGGGCTGCACCCATGGTTTCAACAGCGCGCCATGCGACGACGGCAACGCCTGCACCAAGCCCGATGCGTGCAGTGGCGGCAAGTGCGCGAGTTCAAGCGTGGTCTGCAACGACGGCAACGTGTGCACCAACGACTACTGCGACAGCGCCAAGGGCTGCCAGGGCATCGCCAACGTCTCGGCTTGCGACGACAGTTCGGTTTGCACCAAGGCCGACGTGTGCAATGCGACCCAGTGCGCGGGCATCACCATCTCATGCGACGACGGCAACCCCTGCACCACGGATAGTTGCGATAAAACCAAGGGGTGTGTCAACACCAACGTCGCGGACAACACCGCGTGCGGCATCGCTGGCCTTTGCGTCGCCGGCAGTTGCTCGATCGGCAGCGACCTGAACCCTGCGACCTCGTGCAAGCAGATCCTCGACACGTTGGGCGCAGCTAAAGTCAAGGATGGCGTGTACTTCCTGGATCCGGACGGCAAGGGCCCGATCCTGAAGTTCAAGGCATTTTGCGACATGACCTTGAACGGCGGCGGCTGGACATTGCTGCTGAAGGTCGACGGCAATGCCAATACTTTCGCATACGGTTCGGGTCAATGGTTCACCGACATCCCCCTCAAACCGGATTCACCGGACCTCGATGGCACCGAAGCCAAGCTCATGAGCTACAGCACCGTGCCGTTCACCACCTTGCGCCTGGGCATGAAGGTAGCGAACGTCACCAGTTACGCCCTGATCCCGGCCAAGGGCACGTCCCTGTTCGACTTGATCAAGGACGGCGCGTACAAGCCGACCACCGCCGGACGGGCGACCTGGAAGAGCCTGCTCGCCGACAGCTCCCTGCAACTGAACTGCAACCAGGAGGGCTTCAACACAATCGGCTGTCGCATCGGCATCACCGCCAACCAGGAGAGCAACTGCGCCTCGCCCGACTCCTGGCTCGGTTTCGGCTGTTATAACGACGTCGTGGGCAACTACGCGGTCGCGGCGTGGTCTCCGGACAATGGCGGCAAGGACACCAAGGCGTTCGGGTACATCCTGGCGCGCTGATCGGCAACAACGAACGGGAGGCGCCGATGCGCAAGTACATGGATAAGCTGGTGATGGTCATGGGTGTGCTCGGCGCGGGCGTGCTTGCCGGCAATCTCGCGCAAGCGGCGGTGCCGAGCACGGTGGGGATCGCCGCGGCGTTCCAGTCGAGTACGGGGGCGCCGGTGGTCGATGGCGTGTACGTGCTGGACTTCGCCCTGTATGCCAACGAAGTGGGTGGAGCGGCGCTGTGGAGCGAAGCAACGGTCGTGGTCAACGTCAAGGGCGGTCAACTGCAGTCCACGCTGGGCGCCAAGACCCCGTTGACTCAGCAGATTCTCGCGCAGTTGGCGACCGCGTGGCTGGAAGTCAAGGTCGAGCCCGACCCGGCGCTGCCCAGGCGTCCGGTGCAGTCGGTGCTGTTCGCGCTGCGAGCGAAGGCGGCGGAAGCGCTCGACTGCTCGGGTTGCGTCAGTGCGGCGCAGTTGGACCCCTCGATTCTACAGCCGTTTGTCAAACAGGCCGCCCTGGCTGACGTGGCGACGAGCGGCGCGTACGCGGACCTGAAGGGCCTGCCGGGTCTGGCCAAGATCGGCACCTCGTGCGGCACGGGCCTGGTGGTCAAGGGCTTGAAGGCGGACGGCACGCTGGAGTGTATCACCGCGATCGACAAGGATAATCTACCACCGGATGGTCTGGCGGCGGTGTCCAACGGCCTGCTGACCGACCAGTTCACCGACGTGATGGCGAGCGCCGGTACCGTCGACATCGCCGACAACAAACCTTTGGGGGTGAGCGATACCATCAACGTGCCGGATCTCGGCCTGGCGCAAAAGCTTACCGTGAGCGTGGACCTGGTGAACTCGGACGTCTCCACCCTGAACGTGACGCTGTTCGATCCCGACAACAAGGCCTACGTGCTGTACGACAAGGGCAACAAGGGCGCGAAGTTGCAGACGACCTGGCCAGTCCCGACCGCCACCGTCAGCGGCGACTTGACGACTTGGGTGGGCAAGAACCCCAAGGGCGCGTGGAAGCTGGTGGTGACCGACTCGGGCTTCCTCAACAACACCACGGACGGCAAGCTGAATTCCTGGAACGTGACGGTGCAGACGCTGTCGTCCAAGAAGGTGTCTTCGGTGGGGACGTTCATCGCGACCGGCGGCTTCCAGTTCCAGGTCGCCTCGGCGCATCCGCTGGTGTGCACGCCGGCCCAGTTCGGCTATGCCTACGCCAATCCCAAGGACAAGGCGCTGTACGTGTGCAACGGCGCGGAGTTCTACCCGATCGCGTTGGTGCCGATCGGCACGGCGGGCAATCCGGCGGTCTCGTGCAAGGACGTGATGACCAAGGCGCCGGCGAGCAAGGACGGCCTGTACTGGCTGACCGCCGGCGGCGCAACATTCCAGACCTATTGCGACATGACGACCAACGGCGGCGGCTGGACGCTGGCTGCGCGCATGGTCGGCGGTTCGTGGTGTCACATCGGCGCCGACCCGAGCGGGGCCTTGACGAGCCCGGGCCAGGGCACCTGCGCCAAACTCTCCGATGCGGCGGTGAAGGCCCTGTATTCCGACCAGTTCTGGCTGACTTGCGGCACGGTTGCGCCGAGCCGGTGGGGCAAGATCGACAACATCGCCAACTGGAACACCACCAGCGCGACCGGCAACAAGACCATGACCTGGGCGGACAAGTTCGGCGGCGCGACGTACTCGGGCACCGATCACCCGTGCTGCAACTTCGGCGATCACGACTACCACTCGCCGTCGATCATCTACAGCATCGCGCCGGGCTACAACGGTGGGAATTACAAGGCGGACTGGAGCGGCTGCTACAACGTGGCCCAGGGTTGGGCGCAGAGTGGTTACTTGTACGTGAGATAGTCTTGCGGCCGAGCTGTTGTGGGCGCAGAGTCAGCCCAGTTGGCCAACCGGGCAGGTCGGCCAAAAACCTCGCATCATCAGCCATTGCACCGGAGACGAATCATGGCCAACCCACGCGTATTCTTCGACATCACCATCGGCGGCAAGCCCGCCGGACGCATCGAGTTCGAACTCTTCGCCGACGTCACCCCGAAGACCGCCGAGAACTTCCGGGCGCTGTGCACCGGCGAGAAGGGCGTCGGCCGCTCTGGCAAGCCGCTGCATTTCAAGGGCTCAGGCTTTCACCGCATCATCAAGCAGTTCATGTGCCAGGGCGGCGACTTCACCCGCGGCAATGGCACGGGCGGCGAGTCGATCTACGGCGAGAAGTTCGCCGATGAGAACTTCAAGCTCAAGCACACGACGCCGAACCTCTTGTCCATGGCCAACGCCGGTCCAGGCACCAACGGCTCTCAGTTCTTCATCACCACCGTCGCGACCCCCTGGCTCGATGGCAAGCACGTCGTCTTTGGCAAGGTCGTCGCGGGCGCCGAGGTCGTCGCCGCCATGGAGGCCGTGGGCTCTACCAGCGGCGCCACCTCTGCTCCTGTCGTGATCGCCGACTGCGGCCAACTCGCCTAGCCCGCCGGTACGCGCGTCAAGCCGGCCGCCTCGCCTACAGCACGGTCGACAACAACCCGTAAATGCCCAGCCCCAGAGCCGCCAGCGAATCGCCGGCAATCAAGCCACCGCCTATCAGCGACGTCGCGCTCATGTCGTCGGGCAAGCCCTCGTCTTCCGGGCGCTTTGGCTTGTTGCGCTTGCTCTGCTCGTCCACGGTCTGCACCGCCGAGGTGACGATGCCGCCAAGGGCGAACCACAGCGCCACCGGCAGTTCCACGAAGCCGCCGAACGAGGACGCGTACGGGCTGGGCAGGATCGCCGCGTCCAGCACGAAGTCGGTCGCGAAGCCGGCCTTGCTCGCCTTGATCCACGCCTGGTACTGCTGGTTTCGCTTGAGGAGTTTGCGCAGGATCTCGGTCACCAGACCCACGGTGATGCCGATCTGCAGCGCGGTGCTGAAGTGCGGGTTCGGGTGGGTCAGGCCCTGCAGCGCACCGACGAATTTGAAGGTCATCGCCGAGCCCCACTGCTCAGCGCCGGGCGGGTGCGGGTTGGAGTACTGGTCGATCTGCAACACCGGGTAGGCCGACATGAATACCTTGGCGAGCAGCACCGCCATCACCGCGCCCATGACCACGCCGATGACCTGATAGCGGAACTGGATGACGCGGTTGGTGCCCAGACGCCAGCCGGTCGAGCGGTCCTGCTGCATGTCGACGCCCACGCTGGTCGAAACCAGTAGGATCGACGCGCACATGAGGCCCACGCCGGGATCCTTGAGGCCGCACGCCGCGAGGATGAACACGGTGACGACGAACGCGCTGGAGATGGGGTTGCTGTCCGAAATGCCGGTGGAAATGCCGTTGACCATCACGAAGATGAACACCAGGGCCACGGCGATGAGGACGTAGAGCGTGGGCAGGTGCAAGACGCCGACCGCCACGCCAATCAAGGCGAGCGACCAGAACACGACCCAGGCGATGAGCCGCTGGTTGTTGGTCTTTTTCCAGTCCTCGGTGGGCACGACCTCGACCTGGCGCGTTTCCCGCAGCCGCTTGATGGCCTGCACGCCAATCAGGGTCATGTCGACCAGCGCGGCGCCCAGGATCGTGCCCAGGGCCAAGACGAAGCCGATCTTGCGGAACGACGATTGCGCGTCCAACCAGCCGATCGAGCGCAGCCAGGGCGTGGCAAAATAGCCCGCGCCGCCGACCACGGCTCCAGCGATGCCGATGCGCGCGCCGACGACCATGCCCGCGCCGATGGTGGAGGACGAGACCTGGTACTGACCGAGAAAGCCGAACAACTTGGGCGCGACTTCCGGGGCGAGACCGAGCGCCATGCCCAAGCCGGTGCCACCGCCCAACTGGCCGATCGAGCGCTTGAGCAGGCGGATGTCCGTGAGCGCGCGCAAGATGTTGGCGACGGCAAAGCCCGAGGGGTAGGTCAGCTGCATCTTGTCGACGAGCGCGGGCGTGTAGAGCATGCCGACGCCGACGCCGAACATGCCGATGCAGGTGAAGAACAGGACCAGGTGCCAGATCGGCGGTTCGGGCAGGCCCAGCCAGACCATCGCCTGGATCAAGACCGCCATGCCGGCCATCGACGCCACCGACGCCGCCATCGTTTGCATGTAGTTGGCGCCGTGCTTGCCCTCGGCGCCGTAGCCGTACGTCACGGCTGAGCCGAGGATGCCGGCCAGCACCTGGCCGCCGACGAAGAAGCCGAGCGAAAAGTTCATGTAGGCCGCGGTGATGCCGCCCAAGGGCCCGAGGATGAAGATGGCGACGGCGCCGAGCAGGGCGTAGTAGCCCGGGGTGCCGATGGCGGGCAGGAAGCCTTTCTTGCCGGTGGCGTGGCCAGAAGCAGTCGAAACGGGCGACGGGGTGGACATGGCGGTTCCTGCGCGTTGAGAAGCCTGAGAGCTTGTGAAAGTATCTTTCACAAGCTCTCCAGGCCGCGACTGCGGACTGTCAGGCGGCCGAAACTGCTTGAATTCATTTCAAGCAGTTCTTGGCTGACTGGATCATAGTGATGGCGAAGAGCCCCGAATCGGTAGATTCACGGGCTCTGACCGTAGCGCACGTTGCAGGGCAGGACAACCGGGGCAAAGATTCTGCTGCGCTGGGTTTTTACCTTTCGCCTCGGTCGCGGGTCAAACCGCATGACCCACGCGGCAGTTCGGCAACTCGGCCAACCACGGCCAGCCAGCGTCGCGAGTCAGGGCCAGTCGCAGTGTTGCGACCTCTAGCTTCCACCGCGGTTCAACGCCGCCGTTCACAGGAGTCCGATGCGTAAGCTGACCACCGTTGTTTCGATGCTTCTCGGTTTTGCCCTTGCCGCGCCGGCATTTGCTGATGATGCCAAGCCCGAGGTGAAGGCCGAGG
>CAYHHL010000176.1:0-12591 GCA_964356325.1 uncultured Enterobacteriaceae bacterium | reverse complement strand
ACTCGCCGCTGCACAACATCAAGCCGGGCGGCAACTATCCGGCGACGCTGGTGACCACGGCCGATCACGACGACCGCGTGGTGCCCGGCCACAGCTTCAAGTTCGCGGCGACACTGCAGAAGGCCCACGCAGGCACGGCGCCCGTGCTGATCCGCATCGAGACGCGCGCGGGCCACGGTTCGGGCAAGCCGACGACCAAGCAGATCGACGAAGCCGCGGACAAGTGGGCGTTCTTGGTGAAGGTGCTGGGGATGACGCCGGGGTTGTAGCCTAGTACCAGAAATCCGAAGTTCGCACCGAGATCGACAGCTAGATATTCTGCCGGCGGCTGAAGCCGCGCCTAGATATGCGAAGCCCCGCCGCCGCGGGGCTGAGAGGTCTTCGACTCGTCGTCGGGCCTATAGCAATCACGTGACCCAGCCCGGCGAAGGCCGGGCTTTGTAAGGGTAGGCGCGGCTTCAGCCGCCGGCCCATCACCTGCGGATGTGGCCCTTGCCGTCGACGACGAACCCGGAGCGAACTTGAGGCTCTTTGGTACTAATCGCGCGCCTTCAAGACACCCACGCCGCTGACGTGCTGAACGATCTTGGCCGGATGCCCCGCGTACTCGACCTTGCCGACGCCCGAGATGTCCGCGGTCAACTCCTGGTCGGCGTACACGGAAACGCTCGCCGCGCCGCTCAGTTCGACCTTGACGGTGTGGGCGCGCAGCCCGTGGGCCTCTACGTTGGCCGCGCCGGAGACTTCGACCGTCACCCGGGACACTTCGCCTTGCAGATCGACGGATCCCGCGCCCGATGCGTCCAGCGCGAACGACTCGCCGTGCAAGCCCTTGACGTGGATGCGCGTGGCCCCCGAGACGTCCAGCGCGCGCAGGTCGGCCACCACCAGCGCGACGTGCAGCGGCACTTCGGGCGAGACGTCGACGTCGGTGTGGATGTGCAAGCGATCGCCGGTCACCGTAGTCAGCACGTGCGGCAGGAGGTTGTCGTCGCCGCGAATCGTCAGCGTCGGCGCGCCGTCGGCCACCGTCACGTCCAGCTCCACCGCGCCGCTCACTTCGACGTGGGTCACCGCGGCAATCGTTCGCACTTCTTCTTTCGCCCGACCACTGCCGCCCAGGCCGCGACAAGCCACGCCTACCGCCGCCAGCCCGACCAGCACCGCCGCCATTGCCGCCCTGCGCCACGTATTTCTCATCCAGGCTCCTGACATCGATCCACAACTGGCAGTTGCGCGAAGGCCACGCCTGCCGCTACTGTGCGCCCCTGCCCGTCTGGAGGTCAACGCATGGTCCGCCGCTTCTTGTTCACCTGCCTCGCCTTGTCGTGTTTCGCCTGCGAATCCACACCCGCCGTGACGACGTCCGGGGCCCTGTCCGCAGACGCCTCCGGTGCCGACGCCTCCGGAGCCGATTCTGGCAGTGCAGGCGCGGATACCCAGGTCGACGTGCCGCCCGCGGATGTGCCGCCGCCCGAACTGCCCGCCGCGCCGGTGCCGTACGCGGGCGAGTGCCCGGCGTTCGTGAGCGGCAACAACACCATCGAGTCCGCGGGCTTCAAGCGCTCGTTCAAGCTGTACCTGCCCGCCGAACCCACTGGCGCACCGGTGCTCTTCCTGTGGCACGGCCTGGGCGACAACGCGAGCCATTTCGCCACGTCGAGCGGCGCCAAGGGCCTGGCCACCAAGTACGGCATCATCACCATCGTGCCGGCGGCATGCGCGGAATCGTCGGCGACCAAGGGTTGCGATCCCGGCCTGTTCACGTGGGCTTCGGACGGCAGCAAGGACGCCGACGTGCGCTTCTTCGACGACGTGACCGCATGCCTCGACCAAAACTACGCCACCGACCGCAAACGCATCTATACCGCGGGCTTCTCGGCCGGAGCGCTGTGGTCGACCTGGCTGCTGATGCACCGCGCTGACCGATTGGCCGCCGCGGTCGTGTTCTCGGGCGGGGTCATGGACGCGATTCCCTACGTGCAACCGGCCTACAAGCTGCCGGTGCTGGTGGCGTGGGGTGGCGAACAGGATCAGTTCGGCGGCGGTCTGGTCAAGTTCGCGGAAACGTCAGCGGAACTGCGCGCGGGCTTGCGCAAGGACGGCCACTACGTGCTGGCGTGCGACCATGGCCTGGGCCACACGGTCCCGGCAGATGGCCTCAAGTTCGGGCTGACGTTCCTGCTCGCCCACAGTTGGAAGGACGGCAGCAGCCCGTACACGACCGAGGCGTTGCCCGCCGTGTTTCCCAAGTACTGCACGCCGGACCCTTGAGACCAGCCGATTCCTTGACAACACGCACGCGGCGAACGACCGTTGCGGCCCGCGCGGATTGGCGCTTGGAGCACGCGGAACATGCGCATGGCTCGTTTCGGATACGCAATTTCGCTGGTGGCAGCACTGGCAGCACAGGCATGCGGCGCGGCCTCGCAACCGCGTTACGGCACGCCGATTGCCCAGGAACGCTTTCGGGAGCTGGGCGCGGTCACCGATGCTTCCCGTGCTTTTCCAGTGGCTTTCCTGGCAACGCCGGGGGACAAGCCGCAGACGGTCGATGTCGACGCGGGTCTGGGCGGCACCAAGGTGGCGACGGCGCAGTGGATGACCGAACTGGCGCGCACGATGAACACGGCGATGGCCAAGATCGGCCTGTTCGACGACCGGTTCCAGCCAATCGCGCAAGAACTGTTCCGCTATGAGGTGGACGCCGGCGACATCATCTACGGATGGAAGCAACCGGCGGGCTTCACGACCGGCACCGCGCGCGTGGCCCGACTGCAACTGCGCGATCTGAAGGCGCACAGCGATTCCGACGGCGTGACGGCGCTCATCCACGTGCAGGTCGACATGACCGGCTTCACCAAGGTCTACCAGTGCGAGAAGACCGCCACGTCGCTGTGGGACCGCGAAGTGTTCACGTGCGTGGGGGAGAAGATCCTCGGCGACCCGAAGTTCTGGCAGGCTGCGACCTTCGTGCCGTAGTTCAAGTCGGAGCCGTGGCCTCTTGCGCCTCGGCCGCTGCGATCGCGGCCTTCACGCAGGCACCCAGGGTAGCGGCAGGCGCCAGGGCGAACTCTGCGGCGGCGCCAAACCATTGTGGCGAAGCTTCGTTCCAGGCATGAAGCCGCGGCAGCAGCCAGTCCGGGTCCCCGGCATGGACGGCATACTGGACCGCGGCGCGTGCTCCGGCAACGTCTGTCTCGGCAAGATCGGCAAGCACGGCAGGCAGTTCCTTGCGCACCCACGGCACGAAGAAGGCCAACTGACGCAAGAAGTCCAGGGTATACCAACCGTCGATGCCACCTTGCAGCCGGGACTCGGCCTGGAGCGCGGCCACTCGGGCCTCACGCAACAGGTCGGCACGGTCGGCAAACGCCACGATGGCGGTGGTCGGTGAACGCAACAGCAGGTGCTGAGCCTTCTGGTGGAAGCGAGCGGCGGCCTGCTGCAGGCGCGGCAGGACTGTGCCCAGGGGCAGCGGTTCGGCTTGCGGATCCAACGCTTGCTCGGAGTTCGAAGCCAGTTGCGGGTGCTTGGCCAGGATCGCCTCGCCCGCCGCGACGAACGCTGGCCCGGTCACGCCGCGATCGAACCAGTCCACGACCGCTGTGCCCGCGTCGCCGCCCTCGTCAGCCAGGTGCGCGAGCGTCGCAGCGATGACGGCGTGCCAGTCCGAGCGGCGGGCGGCGAACCGATCGAGCCAGAGCAGCGCCGGCTCGTCGTCGTCGCGGGTGACCCGGTGGTAGAGGCCCTCGGCGACGGACTTGCGAGCCTCGGCGAGGAGTTGCGCGGCGGAGGTGAAGACGTGGCGCTCGAATTCCATGGGTTTACCAGCGGACCTTGGTGCCCTTGGTGAACTCGTCGGCCACTAGCTTTCTTTCGAGTTCCTTCACCAAGACGTCACGGGCTTGCTCGTCGAGTTCCCCTGCGCCGTCGACCAGTTCCTTCTGAAACTCGATGGCCTCGGCTCGATTCATGTCGCGAATGGCGAAGATAAGCTCCTCCGCGGCCTTGCGACCAGCAGGAAGCATCTCGTGCAAATGGGCGATGAACCAGTCGTGATCGTGCAAGGCATACGCGGACATGAACGACGACCAGCCCGGCCTGCCGACGACGGCGCGCATTCTTTCCTCGTACGGGACGCCGCCGCGACCGACCGCCATGCCGAGGCCAAACCTCAGAGATCTCTTCGTGTCCTCGTCCAGGTCGGCACGCGCCAAGCCGGCAAACCACGCATCGCCCGGAATCAGCGCAGGGTCGGAAAGCGATGCCGCGAATTGCGCCTGCTGTACGCTGCCGTCGCGCATGAATTGAGCAAAGGCTGCCTGGGCCGCGACATACAGGGGCGTGCCGCGCACCTCATTCAGGAAGACGGAACCCGCGGAATACCCCCAGGAATGGCTGGGCGGACTGTAGTCGTCGCCTTGATTCGCTGCACAGTCCGCCAGGACGGACTTGACGTTCTCGAGGGTGACTTCTTGTCCTTGAACTTCGGGCATTACTTGAGAATCCTCGCGGTCGGCCAGAACTCGGCGCCGGGATAGCCCTGGCACGTCAGCTCGAGCGCAGTGCCGGGCTTGGTCGCATCGTTCGGATCGGCGAGCCGGCCGAACTGGCGGTCGTTCTCCTGGTAGACATTCTCATCGAAGTTCAGCAGGTTGAAGACCGACGGCTTGCCGATCTGGATCTCGCCGCGGTTCTTCTTCGCAATCACCGCGCTAGGCGGCGCATTGCACACGAACATCGACTTGCTCGGGTAGTAGCCAGGGTTGAGCTGGAACCGCTTGATCGCATCCGCGTACGAGCCAACGTCCGTCGCGTCCTTGGCTTGCCCCACGAAGCCATTGATACCGTTGGTGAACACAGCGTCGGGCTTCGCGCCAGCAAATGCGGGGTTGGACTCCTGCCCTGGAGGTGCCGCCACCAGTGCGCCCTTGTTGACACAGGCAGCGGTGAACGCGGTACTCGCAGCGTTCGCGTCGCCGTACACCGCGATCCACTTCGCCTTCCAATCCGCGGACATGCCCTTCTTGTACGTCTCCGCGACGTCGAAGACCTTCATGATGCCCTTGGAATCCTCGATCATCTTGTCGGTCGCCGGCTCCTCGGGCGCGCACACCGTGTAGTTCGAGAGCACCCACCCCGCATCGACCTGATCCTCCGGATTCAGCGCGGGCTTGCCCAGCAGCTTGGCCTTGGCCGTCTGCGCCGCCGACACGAACGCAGGTCCCGGCTTGCTGTTCGCCTTGGGCAACCGGTCGTCAATCCAGGACTTCACATACTCCGCACCCTTCACCGGACCGTACACTTCCAACAGCTTCGGGCGCATCCTGCCGAGCGCCGCCTTCAGCTTGGTGATGCGCAACGTCGTGGAAGCCTTGCTCTTCGCCGAAACCAATGCGGTCATCGACTGCACCATCGCGTCGAACTCTTCCAGCGTCGAAGTCGGCCGCACCTTCGCCGAGTCCGCTTCCAGGTCGGTGTCGTGCCCCGTGACCGCCGGAGCCGGCGTCGTGCCCGCCTTGGCCCGCACCGCCGCCGCGGTCGAAGTGTCGACCGTGCTTTCCTTCGAAGTGGCCACGACCTTGCCGTCGGTCAGCACGTGGTAGGTGTGGCCGGCATCGTCCGCGTGTACTTCTTGGGCCGGAACCCGAGCAGCGACGCGACTTTGCCAGCCTTCCGGAGCCGGACCGGAAGCGTACTTCGACGTGGCGTCCGGCTTGGCGACAGGAGCCGCGCCCGCAGCCGCCCCAGGTGCCGCGGCCGGAGCCGCCGCTGCAGGTGCGCCCGCGGCCTCGGGTTTCTTGTCGCCATCGGCCGCAGCGCCCGCAGGTGTGGCGGGTTTCAAGGCCTGCGCGGGGGCCGGCGCTTCGGCTGGCTTGGCCGCAGCCGGGGTCGGAGTCGCGCTCGGGGCGGCCGGAGCCGTCTGCGCCGAAGCGGCAATCTTGCCACCGGGCACGGCCTTGTCCGCCGCTGGGATTGCCGCCGCCGACGGAGCTGGCGCCACCGGAGCCGCGGCCGCTGCAGGCTTGGGAGCCGCCGCGCCCGCCGGAGCCGCGCCCGGGTGACCAGAAGGTGAGCTCGGGGCCGTACTTCCCGGCGCGCCCGCACCGCCCGTGCCAGGCAACGCGGCCGACGATCCGCCCGGAGCCCGCGGCGCAGGCGGCGGTGGGGCCTCGCGAGCGGCCACTGGCGCCGTGGTCGGTCCGCCCATCGCATGCGCCGGCGTCCGTCCCGCCAGCGAACCCGCAGGATCGAACGTGCCGCCCTTGGCGATCGGCGATGCTCCCACCGGCGCGGCTTGCCCCGGCGCCATGCTCGGGCTCTGGGCTTCCTGCTGCGAACGGTCATTCACCTTCAGGAACATGTCCTTGGTCGCGCTCGTTCCCGGATCCTGACCGCGCAGCACTTGCTCGGTCACCGTAGTACCCTTGGGCACCAGAGCCGACAGCCGCTTCAGTTCCGTCACCCACTCCTCGGTGGGAATCGCCGCCGTGGCCTTCTTGACCATCGCGAAAGTAATACCCTTTTCGAGGAATTCGCGCGCCCCGCCACCCGTCACGCCATAGGCCTGCGCCGGCTGGTTGCGGGCCATCCACAGCGAACTCATCATGCCGTCGAATGCCGTGGGCTTGCGCGCGTCACGCATCCCGGTCGGCTCGATCTCCAGGGCCAGCGCACCGTCGGCATACCACTCGGGTTGCAAGGCGTTGGCCGTCATCAGGTCGGTGAACGCGACGTTCGGGTCGGCCTTGTCCACGCGCACCTGATCCGGGCTGTACCAGGTCTCCGAGCGGGCGAGCGACTTACCGCTATCGGCGAAATGCAGCGGGTTGCCGGCGAAGCTCGTGCGCAGAAGGTACCGCATCGCCTGGAGTTTGCTCGTCTCGTCGAGCGCGATGCCAGCGGCCTTGACTTCCTCGGGCGTCTTGCCGGTCTCCTTGGCCACCTGCTCGGTCGCGAACTTGTCGATTTCCGCCGCGCCCGCCGCCGACAGCGAATAGCGATACAGGCTGCCGACTCCGTGGTTGCGGTGGCTGATGCGCTCCAGCTGGGTGTCCGGAATCTTCGCGCCCAGGAACGTCAGGCCCGCCGAAGCGGTTTGCAGGAGCGGAAACACGCGCGCCCGGTCCGTCTTGGCAGTCTGCACGGCTGCGGCGATTTTACCGTAGAACTCCGCGGTGACTTCGGCCTTGCCGCGCACCTCGATGTACTGCTCGGCCTCGACATCGGCGAACTTCTGCACGGCGATCACGTCACGCGAACCGAATTGCCGAACGAACGCCTCGTCCTTGCCCGCACCACCGCCGCCACGCCACGCCGCTATGAGGTCCGACCACGCCTTGGCCTCGTTGGACAACCGCCCTTGCAGCACCGGGTCGTTGACCCGTTCGGCCGCCAGTTGCGTGGACCAGATCTGCGCGCCGTCCTCGTTGCCCGGCAGCATGGCGTTGATCTGCTGAGCGATGATTTCCTTGGACAAAGGCTTCGGCGCCGTCGTCGCACCCTCGGCACCCGCAGCCGCCGCAGGACCCGCAGCAGCGGGGGCCGCAGGCCCTGGACCAGGCGCGGCGGCAGCAGGCTTCTTTTCCTCACGCGGGCGTTCAGGCATGCGAGCGGGCGCGGGCATCGATGGCCTCCGAAACAGCGAACGAGGCGAAAGACGAACCGCCCCATCCGGGCAATACCCCAGTGTAGAGCAGGCCGCAAGATTGCCGCGCAGCTCACCTGGGCCCGGTGGCGACTGCGCACCCCGTTTGGCCGTCGCACCTTCCTTTCCTGCCACGCTGTTGGCACCCTCCGCCGCGCAAGGCTACACTGCCGCCGCCACACGACTTTCTGGAGCGAGACATGACACCCGATCCGCGCATCCCATTGACACCAGACGCAGATCCCGTTGAAACGCAGGAATGGATCGAATCCCTGCGCGCAGTGCTCGGCGAGGCCGGGCCGGAGCGGGCTCACTTCCTGTTGCGCCAACTCCATGAGTCGCTGCAAATCGACGGCATTTCGCTGCCCTACCTCGTGCAGTCGCCCTACGTGAACACGATCCCGCCGGACAAGCAGCCGGACTACCCGGGCGACCTGCCGATGGAGCAGAAGATTCGCCGCATAGTGCGCTGGAACGCGGCCGTCATGGTACACCGCGCCAACCATCAGTTTTCCGGCATCGGCGGGCACCTTTCCTCCTACGCGTCGGCGGCGATGCTGTACGAAGTCGGGCTGAACCACTTCTTCCGTTCGCCGCAGGCCGAAGATGGCGGCGATCAGGTGTACTTCCAAGGGCATAGCGCGCCGGGCATCTACAGTCGCGCGTTCCTCGAAGGCCGCCTGTCGCGCAGCCAGCTGGAGCACTTCCGCCGCGAAGCCTTGCCGATAGAAGGCGCCCAGGCCGATGATCGCTTGATTGCCAAGGGCTTGCGCGGCATCTCGTCCTATCCGCACCCGTGGCTGATGCCGGATTTCTGGCAGTTCTCCACCGTTTCGATGGGCTTGGGGCCGATGGCGGCGATCTACCAGGCGCGCTTCAACCGCTACCTCGAAGCCCGCGGCATCCATGACACTTCCAAGGATCGCGTCTGGTGTTTCGTGGGCGATGGCGAAACCGACGAGCCCGAGACCTTGGGCGCCCTGTCGCTCGCAGCGCGAGAGAAGCTGGACAACCTGATCTTCGTGATCAACTGCAACCTGCAGCGCCTGGACGGCCCGGTGCGCGGCAACGGCAAGATCATCCAGGAGTTGGAGTCAGTCTTCCACGGCCACGGCTGGAACGTCATCAAGGTCATCTGGGGCTCGGGTTGGGACAAGCTGCTGGCCGAGGACTCATCGGGCATGCTCCGGCAGCGCATGAACGAGGTGGTGGACGGCGACTACCAGAAGTACGTCACTTCGGACCTGGACTACCTGCGCGAGCATTTCTTCGGCAAGTACCCGCAGTTGGCGGCGATGGTCAACCAGCTTTCCGACCGTGAGATGCGGCGCATGCACCGCGGCGGCCACGATCCGGTCAAGATCCACGCGGCCTACCACACCGCGGTGCGCACCTCGCTGCGGCCGACGGTCATCCTGGCCAAGACGGTCAAGGGCTACACGCTGGGCGAAGGCATCGAGGCGCGCAACGCCACGCACCAGCACAAGAAGTTTGGTATGGAGGAGCTCAAGGCCTTCCGCACCGCGCTGGAACTGCCGATCCGCGACGAGGAGCTGGAGGATCCGCCGTTCTTCCGCCCGGAGGAGAACAGTCCGGAACTCGAGTACATCCGCGCGTGCCGGGAAAAGCTGGGCGGGCCGATTCCGCTGCGGGTACAGCGCAAGGCGCAGGTCCTGATGCCGGCTGAGGACCTTTGGCCGCGTTTTCTCAAGGGAAGTGGCAAGGCCGAAGTGTCCACCACGGTGGCGCTGGTCGGCGTGCTGCAGGCGTTGATGCGCGATCCGACCCTGGGCAAGCGCATCGTGCCGATCGTCTGCGATGAGGCGCGCACGTTCGGTATGGAGGCGATGTTCAAGCCTTTTGGCATCTACTCCTCGGTGGGCCAGTTATACACGCCGGTCGACGCCGAGTACCTGATGGGCTATCGCGAGGCCAAGGACGGGCAATTGCTGCAGGAAGGCATCACGGAGGCGGGCTCGATGTCCAGCTTCCTGGCGGCGGCGACCAGCTACTCGACGTTCGGCCAACCGATGATCCCGTTCTACCTGTACTATTCGATGTTCGGCTTCCAACGCGTCGGCGACCAGATCTGGCAGGCCGGCGACATGAACGCGCGCGGCTTCCTGCTCGGCTGTACCGCGGGGCGAACCACCTTGCATGGCGAGGGGTTGCAGCACGACGACGGCCATTCGCTGCTGCTGGCGTCGACCAATCCGGCGGTAGTGGCCTACGAGCCGAGTTTCGCCTACGACGCGGCGCTGATCGTCAAGAGTGGCTTGGAGCGGATGACTTCGGGCGAGAACGTCATCTTCTACATCACGCTGCAGAACGCGTCTTACCTGATGCCGCCGATGCCCGAAGGCGTCGAGGAAGGCATCCTGCGCGGCTGCTACCTGCTGCGGAAGGCGGACTCGATCGAAGGCGCCAAGCTGGCCGACGACGCGCCGGTCGTGCAACTGCTTGGAAGTGGGTCGATTCTGCAGGGCGTGCTGCAGGCCCAGGAGGATCTGGTGCGCGATCACGGCGTGCGGGCCGACGTCTGGGCGGTGACCAGCTACTGCGGACTGCGGCGCGACGCGATGGCCATGGACGCGAAGAATCTCGAGGGTGCAAAGGAACTTGCGGTGCCATACGTCGTGCAGACGCTCGGGGCGACGCAAGGGCCGATCGTGGCGACCTCGGACTGGATGCGCGCGGTGCCGGACCAGCTTTCACCTTGGCTGTCGGGGCGTTTGACCACGCTGGGCACGGACGGCTTCGGCCTTTCGGACACCCGGGAGGCCCTGCGTCGCCATTTCCAGATTGACCAACAGGCGGTGGTCGAGACCGCGCTGCGCGTGCTGGGCAAAGCCACCGGAGGTGCTGCGTGATGCGCATTCCCCTGATCTACTGGATCTTTCTCACCTCGATCCTGGTTGTGCCGACCGCATCGGCGGCGGAACCGGTGGCGCGCGTCCAGACCGTGGCCGGCAACCACATCGTCGTGCAAGGGCCCGCGGTGCTTCAGTTCGTGCCGCAGTTGCCGGTCTGGATCGTCGAGGACGACAAGGGCAAGCCGGGCCTGCTGCTGGCCGAGGGCGTCGTGACCTCGGTCGTGGGCGATCGGGCGACCATCGACGTGGGTGATCGCGACCAAGGCGCGGTACACACGGGTGATCTGGTCGAACCGCGCTGGAAGGCCGAGGCCCGCTTGTACAAGGGCGCGCTGCCGACGGCGGATGGATCGGCGCGCAAGGACACGGAAAAACAGGAACCGGTCGTCCGTGCCAGGCACCGCCAGCCGAACCGGATGCACTGGGGCAAGCCGTTGTGGATCGAGGCGTTGCTGGAGGGCCCGGCGGACAAGGTCTCGGTGATGTACCGGTTCGGCGAGTTCGGGCCGTATATCGAGTTGGTGATGCCGAGCAAGGGCGACAACTTGCACGGCGTGAACGTGCCGCCGCCGCCGACGCCCGCGACGTCCGAAGGCGAGCCGGAGCCTTCGTTCCGGGTGCTGGAGTACTACCTCGTGGCGTCGCGGCCGGGTTCGCCCACGCGCATCGGCGTGGCGGGCAACCCCGCGGAACCGTTGCGTGTCACCATCGACAGCGTGCCGGAACAGCCCACCGATCAATGGGTGCAACACGGCCCGGTCGACCGGGGCACGCACCGCAAGCCGATCGAGCTGACCGGCGAGATCAACAAGCGTTTCACCCGTCCGACCATCATGTACCGGCCGCGCGGCAGCGGCACTTACCTGCGCTTGCCGATGCGCCAGCAAAGCGCGGAGACCTGGGTGGCGGAGATTCCGGGGCGCGACGTCGCCGCTCCGGGTCTCGCGTACTACATCACGGTCGTGGATGAAAAGGGCGTCGTACGCGATGGATTCGCCTCGAGCCGTTCGCCGCAGACCGTGATCGTGCTGCTGCCGCAGATCCTGTCGAGGGAGGAGAACCGCAACCAGTTCACGCTCAGTTGGCAGCGCGTCCATTTCGGCCTGGCGAACGACCGCTACGACGAGTTCGAGGTCGGCATCGAGCGGTTGTTCTTCGGCTTTCTCATGGCGCGCATCAACGGCGGCTACCTGACCGGCAAGGCGATCCATGACGTCGGCACCACGTCGTCCGACCTCGACCCGTCCGGCAAACCGGTGACGATCATCGCGCAGGTGCCGAAGCAGATCCGCATGAAGCGCGGTCGCGCCGGCCTCGATTTGCACATCGGCGACTACGTGAGCATTTCCGGCGATGTGTCGATGGCGATCTACACCGGCAGCGGCTTGGGCTACCGGCTCGGCATGCGCTTGGGCGACGAGCAAGTGGCGATCATCGAAGGCGTTGTCGAGCAGATCTGGGATCTTGCGAGCAGCCACAAGTTCGTCGACGTCTACAAGGGCTCGCTGACGGTCCCGGTCGGCGAGGCCTGGCGTCTCCAAGGCGGCGCGATCTTTGAAAGCATCCTGCAGACCTCTGCGAACGACAAGGCGCTGCGGCTGCTGGTCGGCATCGAGCGCGACCTGGGCGAGCACGTCGTATTGGGGATGCACGGCGGGCTGGCTGGGCGAAAAGAGCAGAACGGCCCGGATTTCGGCGCGAATGTGCGGTTGAAGTTCTGACGTCGGACGGAGGCAGGGCGAATCCCTGGCCGCGACATTGTTTCAACTGTCTCAAAATAAGACTTGCCACTGCCTCAAATTGACGTTATAGATACATTCATCCAGGGTGGAACGAAGGTGTTGGGGAAGGTGCAGCGTTCGAGGCGGGAGTCGAAAGACTCACCGCCCGGACGCTGACGCCCGGACGACGGGGCGGATGGTCGGTTCGAGGCGCAGCAGCCCGGGTCGGTCAGCCGCCCTGAGCCGTTTTTGCTGTCACGCTGACCAGTTCCTGCGAATGGCCTCTCGCGTCGGGCGCATCCGCGAACTGATTCTGGGCCAGCGCAATCACCGGGGGGTGGCTGGC
>CAYHHL010000175.1:7281-12607 GCA_964356325.1 uncultured Enterobacteriaceae bacterium | reverse complement strand
AGCAAAGAAGCTCGCATCGCCGTGGAGAACCTCGCCGGCGACGGCAACGCCGTGGGCCCAGGCGGGCCGGCCGGCGGACCGTGCGGCGGCGGCGGCAGCAAGGGCGGCGACGGCAGCAGTGGCGGCGGCGGCGGTGGCGGCGGCGGCTGTGGTGGCACGGGCGGCGGCGGCGGCGGCCATGCCCAGCCCGGCAGCGGCGGCGAAGCGGGCACGCTGGCGACCGACGGCAAGCCAGGCGGCGGCGCGAGTGGCGGCCCGGTGGGCAGCGGTTGCACGAGCACCGGCCCTGGCGACGGCGGCGGACCGTACGACGACGGTTCGCTGTTGGTGTTGCAGGGCGGCAGCGGCGGTTCCTCGGGTGGTTTCGGCGGCTTCGCGGGCGGCGGTGGCTGGGGCAAGGGCAGCGGCGACACCGGCTACGGCGGCGCGCAGGGCATGGCGGGCGGCCCGGCCGGGGGCGGCGGCGGCGGCGGCGCGGTGTTGCTGTGCGCGGTCGGGGTGTTGACGATCAGCCCGGGCGGCCAGGTCGACGCTTCGGGCGGCATGGGCGGGGTCGGCGCGGGCTCGGCCGTCGCCACCGGTGGCAAGTCGCCGTCCAGCCAGTTGGCCAAGGGCGCGGTCGGCGGCGGCGGCGGTGGCGGCCGCAGTGGCGCGGGCGGGGGCGGCGGCGGCGGCTCGGGCGGCTCGATCCTCCTGGACGCTCCGACCGTCAAGCACCAGGGGATCCTGAAGACCGCAGGCGGCTTGGGCGGTTCGGGCGGCTTCGGCGCCGGCTCGTCGGGTGGCTATGGGGCCACCGGAGTGAACGGCGGATCCTCGGGCGGCAACGGCGGCAGCGGTGGTGGCGGCGGCAAGGGCGGCGGCGGTGGCTTGGGGTTTGTGCGGATTCAGGGGACGTTGAGCGGCAATGGCAGCACTGTGGGCGTGGTGAGCAAGGATCCGCCGTAGCGACTTTTGGAAGCGCGCCTGAGCCGGACCTGCTGCGTGGTCAATACCGGGTTCGCGGGCGGCAGAAGGTGCCCCCGTCACGAGGATCGACGTCTGGAGCGGCGGAGAGTGGCGGGACCCGTTGTTGGCGTTGTCGCGCAGCGTGCCGGCGTGAATTGTCCTGGACAGCGCGCACCGGGGCATGTACATGAAGTCTGTACACGCTGGAGGCTGCGATGGACCGCGTCACGATTACAGAGCTCCGGCACCACATTGCGGATTGGGTCGATCGCGCCGAAGCCGGTGAGGAAATCGTCATCCTGCGTGGTGGCCAGCCCGTGGCTCGAATCGTACCCGTCGAGGACCGGCGCGCGGCAGCGGAGCGGCGACTTTCCAGCTTGCGGGCGGGCGCCATCGTCGGCGACATCCTGTCCCCGGTTGGCGAGGGCGATTGGGAGGCGGTGACGTGATTCTGGCCGACACGTGCGTCGTGCTGTTCGAGGCATTGCAGTCGCGCCCGTTGACCAAAGCGGCCTTGACTGCCTTGGACGAAGCCGACCGGCGCGGCGAACTGTGCGTGCTCGACATCACGCTTTGGGAAATCGCGCAGTTGATTTCGGTCGGCCGGCTGCAAGTCGCAGCGGATCCGCATGCGTTCATCGAAGACTGCATCGCGCGGCGAGACATGCGCGTCTTGCCGATCACGCCAGCGATTGCCGCGGCTGCCGCGCGCGTCGAACTGCACAAGGACCCGGCGGACCGGCTGATTGCAGCCGCGACGCTGGTTCACGGCGCCAGCTTGGTGACGGCGGATGAGCGGCTGCGCGATGCCGTCTGGCTGCCGACGATCTGGTAGGCGGCGGTGCGGAAGTTTCCCTGGTCGATGTCGCCCTGAAGCGTGGGCGCGGCGGATAGCGAGTACGGCCAAGGTGCTGCGTTCGGCCAGTGACTTCCAGAAATGGAGCCGCTTGCGACGCCCATGCACCACCGTGAGGCGTGGGAGGTTCAAAGATGCTCCTGAACGCGGTTGAGAAGGCCCTGATGAACAATGCGGTGCGAGCCGCGATCCAGGGGAGCATCGAGGTGCCGCGGCTGCTCAGCCTCGGCGGATCGATGCGAAAGGGGCGTGCCCTCGAGATTGGCTGCGGACGGGGCGCGGGTGCATGGCGGCCGCGTCCGGCACTTCGGCTGAGCGGCAGTGGGTTGCGTGGCGGGGCGGATGTGCTTCAGGCTGCCACCGATGTGTCGTGGCCGCGGCAACATGCTTGGACGGGTCCGGGAGTTGAACATGGCACGGCACCTGAACCGACGTGGGCCATGCCTGTGGCTGACGTGCGTCGCAGCCTGCACTCCGGCACCAAACCAGGTGCCTGACTTCGGAACTCAGTCTGACGCCGGCGACGCCCTGTCCGACGCGTCGACCACTGCGGCTCGACCGACCGACACAGCCCGGGAGGCCGGCGTGCCGACCGCCGTCGGTGTAGACGCGCCAGTTGCTGCAGACGCCGAGACGGACGTGACATCGGATGACTTGGACGCGCTGGATGCCGATGCGGAGAACGCGGCAGACACAACACCCCTGGGTGTGCCGGATACCGCCGGGCTGAGCTCGGACGCGGACATTGCTGAGGACGAGGCGACGGTCGACTCCGCGCAAGGCACGGCGGCCGACGCAAGTCTGGACGCTTGCACCAATTGTGACGACGGCAATGCGTGCACGGTCGATCAATGTTCGGGCAGCCTTTGCAGCCACGTGGCGCAGGACGGTCCATGCAGCGACGGCAACGCCTGCACGCTCGGTGATTTCTGCAGCCAGGGGACATGCCAGGCAGGCGTCGTCAAGACCTGCCCCAGCGGCACGGGGATCACATGTGCGAGCCAAACCTGCAACGTCGTCAGCGGGAAATGCGAGGCGGGGTCCGACTTCAATCCGGCGGCGTGCAAAATCGACGAGTGCGACTCTACACCCGTCTGTTGCGACGGGACCCAGCCACCGCTCAGTTGGTGCGATGGCGTACCCTTGGGCAACTGCGTGCATGGGTACCCGGACTACGCAGCCTGCGAAGCGACCAGTTCTGGCAGCCCATGCTTGACATCGCTGTGCAAGGGATCCGCAACCTTGGGCTATTACTGCGCAAAGGGCCTAGCCAAGACCGGTCCGCCTTGCAACGACGCTAATCCCTGCACGGTCAATGACTTCTGCCTCGCGGGAGGATGCGTCGGCGGCGGCTGGCTCACGTGCGACGACGCCAATGCGTGCACGCAAGACTCGTGCGTCTCGGCGCAAGGCTGCGCCCACGTTGCCCTGCCAAACGGCACGACGTGCGGCAGTGCGCAGGCATGTTCGGCTGGAACCTGTAAGTAACTTCAGATCCTAGGCGTTCGAGGGCAGGCGTAACCTGGGCGCCACCGACCGGTCCACTGCTACTTGTCGTAGGCCGAGTCGTGGTCTGGGTGCGACGAGCGGGCATGTCCGGCGGCCGCCACCACGCACGGCTCCCATGGCCGACAGGGCCAAGGTGTAGCGAAATCGCACGGTGAGTTTTTTGCGTCAAGTGCCGCGGCAGTTGGCAGGCCCGCCCGCGCCGGCGCCCAAGGCCGACGGGGGCGCTTCCGGGCGCCGCAGCCTGAACTCGACGTGGGCTCTCGGCGTGGCCGTGCTGGCCCTCTTGCTGCGGCGGCAGCGGCGGCGTCGCCTTGCTCAGGTGGTTCACGAGCGGGTAGGCATGAGGTCGCGTGAAATCAAGCAGACGCAGATATGGTGGGTCTGGTGCGCCAGGGTCTGCTAGTCGCCGCGGGCGCTCTCACAACGACTTCAAGTACTCCACCACGTCCGCCTTTTCGCCCGCGGACAGCCCCAGCTTGAAGAACGTGTCGTAGTGCTCAACCACGGCGTCCAGCGTGGCGAACCGGCCGTCGTGGTAGAAGCCGCCCTTCGCGTGCGTCCACAAGCCTCGCAGCGGCGCGCTGCGATAGCGCTCGTCGGGACTGCGCAGCGCTTGGAATTCGTCGATGCCGATGTCCGCGCCTTTGTGCAGGTTCCAGCCTGGCTCGGTGAACAGTCTGGTGGTGTGGCAGGTCGCGCACCTCGCCTTGCCGCCGAACAGGGAGTCGCCCCGCTTGGCCGCTGCCGTATCGAACGTGCCGGCTCTGGGTTCCGGAGCCTTGATCGACAGTTGGTAGTAGTGCAGCGCCGGCAACTTCGCGGTGATCTTGTCCTCCTGGTCCGCTTTGTGGCCCATCTTGTTCTTGGCCGCGACGGGAAATTTCACTTCGTCATCCAGCCGCGGGTCGAAGAAATTGCCTTGGCCGTGCATTTCCAAGTTGGCGACGAACGCGTTCCAATACGTCAACGATCCCCAACCCGTCCACGTGGTCAGGTTCACCCCCAGCAGACCGAATGCCGGCGGGATGAGCGTCGCCGCGGTCTTGCCGTCCGGCCGGAACGCCTTGCCGTCGAGCGACAGTTCCGCGTCGAACTTGCCGGGACCCCAGGCCTTGAGAGCCTTCACTAGAGTGGACCTGTCCACACCCAGCAGGTCGGTGAACGGATCGAGGTTGGGAGCCAGCGTGATGATGGTGCCTACGTCCAAGTCGCGATTCGCCCAGCCGTCCAGGCGTTGACCGATACCCGGCGCAAAGCTGTCGTCGACCGTCGAGTGGCACAGCGCGCATTGGATGCCAATCGAGGTGAGCCTGCCCTCCTTGTCATCGACGTTTTCGCTGAATAGGCCCGTCAAGCCGACGACCGCGTTCAGCCGCAACAGCGCCACTGTCGTCGCCGGATCGTCCAGGTTCACTTCGCCCGCCTTGAGTTGGGCCACGAGCGACTCCGGCAGCGCCTCGACGTCGACCTTGAGCCCCACGCTCAGCGCGTTCTTGGGGCTGACCCCGGGGCCCGATCCACCGTTGTTCTCGCCAGCGATGGCCTCGTGCAGGCGGAGTTGGCCACCCCAGAACGCCTCATCGCCGAACGTGTCGTAGCGAAACGTCTGGCGGCCCTCGCGCAGCATCGCCACAGCCGCGTCCACGACCCATTCCTCCTGTGCCGAGCCACCTACCTTGGTCGTGGCAGGGGTAGGACTCTTGGCGTCGGTCGAGTTGCAGCCAGCGGAAGTCAGAACTGCGATCAGGGCGCTCATCACGCCTGTGAATACTTGGCGTTCCATGGCTTCCTCCCACAAGGCGTGCGGCGCGACCCTGCTTGAGGAACTCCGCGCCGCCTCGCTCAGGTCCTGTTGAACTGGCCTTCGGGCACGCTACATTCTGGCGGGGCCTCGCCGAGGCGATCAAGCGCGAGCCGGACGTGAAGCGGCTTGGTGGACGGGTGCAACGGGCTTTCGCTCTAGCTCGCCGCGCGACCGCCATGAACCCAACAAGCTCCGAGACCGTCGAGGGC
>CAYHHL010000175.1:0-7181 GCA_964356325.1 uncultured Enterobacteriaceae bacterium | reverse complement strand
TCTAGCTCGCCGCGCGACCGCCATGAACCCAACAAGCTCCGAGACCGTCGAGGGCGCTTCGTGGTGCGCAACGCTGAATCACGCTGCCGCGCTAGGGCCTATGTTGCATCGGCGTACACACACTGTACCAAGCGTTCCACTTTGACACAAAAGCTCTTCAATTCTCCGACGGCTGACCGCGAGCATGCTTGCCTCCTGTACCAGCCAGGACATGCTGGCGTCACCCGGTGAGGAATCGCAGTACGGCGTCAAGGCGGGGGCGTTGACGGGAGTTGCCGCCGTTTCCTCGAGCCCGAGCAACAATGCCATCGATGTACCGACCCGGACCAATGCCAGCAACAACGTGGTGACCGGTACAGTGGTGACCGTGACGTTCAGCGAGCCGATGAATCCGGCCACGCTCAACTCGTCCCCGGCCGGAACGCTGCTCACGTTCACGCTCAAAGAGACGACCGGCAACGACGTCCCCGGCACCGTCGCCTTGAATGCCGCCAACACGGTGGCCAAGACGATGATCGCCATGAATACCGGGGCGACGGCGAACGGCCGGCTGTTGGCGCAGACCGCGGTCACACTGCAGAAGAACGCGGTCACGCAGCCTGCGCCGTAACGACGCAAGCTCCGCGAATGCCGCCGGGCGATCCTTCCGTTGCTACTTCATTCGGCCACTTGTCCCAGCCGGCCATGACCTCAAATACCGTCACAGGCTCCAGCCGCCCCTTGACCGTGAAGCGATCCACGGTTCGAAGGACGATCTCGGCGCAATCGGTCAGCCGCGAAGACGTGATTCAGCGTGCGAGAGCGATTCGCGCTCAACACGCCTTCAGGTATGGTAGAGGCGCGGGCCGCGATCGGGCGCTGGACGGAACTCACGGGGGATAGCGCATGGCCGGAAGCAGCCTGTTGGCTCTGATCGACGATATAGCCACGATTCTCGATGACATCGCTGTGCTGAGCAAGGTCGCCGCCAAGAAGACGGCCGGCGTGCTGGGCGACGATCTGGCCCTCAATGCCCAGCAAGTGTCCGGGGTTGACCCGGATCGCGAGCTGCCGGTGGTGTGGGCGGTCGCGGTCGGTTCGCTCAAGAACAAGGCGATCCTGGTGCCGGGCGCCCTGGCCATCAGCGCGTTGCTGCCGGACGCCATCATACCGCTGCTGATGCTCGGGGGCGCCTACCTGTGCTACGAGGGCTTCGAGAAGCTGGCCCACCACTTCCTGGTCAGCCCGGTGGAAGAGTCCAAGCATCGCGAGGAGTTGCTGCATGCCCTGACCGACGCCTCGGTCGATCTGGTCGCCTTGGAAAAGGCCAAGATCAAGGGCGCCATCCGCACGGACTTCATCCTCTCGGCGGAAATCATCGTTATTTCACTGGGAACGGTGTCCGGGGAGCCATTTTCCAAGCAGGTCGCGGTCCTCGCCACCATCGCGGTCGTCATGACGGTGGGCGTCTACGGCCTGGTCGCCGGGATCGTCAAGCTCGACGACGCCGGCCTGTACCTGACCGGTCTGCGCCATGGCCCGGCGCGCGCGGTCGGTCGCGTCCTCCTGGTCGCTGCGCCCAAGCTCATGAAACTACTCTCCGTCCTGGGCACGATCGCCATGTTCATGGTCGGCGGTGGCATCCTGACCCATGGCATCCCGGTGTTACACCACCAGATCGACGCGGCGGCGGTGGCGGTCGGCCGGGTGCCAGGCGTAGGTGGCCTGCTGGGCGCCCTGACCCCTTCTTTGCTGAATGCACTCGCAGGCATCCTGGCGGGCGCCGTCGTCCTGCTGCTGGTCTCGGTCGGCAAGCGGCTGTTCCGGCGCAAGTCGGGGCGGCTCAAATCCGGCGGCTAGATCAAGGCGCCTTGCGCGTGTACTTGCAGGCCTTGCCACCGGGCGGCGTCCACTGGCCATCGCCGTCGGCGTCGACCCGGATGGGGTTGGTCAGCACGCGGGCCATGCGCTCGGGCGGGTACGCGTCGAACCCGCGCGGCATCGCTCCAGTGCCCCAGCCGATGACGTGGATGTGTGCGTCCTGGCTCAGCTTGATCGGCAGCACGCCGTCGTACTTGACGATGCCGCCGGGAGCGGTGGTCTTGATCTTGGCCACCTCGTCGCAGTTGACGAAGACCTGGAACCACGTGACGTCCACTTGTGGAATCGCCTCGATCGCCACGTGGAGGTCGACGCTGCCGTCGCTGTCGGTGATGACCTCGCCAGGCCCGGCGGTGCCGTTGACGCTGACCCGGGCGAACGCGCCAGCGCTGAGCACGAGCCGGGCCGCCTTGACCGAAGTCGCCAGGTCGCCGCTCTGGAACGCGTTCGGGTCATCGGTGGGCGAAACGTAGTAGGTGCGTGGACTTCCGGGCGGGTCCCAGCCGTGCACGTCGGTGACCGCGACCCCGGCGATGAAGTGGCCGCCGTTCCACCAGCCCATCCAGTCCTCCCACAAGCCGGTCCGGGTCGGATCCTTGGGGTCGCGGAAGATGTCCTTGGTTCCGTTCCACAATTCAACAGCGTCGAACTCCCAGGTCCAGGCGGTGGCGGTCGCGGGCAGGCCGATCGCGGTCATGTCGGGCTTCTCGGCAACATTGGTCTGTGAATTCCAGCCAATGCGGCACAAGTAGCTGCAGCCGCTCCCCATCCGCGGGTGGTTCAGCGTGACGACCTGCGCGCCGCGTTGCTTCATCGCCGCGGTCAGTTGCGCCAGATCGAGCTGGTACCAGGCAAGGGCACCGCCGCGCGGGTCGCTGGCGTCTGGCACCACGCCGTACATGTTCATGTGCTCGGGCAGGGAGGCGGTGACCTCCTGGCCCACGAGGTCCGCGACGAACTTCTCGACACCGCTGGCCTTTCGCGCCTCGCCCCAGTCGACGATGATCTCGTGGTCGGTGTGGACCGCGACGTCGAGCCCTTCGGCGGCGCAGGTGCGGATGCGGTCGACCATCGGCACCTTGCTGTCCGGGCTGGGACCGGCGTGGATGTGACCGTCGAACGCCATCCAACCTTTGGTATTCAGGAGATGCGGCAAGGTCACCGCCCAGATCGTCGTCGCATTCGCCGTCACCGTCAGGGTCTTTTCCACCCACGCGTATTCGTAGCCACGCATCGCCGCGACCTGGTAAGTGCCCGGGGGCAGGTGGGTTTCGCCCTTGCCGGTGCCGGTCGCGTAGGCTGTGGCCACGGTCTTGCCTTCGCGGTCGAAGATCAGCCGCGCGGGCATCGGCTGGCCCGCGCCGTCGGTCACGCTCCAGCTCACGGTGCCGCCGGGCGTCAGGGTGAAGTCGCAGATCGGCGCACATTCACTCAGTTGGCGTACGGTCCCCTCGGGGCGAGTCCGATCGACCACCCGCAGGCGCACCGGACGATCTTGCCCCAAGTCCGCGATCTGTCCGGTGAACTGGCCATCCGGACCGGTCACCAACTGATCGTAGGCATGCCAGCCGCCGTCTTGCGCCGCTTCCTTGCGCTCGACCTCGATCGTGACCCCCGCCAGTGGCAGATTCCCTTCGCGTACTGTGCCTTGCACCGGCACCAACGACCAGGTCCGATCACCCGGCTTCAGCGCCATGACTTCCCGCGTCGCCGTGTTCAAATCGCCGGAACCGACCGCCAGCCACAGCCGAAACAGCCCCGTGTCGCCGGTTTGCCCGGCCGGCTTCAGCACCAGCGGACTGCCCGCTTGGCCCAGGTCGAAGTACGCGTTCACCCCGGCGATTTCCGCGAGCGCCGCTTGCTGGGTATCGAGCACCAGCGCCAGGCTGCCGTTGTGGTTGCCGCCGCCCAGCCAGGGCATGCCGAGGTCGACCTTGAAGCCGCCGACCGCCAAGCTGCCACCCACGTCGTGCCGCGCTTCGGTTGTGTCGCCGAGCAGCACCTCGGTGCCCAAGTTCAGTTCGCGTTCCTGCGGCAGCTGATTGGTCGCGCGCACTTCCAGGCGCAGGGCGCGCGATCCCGGCTCCAGCACGTAGTCCACCGCCAGCTTGACGCCCAGGGGTTGCGACAACACCTTGAGCTGGCCGGCACTGCGGGCCCGGCGCAGCAGCTCCAGCTCGACCAGCCAGTAGAAATCGTCGGTTCCGTGCACGCGCAGCCGAGCCTCGCCGCCCGCGCTGCCGTCGCTGATCACCTCGACCGACGTGCCCTTGAAAGCGCGCAGGATGGACAGAGGAAAGTCGCTGATTTCCATCTTGCCGAGCAGCAGGCCCCACTCGCTGAGGCGGTCCGGAGAGGCTTGGGTGCAGCCCTCGATCGCCGCCGCGTCGCTGACGATACCGCCGTAGTGGTAGTAGGTGTGCTGCCGGCCGACGTCCTGGATCACGAAAGCCGCACGATCATTGGCAATCAGCCAGTCGCCTTCGGTGCCGACCGCGTCGGGGCCTGTCAGACCCTGGCCGGTGGCAAGACGGACTGCGCGCGACTTGCCGGGCGTTGGGCAAGGCAAACCACCGAAGATCGTGGGCTTGGCGACGTCTGCGGCTGGGGCGTCCACCGCCGCGGTATCCGCGATTGCGCCATCGGCGGCGGTGTCCGCGGCGACCACGGCATCGGCGGCGGGCGCGACTTCGGATCGACAGGCCGCGACCCCCATCAGCAGGGCGCTCCCGGCGACGAACAGCGCGAAGAAGGGAAATCGACGCACGTAGCCTCCGGTCGGCCGCCCGAAGCACAGGCGCCGACACGGTATGTCACCCTGCGCCGGTTCGCGCAACGGCAGATGGAGGTCGCTTTGGTGCCACGTACCAGCCGCTCAGTCGCGGTCCTGCCCACCTTCGCCGGGCGGTCCTGGCTACGGTCGGAAAGTGTCCGGTCTGGCTGGCGTCCCTGTCAGTGCGCCCCTGTCAGTGCGCCCCTGTCAGTGCGCGACATGCGAACCGACCTGGCGCAGCGGCAGTTCGACCTGGCCACCGGTGAGGTGGCGGATCACCACGGCAAACTCGTCGGTCGGGGAGAAGTCCACGTACTCGCAGTCCTCGAGCGCGATCGGCACGTGCCCGGGGCTCCAGTAGAAGGCCTGGCCCGCCTCGTACACCTCATCGCCGTGGGCCGTGCGCATCTTCAAGCGGCCCTTGAGCATGTAACCCCAGTGCGGACAGGGGCAAAGATCGCCGGGCAGGCCCTTGACCGCCTCGCTCAGATCCGTGCCTTTCTTCAGGCGGATGAAGGACACGGTCATGTCGCCCACCTCCTGCAGGCGCACCTCGATGTTCTCGTCTTGAATAGCCACTGGCACGTCGTTGCGTAGGATGCCTTCCATGCGAACCTCCGGCCCACCGCCAGCCTGGGCGGGGCTCCTGCCAGGATGCCTGACCTAGCCTTTCCGGGGCGAGCGTGTCAGGCCCTGCCGTTGCGGGGGCGCCGACTTGCAGGGCAGTCAGCTGGGTGGGCGGGCGGCGGAACTGGCCCCCCTCATGCCAGATGCCGCCAACCTCGAAGCGAAAGCGGCGCCGCTGGGAAGACCGTCGCCTACTTGCACACGTCCGGCTGGCACGCCGAGCCCTTGGGGTCCTTGCTGCAGTGCGCGCCCTTGCCGCAGTCGGCGTCCTTGTCGCAACCCGTGAAACTGCAGTAGTTCTGCGAGGCGTCGAAGATCCCCAGGCAAAGCGTCGAAGTCAGGTTGTCGCTGCACTCGTCGCCTTCCTTGGTGCACGCCTTGCCCACGCCCAACTCGTTGCCCTTGTTGTCGACCGGTGCGCAGCCCTTTTCGCCGCCGCCGCCGAGCACCTGAGGCGTGAGGTCGCCGCTGTCGCACGCCAGGAAGCCGGCGCCGTCGGTGTAGTATACGAGGCCGACGCACATTTCTTCGGGCCAGCCCATGTCGTGGTCGGTCTGTTGCCACGTGCAGCGGACGCGCAGCTTGTCGCCTTTCTTCCACGGCAACGGATCGCTGTACTGCTTGATTTCCGGAGTATTGCGCAACAGCTTGCCGTCCGTCGCCTGGTAAAGCAGGTTGGGGGCGCCGGTGACGGCCGGCAGGTGTTCGTAGGTGAACAACACGCCGTTTTCGTGGGTGTGGCCGAGCAGCATGTACACCGACATGTCGCGGTCCAGCGTGCACACCTTCTCGCTCATGAAAGTGCCGGTGCCCTTCGGGATGACGAAATCCGACGAGATCATCGCAAACGGATCCGCAACCTTGGGTGTGGCTCCGGGCGCGATGAACTCGATGTCGACCGCGTCCATCACGACCCGCTCCACCGCGGTGGTGTTGTGGTAGTGGCTTTGCAGCACGATCTGCTGGTTCTTGGCGATCTTCAAGGCGATACCCAGGGGCATCACGGTATCCTGGCCGCCCTGACCACCGGCGCCAGCGACGAAACGCAGGTTGGACATCTCGGCGCTCGAGCAAACGTGCGGTGCGTGGTTGCTCTGCGGCGCGACCGCCACGAACACCGCGGCATGGTGCCCGCCCGCCATCTGCTTGCCGCGCGTGGCCTGCAGCACGACGTCCTGCGTCAAGGCTACGTCGAGGTAACTGCATACCGTCACTTCGGAATCGGCCGGCACGGTGATCGGCGGCGAATAGATGCGCAGGAACTTCTTGGCGTCCGGCGCGGGGCCGAGACAGGCGCGCAAGCCGCTTTCATCCTTGGCCGCGCACGGGATCCACAAGGCCTTGGCGTCCTCGGACTCAGCGATGTCCGCCGTGAAGTCGGCCCCTTCGAGCGGCGCGCCGGCCTCGATCCACTTCTGGATGGCCTCGCGCGACTTCACGCCCGGCGCGCCTTCGCCACCAATCGGCATCGCCGCGCCATAGTGCTTGGCCGACAGGACAGCCGGCGACGCGGTGAGCTTGAGAAATAGCAGTGACTCCGAAGGTTTACCTGCCTTGACCCGCAACAGCCCGGCCTTGGCCGCCTCGCTGTTGATAGGCGTCACGCCCAGCAACTGCTTGTACGAGGCGTCCGCGTTGGCAAACGAGAGGCCACTGATGCCCTTGGTGCCGCCGTGGCAACTCGAGGCCGCGCAACCGCCGAGCTTGCTGAAATACTTCGCATGCAGCTGCCGGTAGCCAGGCGCATCGCTCACTTTGGCTGTCGGTGTGGGCGCCTTGGTTTCGGTGGCACAGCCAGTCAGGAGCCCACAGCCGACCAGGGCACAAAGGCAGACAAGTACGCGGAATTTCGGATTCATGAACAGCCCCCAGCAGATGCAACCGGCCGGAAGCTTAGGCAGCGCAGGAGGCTCGGGCAAGC
>CAYHHL010000174.1:0-12633 GCA_964356325.1 uncultured Enterobacteriaceae bacterium | reverse complement strand
GGCGCGGGGGAGCGGACGCGGCCACCGCAGCGGACCGCCGCACCGCGGCCCGGGGCTTGACGGGCCCGGCGGCCCCGGCCTCGGTGGCGGGCTCGGGTTCGGGTTCGGGTTCGGGTTCGGGTGCGGGTGCGGGTTCGGCTGCGGGTGCGGGTGCGGGTTCGGGTGCGGGTTCGGGTGCGGGTTCGGGACGATCCTGCGATCAGAACGCGCCGCCCCGCTCGATCTCAGTGCGTTCCCACTTGCCGATCAGCGATAATACCTTCGCTTCCAGCACGTTCGGGTCGATCTTCTGCTTGTCGTCGCCATGACCGCCCGCCGCGCCGGCCGCTTCCGCGGGAGCGCTCGCCATCGCCGGCGAGGCCTGGGAATCATCCTCAGCATAGACGCGACGTTCCGCCTCGCGGGCCGTGCGCTCGTGGGCTTCGGAACCGGCCGCGTCCTCGTCGCCCCTTTTGCGTTCATTCAAGACTGGCGCGCCCATGCCGCCCAGGCTGCCGCCCTGAAAGCTGGTGGGAATGCCACCGCCGAACGAGGACGCGCCGCCCGAGAGATCAGGTGGAGCAATGTGCGCGACTTCGTGGGCGATGACTGCGCGGCCGGTGCGCGAACTGGGGTCGAACTCACCCTGGCCGAAGTAGATGTCCTGATCGCCGATGGCGAACGCGCGCGCGCCCAGGGCCGAAGCCGCCTGCTGCGCTTTGGTGCCGCGGTGGATCCGCACGTTGTCGAGACTTTCACGCCGGAAACCCTGACGCATCAGCCGGTCGAGCAGTTGCCCGTCCAAGCGAGTCGGCACCGGGTCGGCCAGCCAGCGCGCGCCCATCTGCGCGTACTTGTTGGCCATGCCAGCGCCCATGGCCGCGGTCTGGGTGCCTGCGAGCTGCGCGGCCAGTTGGCTGGGATCCGCGCCCGACTGCAGGGCTACCGCCGCGCCTTCGTCTTCCAATTGCCGGAGTTCGTCGTCCCGAGTCGCCATGCGTACCTCCGCCAGCCTTGCACCGTACCACGTCCCTGCCGCGCGACAAGGCGTTGCCAAACGGGGCGGCCACGGCATGGGGACCGGACACCCCGCAAGCGCGCCACTGCGACGAACCGAGCCGCCGCGCGAACAACCGGTGCCAGCAAGCATTGACACGCTCCGGCAGGCCTTGAAAGCTACGGCCCTTCTGCGGCGCATCGCCCTGCCCGCGCCCGTTCCGCCGCACCGGTCAACTCCGCCCGAGCCAAAGAGGTGTCATGCCCGCCGAGGCCTTCCCCGACTTCGCCCGTCCCGTCCACGTCGCCGTGCCCGAGGTCATCCGCCCGCTGCTGGAGCGCGTGCCGGCCCTGCGGCTCATCGGCAATACCCCGCTCGTGCCGATCACCGCCTTTGCCGATCAGCATCCCGGTGTCGAGATCCTGGCCAAAGTCGAGTACTTCAATCCTGGTGGCTCGCTCAAGGACCGCCCGGTCTTGCGCATGCTGGCCGAAGCGATCGCCAACGGTCGCCTGACTCCGGACAAGACGATCATCGACTCCAGTTCCGGCAACGCCGGCATCGCTTACGCGGTCATCGGCGGCGCGCTGGGCTACAAGGTCGAGATCGTCATCCCCGACAACGCGAGCCAGGAACGCCTCAAGCGCTTGCAGGCCCACGGTGCGAAGATCACGCACACCAAGGCGCAGGACGGCTACGACGAATCGATCCGCACCGTTCGCCGCATCGTCGCCGCCCAGCCGGACAAGTACTTCTATTGCGATCAGTACTCCAACGAAGGCAACTGGCGCGCGCACTACGACACCACTGCTCTCGAAGTCTGGCAGCAAACCGAAGGCCGGATCACGCACTTCGTCTTCGGCGTCGGCACCGGCGGCACGTTGACCGGCATCGGCCGACGGTTGCGCGAACTGGCCCCACACCTGCGCATCGAACTGCTGGTCCCGGATGCGTTTCCCGGCGTGGAAGGCCTCAAGCCGCTCGGGTCTCCCGGCGATCACGTGCCGGAAATCTATGACGCGACGCTGGCTGACCGCACCTGGGCCGTCGACGACGAAGAGGCGTGGCAGGCCAACCAGACACTAGCGAAATCAGGGCTGTTTGCCGGCCAGAGCTCGGGCGCCTGCGTGGCCACAGCGGTGCGAGTGGCGCGCGAACTGAGCCAGAGCGGCCAGAAAGGCGTCATCGTGACCCTGCTGTGCGATATCGGCGAGCGCTACTTCTCGACCCGCCTTTGGGACGCGTGACAGCATGACGTGGGACAAGCCGCGGCGCCCGACCGGAACTCGTCCGTCGGCTCTGGATTCCAACGTCTACGCTACCGCGGCCGCGCGGGCCGGTTCCGATACCGTCGAAACGCGCGACGTGACTGCCGAACCGAAGTGGTCGGGGGCCGTGCGCGTTCTCGGCCTGCTGCTGCCTTCCTCCTGGGTCTGGCTGACGGTGTGCGTGTGGTGGACGTGGCGCTTGCTCGCCCTGTACGCCCGTGGCGATTTCGAGACGGTTCCCACCGATTCTCCGCTACTTCTGGCCGGCATGGCGCAGGACCTGTTCGCCGCGCACACAGTCTTCGCGACCGTCAGGCTGGTATGCGCGTTGGCCTCGCCCGATCGCGATCCGCGCACGACGGCGACGTTGTGGACGACCCGCCTGGCGATGGTGGTGTTTGCGATCTCGGCCCTGTTCCGCATCGTCGACCTGGTGCACTGCGCATTGGAGAAGTCCGCACCGGGTGTGGCCTTTTGGCGGAAGTTGCTGGAGACGCCGCTGGCCGTTCTGTTGCAAGGCGGCGCTTTTGCGGCGATCATCGCGGCGTTGGCCACGGGCGCAATCGGCAGGTACGCGATGAGTTCGGACCTGGAGACGGCCTGGCGCCTGGCCAGTTGGATGCCGCGTGGTCGGTCCCGGGCCCTGACGGCGCTATCCTGCGTTCTCGGCATCGCGGCGACGGCGGCGACCCTGACCGGTGCCTGGCGTCACGGCGAGCGCGACTGGCGGCGCAATCCGGAACTGCACGCCATCTCCGCGCTCATCGACGCCGCCGAGCAACGCGATCGCGCGATGACCCCACACCTGGAGCCCTGAACTGGCGCGCGCCTCTAGCTTGCCACCGAGAGCCTGATCTTGACCGATTCACACGTCTCACTGCCGCGCACGCTCGCGCGCGTTCTGGCTCCGTCGTGGCATGCGCTGCTGGCGGTCGCGGTGACGCTGGCGTGGCGGGTGGCGATGCTCTCGGCACGCGGGTTGCTGGAAGCCGACGCGATCCGCGCCATGGACATGACCCAGATGCGCATGCTGGCCAAGGGCGCGGTCTGGGACGTGCTCCTGGTGCTGGGCGCGGTCCTGCTCCTGCGCGCGGCGGCCCTGCTGGCGGTGCGGTTGGGGGCGACGCTGGCCATTCCGGTGTTCCTGGCGACGCTGCTGGCTGTGGTGACGACGGTGTTGCGCGCGGCCGATCTGGGCCACTGTTACCTCGGGCGTTCACACTTCTCCGCGGAATCGTTCCTATACATTCAGGGCGGCTACAACGATCGCATCCTTTCGACGCGCGGGCTCGCCTTGGTCGCAGCCGTTCTCCTGGCCCTGACCACACTTGCCTGGAGCCTGCGCCGCGACATGCGCAACACCGTCGTGCTGACCAGCGTGGCCCAGCACCGGCTGCAAGGCCCTTCACGGACTCTGCTTTGGCTCGTTCCGGCCCTGGTCGGCCTGCTCCTGGCCGGCCGGGTCGGTCTGGACGCGTGGAGGTATCCGCCCCACGAGTTCGAGCTGCGCGTGGTGCCCGAGTTGAACTTCGCGCGCCAGTTGAGGGTCTTCAGCCAGGATGCCGCGGATCGCGCGACGCTGCAGGTGCCCGTGGTGCCGGCCGCGACCTGGCAGCGCTGGCAGGCGGCCGGTCTCGTGCCGCGGGGTCTGGCCCCGGATCGGCCGTATCCGTTGTTTCGTCAAGGCCTTGGCGAGCCACCGCTCGGCTATCCGACCCAGCCCGGTGCGCCGGCGCAGCCCGACGTGGTGCTGACCCTGATGGAGTCGGTCAACCGCGTGTTCGTCGACGAACTCTCAGGAACTTTCAAGGGCTTGATGCCCAACCTCGGCCGGTTCATCCACGGCACGGGCGCGGCGCGGCGCATGACGGCGGTCGAGGGCTACTGGAACACGACCTCGCCGACGATCGCGGGCACGGTGGCATCGCTGTGCTCGCTGTACTCCCCTGTGCATCCTGGCGATTTGAATGGACGTTCGCCCGTGTTCGGCAACGCGCACTACCTGTGCATGGCCGAAGTCCTGCGCCAGGCGGGCTATCGCACGGCGTTCATCCAGGGCGCGGATCTGGTCGGCGCGAACATGGACAAGTTCTTGGTCGCACACGGTTTTGACGAGGTGCTGGCCGACGCCGCGCTGTCGCACCGGTTCCCGAACGCCGCCAAGACCGAGATGGGCTACCACGACGCCGACGTCCTGACTTTCGCCAAGGAGCATATACTTCACCTGGAATCCCTGAAGAAACGCGATGGTCGACCGTTCTTCGTGGTGATCGCGACGCTGGACACGCACGAGCCGGGGCTGGCTACGGACGACTGCCACTTGCCGCGCGGTCCGGATGGCCAGCTCACGGTCGCGGGCGTTCCGAACGAGCCTAGTGGGCAGAAGGTGCTGACGGCTTTCCACTGTACCGACAAGGCCTTGGGCGACCTGGGCGACTTCTTGCTGGCACCGGGTCGGGGCGAACGCTTGCTTTGGGCGATCACCTCGGACCACGCTTCGTTTCGGACGCTGGCGAACGACAGTGTGTTCAAGGGGTTGGGCACCGGCTGGTCCTTCGATCGGCTGCCGTTGCTGATCCACGATCCCCTGCACGCGCTGCCCGCCAAAGTCGAAGTGCTGTCAGGATCGCTGGATGTCGCGCCGACGCTGCTGCACCTGCTGGGTCACGAAGCCGCAGCGACCAATATGATGGGCCACAGCGTGTTCGGGTCCAGGCCGCAACTGCCCTTTCTGGCGGGGCGAATCGGCGCGAGGCGGGCGTTCGTGAAGGTTCAATCGACGGAGCACGAGATGCCGATGGCCGAACTGGGCGCCCTTTGCCAACGCCACGAACCGCTCCTGGCCGTGCCTACGCCGGTCGACGCGTGCGAACTGGTGCTGTGGTTCGACTGGCAAGACGCGCTGTGGGCACTGCGACGCTTGGCCCCACCCGCTGGCCGCGTCGGGTTCTAGTCGCAGGGACCCAGATCTAGTCGCAAGGACATTGCCGCGGCACCTGCGTGCGATGGACCCGGCAGCGTTCGCGGGTCACATTGCAGCGGGCATCCACGGCCGGGACTTTCGGGTAACGTTTGGCGACGTTGCACACACTGGCGGACAGGTGGCAACTCTCGCTCGAGCGGTTGCACATCTCGAAGCAGAGGTCCATCGCGTTCTCGGAAGCCGCCACCGAATTGATCTGGTAGCCGATCTGCATCTGGCGGTTGGTCGCGACATCCACGGCGAGACGGTCTTTCTCGCTGACCTCGCGCATCTGCGCCTCGCCTTCCTGGTTGCCGGAACAGGCCGTGATCGCCGCTGCCAGCGCCAGAAGACCGACGAGAGTGCGCAGGGTTCTGTTCGAGGTCCGGTTCGCGCGCCTTAACATCCGTTCAACTGCCTCCAATGCGCGGTGAGTGTATGCACAGCTGGCGGGTCCGGCAAGCGCCCGGCCGTGCTTCGGTCCGGCAATGCGCGGCGGTCCTCGCCGAGGCGGCATCTCGGCGCGGGCGGCGCGGGACTTGAACATCGCCGCGTGTGCGCAGACACTCGTTTTCCGTACCGCCTTGACTGGTTTGTCTGGACCGGGTCGCCACCGGTTGCTGCCAGTCTCACAGCTCGGGGTCCTTCCGCATGCCGCTCGCGCCCGACGTACAACCGATTGCGACTGTCGTCGACTTGTTCGAAACCGCCGTCGCCGCGAGGCCGGACAAGCCCATCCTGCGCTCGAAAGTGGCGGGCACCTGGCACCCGACGACCCTGCAGCAATGGCGGTCGATGAGCGCGGGCTGGGCGCGCGGCCTGATCGCCCTGGGCCTGCAACCTGGCGATCGCGTGGGCATCATCAGCGCGACGCGGCGCGAGTGGGTCATTGCGGACATGGCAATCCTCCTGGCAGGCGGCGTCACGGTGCCGGTCTACCATTCGGCGGTCGCGGACGAGACGCAGTTCATCCTGGAAAACAGCGGCACGCGCTTCGTCTTCGTGGAAGATCCGACACAGTTGGACAAGGTCTTCCAGAATCGCGAGCAATTGCCCCAAGTCCAGCGGGTCATCAGCTTCCAGGACATCGCCCAGCTCGATCGCCCCGACGCGCAGGGCCGCACGACCCTGCGCCGCAGCGACGTGCTGCCGCTGAACGACGACTTCGCGCTGACGTTGGCGCAACTGTCGGACTTGGGGCGCGATATCGAGGAAACCGAGCTGGCGCAGCGGCGAGCGACCCTGGATCCGCGGCAACCTTGCACGATCGTGTACACCTCGGGCACCACGGGGCGCCCCAAGGGCGTGGTGCTGAGCCACGCCGCGTTCGTGTTCGAAATCGACGCCTGCACACGGGCGCTGGACGTGCGCGAAGACGACTCAGTGATGCTGTTCCTGCCCCTGGCCCACATCTTCGCCAAGATGATCTACTTCGTTTGCGTGCAGTTACACACCGAGATGATCTTCCCGCAGTCGATCGCCACCCTGATGGCGGACATGGCGCAGGCCCGACCGACCGTGTTGCCCTCGGTGCCGCGCATCTTCGAAAAGGCGCACGCGAAGATCCTGGCCGGTGTGAAGCAGGCGGGGCCAGTGAAACGGCGACTGTTCGAGGCGGCGCTGGCAACCGGGCGCGAGGTGTCTCGCCTGCAGCAGAAGGGCCGCCAGCCGACCGGCCTGCTGGCGCTGCGTTACAAAGCCGCGAACAAGCTGGTGTTCGGCAAGATCCATGCGCTGTTCGGCGGGCGGATGCGCGCGTTCATTTCGGGCGGTGCGCCGCTTTCCCGTGAGCTGTCGGAGTTCTTCCACGCCTGTGGCCTGCTGGTCCTGGAAGGCTACGGCTTGACCGAGAACTGCGCGGCGGCGACGCTGAACCGTCCGGATCGCTTCAAGTTCGGCACCGTGGGCTTGCCGATCGAAGGGGTGGAGATCCGCATCGCCGCCGACGGCGAAGTGCTGATTCGCGGACGCAATCTGCTGACCGAATACTGGAGCAACCCCGAGGCGACGGCCGAAGCGCTGAAGGACGGCTGGCTGCACAGCGGCGACATCGGTGAACTGGACGAGGAAGGCTTCTTGCGCATCACCGACCGCAAGAAGGACATCATCGTCACGGCCGGCGGCAAGAACGTCGCACCGCAGAACATCGAGAATCACCTCAAGAATTCGCCGTTCCTGTCCCAGGTCATGGTCTACGGCGACCGCCGCAAGTTCCTCTCCGCGCTGTTGACGCTGGACGAGGATGCCGTGCGCAAGTGGGCCGAAGACAAGGGTATTTCCTTCAGCTCGTTCGCCGAACTGACGCAGAACGCCGAAGTGTTCAAGATCGTGCAGGCCATCGTCGACGAGAGGAATCGGACCTTGGCGAGCTACGAAACGATCAAGAAGTTCGCGATCCTCGAGCGGGACTTGACGGTGGAGGACTGCGATCTGACGCCTTCGCTGAAACTGCGGCGCAAGGAAGTCACGCGCAAGCACCAAGGATTGCTGGACTCGTTCTATTCAGAGCATTACTGACCGTTTCAGCGAGACACCGTCGACGAGAAACAACGTGGCCATTCCCAAGACCTTGATTTGCCTGCCGACCTACAACGAGCGGGACAACCTGCCGTTGATGGTGGAGGCCATCCATGCTGTCGTGCCCGAAGTCGAGATCCTGGTCATCGACGACAACAGCCCCGACGGTACCGGGCAGATCGCCGACGAGCTCGCGGCCGGCAATCCGCGCGTCCATGTGCTGCACCGGGCAAAGAAGCAAGGCCTGGGGCGGGCTTACATCTCCGGCTTCGAGTGGGCGCTGGCCCGCGACTACGAACTGATCTTCGAGATGGACTGCGACTTCTCGCACCCGCCGCGCTTCTTGCCCGAGTTCATCCAACAATCTGAGCAGTTCGATGTCGTTCTCGGCTCGCGTTACATCCCGGGCGGCGGCACGCAGGACTGGGACTGGCGGCGGCGGCTCATTTCGCGCGGCGGCAATACTTACGCCCAGGCGATCCTGGGCCTGCCGTTCAAGGACCTGACCGGCGGCTTCAAGTGCTTCCACCGCCGCGTGCTGGAAGCCCTGCCCTTGGCCGAGATCGTCAGCAACGGCTATGTGTTCCAGATTGAACTGACGTATCGCACCATCCTGCTCGGCTTCAGCGTGGGCGAGGTGCCGATCCAGTTTCCCGATCGGACGCGCGGTCAGTCCAAGATGACGGGCGGCATCGTGCGCGAGGCGGTGACCAAGGTCTGGAAGTTGCGGCTGAACAAGGCTCGGATGGGCCGGCGCGCCTGATCCTGGCGGCGCCAGCGATGTGTGGGCCCGCCCTATAACTATCTGATTATGTTAGATTCGTCAGGGAAGCGCGAACTCCACCCTAGCCAGCGCCTGACGTCTCGCCTACACTTCCTGGCCTTGCCTGCGCCGCCGTCGCCATGACCTCCGATGCGGGCAATGCCACCCCCTCAGCGCTTTCGCGCCGCGCCCACAGGACACGATCATGAGCAACGAACTCAACGCCCTGCTCGGCAAAGGCAGTGACTTCCAAGGCAAGCTGACGTTCGAAGGCAGCGTCCGCATCGACGGCCGCTTCACCGGCGAGATCTTCAGCGACGGCACCTTGATCATCGGCGAAGGCGCCCAGGTCACTGCCGAAATTCGCGTCGGTTCGGTCGCGGTCTACGGCAACGTCACGGGCAACATCACTGCCAACGAGGCGGTCGAACTGCACGCCCCGGCCAGCCTGCGCGGCAACATCGCCTCGCCGGCCCTGCACATCGACAAGGGCGTGTTCTTCGACGGCGCGTGCCAGATGACCTCGGGCAAGGACGAAGTGCGCGCCACGCCGCCCAGCCTGCCCCAGCGCCCCGCCACCCGGCCCGGCACGGCTCCCGCGGTCGGACTCGCGCCCAGCCACGCGCCCGTGGTCAATGGCCAGCGCCCCGTGCACCAGAGCGGCATGTTCGTGCCCGAGCCGACCCGCAGCACCGGCGAACTGACCCATAAGTTCTAGAGGCGCCCATGAGTGACTCGCCTCTGCTGCGCATGACGCCGATGCGCCAGTACGGTTCCGGCCGTCCGCTGGTCGTGGTGGCGATGGGCGGCAACGCGCTCATGCAGCCCGGTGACGACGGCAGTCTGGCCACCCAGTACAAGCGGGCGGAACAGGCGGCGCGGGTCATGCAGGGCATAGCCAAGCGTGGCTACCGCATCCTGCTGGTGCACGGCAACGGTCCGCAGGTGGGCCAAGAGCTGATTCGCAGTGAGGAAGCGTCGACCAAGCTGCCGATCGTGCCGTTGGACGCGTGCGTGGCTTCGACGCAGGGCACGATGGGCTACCAGCTCGAACTGGCGCTCTACAACACGAGCCATACGCTGCGGGTCGCCACGGTGCTGACGCTGGTCGAGGTCAAGGGCGACGATCCGGGCTTCGGCAAGCCGACCAAGCCAGTCGGTCCATTCTTCCCGGCACATAGAGCGCGCGACCTGCAAAAGAAGCTGAAGTGGCAGATGGTCGAGGATTCCGGGCGCGGCTGGCGCAAGGTCGTCGCGTCGCCGCGGCCGGTCAGCATCGTCAACGTGGAAGCACTCGATGCCGCGGTGTCGCGCATGGACGTGACCATCGCGGGCGGTGGCGGCGGCGTGCCAGTCGTGCGCGACAAGGGCCGGCTGGCCGGCGTGGAAGCGGTCATCGACAAGGACCTGACCGCGGCGCTGCTGGGCCAGGTGCTGGGCGCGAACATGCTGCTCATCCTGACCGGCGTGGACCATATCTCGTTGGATTTCGGCAAGGTGACCCAGCGCAAGGTCGATGCGATGACCGTGAGCGAAGCCGAGGGACACTACGCGGTGGGGCAATTTCCCCCGGGTTCGATGGGCCCCAAGGTCAAGGCAGCGATCGAATTCGCGCGGGCGACGGGACATCCGGCGGCGATCGGCTCGGTGGAGCACATCAGCCGGATTCTGACGGGAAAATCTGGAACTCGGATCGTAGCTTAGCGTCCGTGGCTGGGACCGGGACCGTGACCGTAGCCGTGGCCGAACCCGTACCCGTACCCGAACCCGTACCCGTACCCGAACCCGAGGCCATCCCATGTCCCTGCGCCACTTCCTCAGCATCACCGATCTCTCGCCCGCCGAAGTCGCCGACACCCTGGTCCTCGCCAACGACATCAAGCGCCACCCGGACAAGTACCGCACCGCGCTCGCCGGCCAGACGTTGGCCATGATCTTCCAGAAGAAGTCGACGCGCACGCGGGTGTCTTTCGAGGTCGGCATGTACCAACTGGGCGGCCACGCGCTGTTCCTCAGCTCGTCGGACATCCAGATCGGCCGCGGCGAAACGATTGCCGACACCGCCAAGGTCATCTCGCGCTACTGCAACGGCATCATGGCCCGCGTCTATGGTCACGAGATCGTGGAGGAACTGGCCGAGTTCGCGACGGTGCCGATCCTCAACGGCCTGTCGGACCTGGAGCACCCGTGCCAGACGATGTGCGACGCCCAGACCCTGATCGAGCACTGGAGTCCGAAAGACACCTACGATCCCCAGGTGTTGCGCGGCAAGACGCTGTGCTACGTCGGCGATGGCAACAACATGGCGCACTCGCTGTTGGACGTCGGCGCGGCGACCGGCATGAACGTGACGATCGTGGCGCCCCGAGGCTACCAGCCCGACCCGATGATCGTGACGCGTTGCGAGGTGTTGGGCAAACAGACGGGCGCCAAGATCGTCATCACCGACGACACGGTCAACGGCGTGCGCGGCGCGGACTGCATCTACACCGACGTGTGGGCGTCGATGGGCCAGGAGGACGAGCACGCCAAGCGGCTCAAGGACTTCGCGGGCTACATGGTCGACGAGGCGATGATGCAGCGCGCCAACCCTGGCTGTTTGTTCATGCATTGCCTGCCCGTGCACCGCGGTGAGGAAGCGAGCGCCGAGGTGGTCGACGGGCCCCGCTCGATCATCTTCGACGAGGCGGAAAACCGCTTGCACGTGCAGAAGGCGCTGCTGGTGCGCTTGATGGGCAAGCCTTGACGATTCGGGCGGTTCACTGGCTTTGGGCCCTTCTCGTGGCTGCGACCTGTGCGGCTTGCCTGCGGTCCCTGCCGCCGCCGCCGCGAGCTGGACCTGCTCCTGCGCAAGTCATTGCCGCTCCTGAAGATCCCATCCTGGCCCGCGCCGATCTGTCCGACGTCCGCCTCGCCGCGGTGCGCGAACGCCTGGCGCAGATCCCGCCGACCGAACAGCGTGAGACCGGCATCGCCCAGGCGCTGGTGGTCGCCGCGCAGGACCAGTTGATCGTGCGTGAAATGGCGGTCTTGCACGAGACGCCCAAGCCGGGCGAGACGGCGGCCCAGGCGGCGGACCGCTTCCTGGCCGGGGTTTGGCGCGCCGATCCGGGCTGTGCAGTCGACCTGCGCGACGTCAAGTGGGCCTACCTGCGCGAGATGGGCAAGTACAAGCACCCGAGTTCATTCACGGTCTGGGATGCGCAATTCCAATGTTGCCCCGACGCCGAACAGTGCCCGCTGCTGCAAGACGAAGCCTGCCGCAAGCAGGTGCGTCCGCTGGCCGAAGCGCTGGCCCAGCAGGTGCGCAAACACTTCGCGGGGTTGCCTTCGATCGGCCTGGCCGTGGACGCGACCGACGTGGCGCTGGAGTCGACGCCGTTGAAGTCGCGGCACATGCCCGCGTTCGAGGAGGCGGTGGCGGGCCAGGCGGCGCGCGAACCGAGGCTGAAACTGCGGCGCTACACCTACTTCAAGCAAGGGGAAAAAGGCTTCGAGGGCGGGAAGTTCCAGCCCGGCGAGCCGCGGATCGAAGCCGTCGTCGACAAGGCGAGGCTGGGCGATGTGCTCGGGCCGATCGACACCGCGTGGGGCATCGACGTCGTGCTTTTGGTGGCGCGGGAGCCGGCGCGCACCGGCATGCTCGATGCCAGGGTGGTGGCCGAGGTGCGCGGCAAGGCTTGTGCGGACCAGGCGCAACTGGCCCGGATCGACTACCGCCAACGTCTGCTGGCAGCGGCGCGGCTGGAGTGGCGCAGGGCCGCCATTGCCCAGGTGTTTGGCAAGGAAGTGCTGGCCCGGCTGCCCGCGGATGCCACGGCGCGGGTGGCTCCGAGCATGCCGTCCGGTTTGTAGCGCGAGCCGCCGTCAGCCCCGAACGCGTTCCACCCGGGTCACGCCGCGCAATTTGCCGAGCTTGGCGATGACTTCGTTCAACTGGGCGACGTTGGAGACCACGACCTCGAAATCGTTCACGGCGCGCCGCCCCTCGACCACGCGACAATGCGCCGACTGGATCGGGATGCCGGCTTCCGTGAAACGCGCCGACATCGCTGACAACAGTCCGGTTTCGTTCTCACTGTAGACGCGCACCGTCACCGTCGCGCCCGTGCCCGCGGCGGTATTCCACGCGCACGCGAGCCGCCCC
>CAYHHL010000173.1:0-12662 GCA_964356325.1 uncultured Enterobacteriaceae bacterium | reverse complement strand
TCGGCGAAGTCTTTGATCTCGCCGGTCTTCTGACCGCTGACATCGCTCTCCGGGTACTTGCTGAAGATTGTGGAAACTACGACCCCGCCCTGCACCTGAACAGTGCTCTTGTCTGCTGCCAGCGCGACACCGTGGTTGTTTCTCAGTGCAGTGGCGACTAGCGATGCGGTGCTGCCCTGTATCAACCAGATGCCGGAACCCCCAGTTTGGTCATAATCTGAGGGCGTGGTGCCCTCGATCGCCACACCGGCGATGTCTACTGAAGCCGAGGATGCAAACAAGCCTGCCTCGCGGTTCCCCAGGAGCCGCGAGGCTTGCATCTGCAGCTTGGCGCCATTCTGTGCGCCCCCGCCCCGTCCGGACAGCTTGTCGCTCACTTGTGGCTGCGTCTCATCGACGAGGAGTCGGGCTGCTCCAAGAACGGTGCCGCCATTGCTGACGAAGAAGCCCATGTCTTGATTCGCCGACAGCCGCGCATCTTGGAGCGTCACCTGAGCGCCGGCCTGGACGCCCACGCCCCGCCCCATTTGCTTGTCGCTTTGCTGCGGCAGAGTGCCATCGACAACCAGACCGGCGCCGCTGAGAGTGGTCCCGGCGTCGCTCACGAACAGACCCATGTCTCGATTCGCCGACAAGCGCGCGTCCTGGAGCATCACGTGGGCGCCGTACTGCACGTCAATGCCCATCCCGCCCTGCTTGTCGCTCTCTCGCGGCAGGGTGCCATCGACGACGAGGTGGGTCGCGTCGAGCATGGTCCCTACGCCGCCGATGTGAAGGCCCGCCTGTCGGTTCGCCGATAGCCGTGTGCCTTGCAGCGTCACTTGGGCGCCGTCCTGCACGGCTACGCCCATGCCGGAGTCCTTGTCGCTCTTCTGCGAGAGCGTTCCATCGACAAGGAGTCGGACGGCGTCGACGACCGTCTTCGCGCCAAATGCAGTGAGGCCGATGTCTCGATTCGCCGACAACCGGACGTCTTGCAGCGTCACCACCGCACTCTTCTGAACGACCAAACCGCGCCCGAATTTCTTGTCGGATTCCCGGGACAACGTGCCATCGACCGCGAGCCGAGTGGCACTGAGCGTCGTGCCGGCATCGCCGATGTAGACGCCGAATTGCCGACTCGCCGTCAGGCGTGCGCCTTGCAGCGTCACGTGGGCCCCCCCCACTGCGCTAAGGCCCCAGCCGCCCTTCTTGTCGCTGACTTGCGGCAGCGTTCCATCGACGAGGAGCCGGGTCGCATCGAGCGCGGTCCCGGCATCCTTGACGAAAAGGCCGAGTTGACGATTCGCCGACAGACGTGCGTCTTGCACCGTCACCTCAGCACCTCCCGCCACGTTCAGGCCTATTCCGCCCTGCTTGTCGCTGACCTGCGGCAGCGTCCCATCGACTAGGATCCGGGTCGCGTCGAGCGTGGTCCCAGCATCCGTGACGAAGAGGCCAACGTCTCGATTCGCCGACAGTCGCACGTCTTGCAGCTTCACTTCGGCGCCAAGCTCAATCTCGACGCCCCGTCCGAAATCTTCCTCAATCGGGCGGGGCAGCGTCCCAGCGACGATAACGGACTGAGCGTGAAGAACCGTCCCGCTCCCATGCACGTAGATGCCAAGCACCGACACCGCCTCGACGCTCACTCGCTCGAGCCGGAGGTTCGGCCCGCCCGCCGCTTCGATCCCACTACCTTTGCCACCAAACCGCACGCCGCTCACGACCAGTTCGCCGTCTTGCTGCTTGCCGTTGACCAACAGCACCGGCACCCCAGCCTTGCCCTCAATGCTCACCATCGCGGCGCAACGGCCTCGAATCTCCACGGGCTTGGTCACTGCCAGAGACTCGCTGTAGACGCCCTTGGCCACCGCCACCTTCCCGTCCACCACAACGAGCTTCAGCGCCTTGCCGATTGTCTTTACGGGGGCATCCTTGGTGCCCTTGCCTGAATCGCTGCCTCCGTCGGCGCTTACATACACGACGTCCGCCCCATCATCAACGTCGCCCCACGCGTCCTGCCCGCAGTCGGCCGGATCTGGCTGGCACGGTGCAAGCTGGCCTGCGGCGATCTTCACTGCCTCATCCACCACGAATCCCGGCGGGCACACACTCGGCCACGGTACACCGACGTACACGCACACCTTTGGATCCGGCAGTTCTCCTTTGGACCCGCGATGGCAGACCTGCATCTCCGCCTCAGTGCAGAAGTGCGCCTCGGCGCCGGGCCCCTCGCGGCAGAAGAACGTGTCATCGACCGCTGGCAGTGGCACGAGGGGTGGCACGCCGAGCGGGATGCTTTCCTCCAGCGGCGGCACCGGCGGTAGCGTCGTCAACTCACCGTTCCAACCCCGTGGCACGCCGCTGCCGGGAAAGTAGCCGGCCGGCGCGCAATCGCCGAGCTTGTCACTCTCAGGGAACGTCCCGGCTGGACAGCCTTTGCCCTCGGCGATCTCCGCGTCCGTGCACGCGCGGCCCGCGGTCTCGCAGCCTTCCTTCCACGCCTCGCACGCCTTGCCCTCTTCGTTCTGCCAGTCCCAGCACCACCGTGGCATACACGTCTCCGGTGCGGTGAACGCGACCTCCGCGCACTCCGGCGGGCCGACCTGCTGGCAGGCACCGGTGGTCTTGTCGTAGAAGTGGCCGGCGGGGCAGCAGGTACCATTGGGCTGTTCCTGGAAGGCATGGCAGGTGGGCGCCGCGTCGGTTACGTCGGCGGCGACTTTGGGCGGGGCGCCGCTTGAGCAGTGCAGGAGCGATGTGCAGACCGCCATTGCGAGCCATGTCCAAGAGTCTGGGGCTGTCATGGTGAAATTCCTTCAGTGGGCGGCAGGGCTTGCGTTGGTTCCGGCGGCTTCGGCAGCGACAGCCCGGCGTCCGTGGCACGGTTCTGCAACGTGGCGCCGAAGATGGCGTTGAACTGGTCGAGGGCGTCCAGCGTGTGCTGGAGAACCAGGCCGTACAGGCCCTTGCCGCCGTTGACCAGCGTGCGGGTGACCTTCACGCCGGGGCTCGATTCGATCAGGATGCCGGCGCGCTCGTTGCCAGCGAGGAGGCAGTGGTCGATCGTGGAGTTGGGGGAGGCGTTGAGCAGGATTCCGTCGGCAAGCGCTGTGGGTTGACCGGCATTATTGTCACTGGTGTCGATCTCCAGGTAATCGCCCCAGTTTGTGGAAACCACGACCACCCCGTGTGCATGCAACGTGCTCTCGTCTGCTGCCAGGGCTATGGCGTGGTTGCTTCGCAGAGCGGAGGCAACAAGGGATCCATTGCTGCCAAGCGACAGCCAGATACCGGCCCCTCCTGTCTGGTCGAAATCCTGTGGAGCCGTGGCTTCGATTATTACACCAATGACGTCCATGGATCCCGCAAGCGCAAACAAGCCTGCGTCTTGGTTCCCCAAGAGGCGAGCGGCCAGTATCTGGAGGTTTGCACCATTCTGCACGTTCACACCCCGCCCGAACCGCTTGTCGCTCTGTTGCGGCAGCGTTCCATCGACGAGAAGGCGGGCCGCGCCGAGCGTCGTCTTGGCATCGCTGACGTAAAGGCCCAACCCGCGATTCGCCGACAGCCGTGTGTCTTGCAGCGTCACCAGGGAGCGATTCTGCACGTTTACACCCCGCCCGAACTGCTTGTCGCTCTTCTGCGGCAGCGTTCCATCGACAAGGAGCCGGGTCGCGCCGAGTGTGGTCCCGGCATCGCTGACGCTAAGGCCCAAGACTAGATTCGTCGATAACCGAGCGTCGTTCAGCGTCACCTGTGCGCCATTCTGCACGTTCACGCCCAGCCCTCCTCGTTCGTCGCTCGCCTGCGGTAGCGTTCCATCGACAAGCAGTCGCGTCGCACCGAGGACGGTGCCATCATCGCTGACGAAGAGACCGACATCTCGATTCGCAGACAGCCGCGCATCCTGGAGCGTTACATGACAGCCATCCAGCAGGCCCATGCCCCACCCGCCGCGCTTGTCGCTCTCCTGCGGCAGTGTTCCATCGACGAGGAGGCGTATCGCGCCGAGCGTTGCCCCGGCGCCGCCGAACAGGCCCAATTCTCGATTCGCCGACAACCGTGCATCTTGCAGCGTGACCTGGGCGCCGTCACCCACGAACATGCCGCGTCCGGCCTTGTTGTTACTCTGCTGCGGCAGCGTTCCATCAATGAGAAGGCGGATCGCGCCGAGCGTGGTCCCGGCACCGCTGACGTGTATGCACGACTCTCGATTCGCCGACAGCCGGCCGTCTTGCAGCGTCACGTGGCCGCCACTCTCCACGCTCATGCCCCTCCCGAATTGCTTATCGCTCTCCCGCGACAGCGTTCCATCGACAAGCAGTCGGGTAGCCTCGAGCGTGGTCCCGGCACCGACGACACCAAGTCCCAACTCTCGATTCCCCGACAGCCGTGCGTCCTGGAGCGTCACCTGGGCGCCATTCTCCGCATGCAGGCCCCGCCCGAGCTCCTTGTCGCTCTGTTGCGACAGTGTTCCATCGACAAGGAGCCGGTGCGCGCTGAGTAGGGTCCCGGCACCGCCGACACCAAGTCCTAGCTCTCGATTCGCAGACAGCCGTGAGTCTTGAAGCGTCACTTGGGCACCATCCGTCACTTGGACTCCGACACCGAACGCCTTGTCGCTCAACCGCGGCAGCGTTCCGACAACAACGACGGACTCGCCATCCAGAACCGCGCCGCTGCCAATGACGAGGATGCCAATCTCCGACACCCCCGCCACCATCACCCGCTCCAACTGCACCTTCGGCCCGCCCACGACCTGGACCCCACTGCCCTTGCCGCCAAACCGCACGCCGCTCACGACGACCTCGCCGTCCTGCGCCTTGCCGTTGACGAGCAGCACCGGAGCGCCCGCCTTCCCCTCGACGCTCACCATCGCGGCGCAGCGGCCCCGGATCGCCACAGGCTTGGTCACAGCCAGAGACTCGTTGTAGATACCGCCAGCTACGGCCACCGTCCCGCCCGACGACGCCAACTTGAGCGCCTTGCCGATCGTCTTGAGCGGCGCCTTGCGGGTTCCCTTGGCTGCGTCATTGCCCTTCTGGGAGTTGACGAACACGATGCCCATGCCGTCCTGCAACTCGGCGTCCCCGTACTCATCGTCGCCGCAATCCGCTGGGTCTGGCGAACACGGCGGCAGCAGCCCCGGCGACACCTTCACCTTCTCATCCACGATAAACCCAGGCGGACACACACTCGGCCAAGGCACGCCCACATACACGCACTTCTCCAGGTCCGGCATCTCGCCCTCCGGCCCACGGTGGCAGACCTGCATCTCCGCCTCGGTGCAGAAGTGCGCCTCGGCGTTCGGCCCATCGCGACAGAAGAAAGTGTCATCCACCGCCGGCAGCGGTGTAAGCGGCGGTACTCCCGGCGGAATGCTGTCCTCCAGCGGTGGCACTGGCGGCAGCGTCTTCAGGTCGCCGTCCCAGTCCCGCGGCACGCCGCTGCCAGGAAAGTGGCCGGCCGGTGCGCAATCGCCCAGTTTGTCGCTCTCGGGGAAGGTGCCGGCAGGACAGCCCTTGCCCGCGAGGATCTCGGCGTCGGTGCAGGCGCGCCCGGCAGTGTCGCAACCGTCGGTCCATGCTGTGCACGGTTTGCCGCCCTGGTCCTGCCAGGTCCAGCACCAGCGCGGCACGCACTTCTCCGGCGCCGTGAACACGACCTCGGCGCACTCGGGCGGGCCGACGCGCTCGCAGGTGTTTGTTTTGCTGGAGAAGAACTGACCGGCAGGGCAACAACTGCCGTCGGGCTTTGTCTGGACGGCGTGGCAGGTGGGCCCCGATGCGTCGGCGTCGACGGCGGCGACCTTGGCAGGGGTGCCGTCCGAGCAGTGCAGGAGCGATGCGCAGACCACCGATGCGAGCCATTTCCACGCGTCATGGACTATCATGGTGACATTCCTTCGTTCGCCGGGAGCGTTGGCGACGCTTCCGGCGGCTTCGGCAGCGACAGCCCGGCGTCGGTGGCGCGGTTCTGCGACATGGCGCCGAAGATGGCGTTGAACTGATCGAGGGCGTCCATGGTGTGTTGGACGACGACGCCGTAGAGGCCCTTGCCGCCGTTGATCAGCGTCCGTGTCACTTTTACGCCGGGGCTCGACTCCACGAGGATGCCGGCGCGCTCGTTGCCGACGAGCAGGCAGTGATCGATCAGGGAGTTGGGCGAGGCGTTGAGCAGGATGCCGTCGGCGAGGGTTGTTGTCTTGCCGGTCGCGTTTCCGCTGCTGTCCTTCTCCAGGTACTCGCCCCATGCCGTCGCAAGTAGAACACATCCAATAACTTGCGCGGCGCTGTTGTCTGTTCCGAGGGCTGCGGCCACGTTGTTCCCCAGCACGGAAGCGGCGATGAATGCGGTGCTGTGGTCCACCAACCAGACCCCCGAACCGCCCGACTGGTCGAAATCGGAAGGAGCGGTGGCTTCGATCGTCACGCCGGCGACATGCATGGATGCCCCGCTCGCATACAAGCCTGCCTGCCGATTGCCCAAAATTCGTGCGGCGTGCAACCTGAGGCTGGCGCCAACCTGTACGCCCACGCCTCGACCGAATGTCTTGTTGCTCTCCGTCGACAGCGTTCCATCGACGAGCACCCGGGCAGCATCGACTACGGTCCCGGCTCCATGTACAGTGAGCGCGATCGACCGACTCGCGGACAGGCGCGTGTCGCGGAGAGTCGCCTGGGCACCCATCCCCACAGCGACGCTGCTCCCCCACTCCTTGTCTTTCGCCTGCGAGAGCATTCCATCGACTAGGATCCGCTTTGCGGCGAGCACGGTGCCGGCATCGCTGACCAAGAGGCCCAAAACTCGATTCGCGGACAGCCGTGCGTCCTGCAACGCCACCCGTGCGCCACTGTGCACTTCCACGCCAAGCCCGAGTTGCTGGTCGCTCTCCTGCGGCAGCGTGCCATCAACGAGCAGCCCGTTCGCGCTGAGCGTCGTCCCGGCAACAGCAACGAAAATGCCCAACTCTCGATTCGCGGACAGTCGAGCATTTTGGAGCGTCACCTGGGCGCCATGTTCGACGCTCAGCCCGCGCCCGAACTTCTTGTCACTCTGTCGAGACAGCGTGCCATCGACAACCAGCCGGGCCGCGTCGAGCGTGGTTCCGGCATTGTCGACGAGCAGGCCAGTATCTCGATTCGCCGACAGCCGTGTGTCGCGCAGCATCACCTGGGCGCCACCCTGCACGACCGCGCCTTGCCCGAACTGCTTGTCGCTCGCCTGCGCCAGTGTTCCATCGACGAGCAGCAGGGTCGCGTCGAGCGTGGTCCCGGCACCATCGACCATGATCCCGGCATATCGATTTGCCACCAGGCGTGCGGCTTGCAGCGTGACTTGGGCACCGTTCTCCACGCCCACGCCCCAGCCGAACTGTTTGTCGCTCTCCCGCGACAGCGTGCCGTCGACCAGAAGTCCGATCGCATCCAGCGCGCTCCCGTGATCGCTGACGTGGAGGCCAGCATGCCGGCCCGCCGACAGCCGCGCGTCTTGGAGCGTTACCTGGGCACCCGAGTCCACGCTCACGCTCCACCCGAGTTGGTTATCGCTGGCCCGCGGCAACGTGCCGTCGACAAGGAGTCGGGTCGCGCTCAGGGTGGTGCCGGCATCCGCCACGCCAAGACCAAGTTCCCGATTTGCCGACAGCCGTGTGTCTTCAAGCGCCACGTTGGCGCCCATCGCCACGATGACGCCCCAGCCGTGTTTCTTGTCGCTCTGTTGCGGCAGCGTTCCAACGATGACGACGGACTTGCCCTGGACGGTCGCCCCGCTGGCGTGAACGTACAAGCCACCGCCCGATACCCCCGCCACCATGACCCGCTCGAGCCGCACCGCGGGCCCTGAGACGACCCCGATCCCGTTGCCTTTGCCGCCCAAACGGACCCCGCTCACGACCACTTCGCCGGCCTGCTTCTTGCCGCTGACCGCCAGCACCGGCACGCCCGCCTTGCCCTCGACGCTCACCAGCGCGGCGCACCGGCCCAGGATTGTCACGGGCTTGGTCACCGCAAGCGACTCGTTGTAGACGCCCCCCGCAACAGCCACCGTCCCGCCCGACGGCACGAGCTTCAGCGCTTGGCCGATTGTCTTGACCGGCGTGGCCTCTGTACCCTTGCCCGAATCGCTGCCTGCATCGGCGCTTACATAGACGACGTCCGCCCCATCATCGACGCTTGGCCAAACGTCTTGCCCGCAGTCCGCCGGGTCCGGCTTGCACGGCGCAAGCTGCCCCGCCTCGACCTTCACTGCTTCGTCTACGATAAACCCCGGCGGGCAGACACTCGGCCAGGGCACCCCGACATAGATGCACTTCTTCGGGTCGGGCATCTCGCCCTTGGGCCCGCGATGGCAGAACTGCATTTCCGCAGCGGTGCAGAAGTGCGCCTCGGCGTTCGGCCCATCGCGACAGAAGAAAGTGTCATCCACCGCCGGCAGCGGTGTAAGCGGCGGTACTCCCGGCGGAATGCTGTCCTCCAGCGGTGGCACCGGCGGCAGCGTCTTCAGGTCGCCGTTCCAGTCCCTCGGCACGCCGCTGCCCGGGAAGTAGCCGGCCGGCGCGCAATCGCCCAGCTTGTCGCTCTCCGGGAAGGTCCCGGCCGGACAGCCTTTGCCCTCGGTAATCTCCACATCCGTGCACGCGCGGCCCTCGGTCTGGCAGCCTTCGCTCCACGGCGTGCACGGCGTCGCGGCCTTGTCCTGCCAGTCCCAGCACCAGCGCGGCACGCATTTTTCAGGTGCGTTGAACACCACCGCCGCGCACTCGGGCGGGCCGACCTGCTGGCAGGCGTAGGTGTCGGGCGAGAAGAACTGGCCGGCAGGGCAGCACGTGCCATCGGGCTTCATCTGGACAGCGTGGCATGTGGATTCAGAAGTGTCTGGAGTGGCTACCTTAGCTGGGGCGCCGCCTGAGCAGCGCAGGAGCGATGCGCAGACCGCCAATGCGAGCCACTTGTACGCTTTTCGGGCCGTCATGGTGAGATTCCTTCAGTGGGCGGTAGCGTTGCCGCCGGTTCCGGCGGCTTCGGCAGCGACAGCCCAGCGTTCACGGCACGGTTCTGCAAGGTGGCGCCGAAGATTGTGTTGAACTCATCGAAGGCGTCCAGGGTGTGCTGGAGGACGAAGCCGTATAGACCGTTGCCGGCGTTGACCAGCGTCCGCGTGACTTTCGTGCCGGGGCTCGAGTCTGTCAGGATGCCAGCGCGCTGGTTGCCGGCGAAGAGGCAGCGGTCGACCGTGGAACTCGGCGAAGCTCTAAGCAGGATTCCGTCGGCGAAAGTGGTGGTCTTGCCGTTGACGTTGCCGTTGATGTCGATCTCTAGATACTCGCCCCAGCCCGTAGCAAGCACGACCACGCCCTGTGCGTCTACGCTAGCTTGACTCGTCGCCAGCCCTGCGCCGTGGTTGCTTTTCAGCGCGGTGGCGACAAGGGATGCGGTGGATTCTGCAATCAGCCAAATGCCGGCACCTCCTGTCTGGTCGGAGTCCTGGGGTGCGGTGGCGTCGATCGTCACGCCAATCACGTGCATGGACGCCGTTCCCGCGAACAGTCCGGCGTCACGGTTCCCCACGAGGCGTGCTGCCACCATTTGCAGGTCGGCGCCCGCAAGCACGGATACACCGCGCCCGAACCGGCTGTCGCTCTCTTGGGGCAGCGTTGCATCGACGAGCAAGCGGGTCGTCCCGAGTATCGTTCCGACTCCGCTTGTGTACAATCCAGCGTCCCGATTCGCCGACAGCCGAGTGTGTCGCAGGGTCACCTGGGCGCCCTTTTGCACGCTCAAGCCGCGCCCACCCTCCTTGTCGTCATCTCTCGGCCGCGTTCCGTCGACGACAAGCCTGGTCGCACCGACTGTAGTTCCGGCTCCGTCGACGAATAGCCCAACGTCCCGATTTGCCGACAGCCGGACGTCTTGCAGCGTGACCTCGGCGCCGAGCTCCACACCTACGCCCCGCCCGGCCTGTGTGTCGCTTTCCTGCGGCTGCGGCCCATCTACCAGTAGGCGAGTCGCGTCGAGCCTGGTGTCAGCACCGCCGACGAACAGACCCATGCCTCTGTTCGCCGACAGCCGCGCGTCTTGCAGCGTGACCTCAGCGCCGTGTTGAACGCTGGCGCCCCATCCGGCCTGGTTGTCGCTTTCCTGAGGCAGCGTTGCATCGACCAGCAGGCGAGTCGCGCCGAGCGTGCTGCCAGCACCGTCGACGAACAGGCCTACGGCTCGATTCTCGGATAACCGCGCTTCCTGCATCGTCACGTGGGCACCCTCCTGCACGTTCACGCCCTCCCCGAACGCCTTGCTCTTGTTCGACAACGTTCCATCGACCAGCAGCCGGATCGCGCCGAGCGTGGTCCCGGCACCGCTGACGTGCAGGCCCATTTCTCGATTCGCCGACAGACGGGTGTCGTGCAGCGTCACTTGGGCGCCGCCCCCCGCGGCCATGCCAAGCCCATTTCCCTTATCGCTCTGCCGGGGCAGCGTTCCATCGACGAGCAGTCGGGTCGCGTCAACCGCAGTGCCTGGGCCGTCGACGAGCAGGCCGACGTCTCGATTCGACGACAGCCGCGCGTCTTCCAGGACCACCTGGGCACCGTCAACGATGTTGAGGCCAGACCCGAACTGCTTGTCGCTTTCCTGCGAAAGGGTGCCGTCCACGAGGAAGCGGGTCGCGCCGAGTGTGGTCCCGACGCCAGCGACTTGCAGCCCCACGTCTCGATTTGCCGAAAGGCGCGTGTCCTGCAGCGTCACCTGGGCGCCATCCTGAACGACCATGCCCCGTCCGAACTGCTTGTTGCCCGCGAGTGGCAGCGTTCCAACGACTAGAACCCCGTCGCCCTCGAGGACCGCGCCGCTGCCATGGATGCCGATACCAAACATCGACACCCCCGCCACCATCACCCGCTCGAGCCGCACCTTTGGCCCACCCGCTACGTCGACCCCTTGCCCTTTGCCGCCGAAGCGCAGGCCACGTATGAGCAGCGTCTGTTGCTGCGCCGTGCCATTTACAGTCAGCACCCAGGAGCCCGCGGACCCCACCACCGTGACCATCGCCGCGCAACGTCCCCGCAGCGTCAGCGGCTTGCTGATGACAAGCGATTCCGAATACGCACCCGCGGCCACAGCCACAGTTGCCAGCTTACCTCCGATCTTGGCCAGCCCCTTGCCGATCGTCTTGAGCGGCGCCTGCCGGGTGCCAGCGTTGCCATCAGCGCCCGTCGCCGAGTTGACGAACACAATGCCCATGCCGTTCTGCAGCCCAGCATCGCCATAGTCGTCCTCCCCACAATCCGCCGGATCCGGCTTGCACGGCGCCAGTTTGCCGTCCTCAACTTTCGTCGCCTCATCTACCACGAACCCGGGCGGACACACACTCGGCCACGGCACGCCGACATACACGCATTTCTCCGCGGCCGGCATCTCGCCCGCAGGCCCGCGATGGCAGACCTGCATCTCTGCAGCGGTGCAGAAGTGCGCCTCGGCGTTCTGCCCATCGCGACAGAAGAACATGTCATCCACCGCTGGCAGCGGTGTAAGCGGCGGTACTCCGGGCGGAATGCTGTCCTCCAGCGGTGGCACCGGCGGCAGCGTCTTCAGGTCGCCGTTCCAGTCCCTCGGCACGCCGCTGCCCGGGAAGTAGCCGGCCGGCGCGCAATCGCCCAGCTTGTCGCTCTCTGGGAAGGTCCCGGCCGGACAGCCTTTGCCCTCGGTAATCTCCGCATCCGTGCACGCGCGGCCCTCGGTCTCGCACCCTTGCTTCCACGCCTCGCACGCCTTCTCGGCCTCGTCCTGCCAGTCCCAGCACCAGCGCGGCACGCATTCTTCAGGTGCGTTGAACACCACCGCCGCGCACTCAGGTGGACCGACGCGCTCGCATGTGTGTGTTTCGTTGGAGAAGAACTGACCGACAGGGCAGCAGGTTCCGTCGGGTTTCTTCTGCACGGGATGGCAAGCAGGCGTGCTGCTGACGTCTGGAAAGACCTCGGTCGGGGTGCCGCCTGAGCACTGCAGAAGCGATGTGCAGAGCGCCAGTGCGAGCCATTTCCACACGTCCGGGGCTGTCACGCTGAGACTCCTTCAATGGATGGTATCGTTGCCGCCGGCGCTGGCGGCTTCGGCAGCGACAGTTCGACATCTGTCGCGTGGTTCTGTGACTTGGCGACGACCTCGCCGTGCAGCAGCAGAACGTGGTCGGCGAACTCGGAGCCGGTGCCGCCCGCGTGCGCCGCGTTGATCGGCAACTCCAGGATGACCTGCGTCAGGTCGGCGACATTCCAGCCGGCGAGCGCGAGGCGCCGGTCGATGATCTTCGTTCGGGTTTCTGCTTCGTTCATCGAAAGCGCATCCTGGGAAGGAATGACGTTGGGGCAGCTTAGTCCCTGCGTGGGCTGGGCGGCAAGCAACGCTCGTGTACCGCGTCGAATGGGCTACTCGCGCACCCTCGCCCTGACGCGAGTGGCCGATCCGAGCCTGCGCGCCCGCCTCGCCTCGGCCACCGTCACCGGGGACTGGACCGTCGCCCAAACCGTTGCAACGAGTCCTGGCAGCAGTGGCCGTGATGCGGACGCGCCTCGACGCCGTGGAAAAGGCCATGAAGGCAAAAACCCGCTCGGTGCCCCCAAACCCCCACCGAGCCCGGAATTGCATGCCGAGTCATCGAGGCTCGCCGGAGGGCGAGAGGAC
>CAYHHL010000172.1:0-12675 GCA_964356325.1 uncultured Enterobacteriaceae bacterium | reverse complement strand
GGTTACCCAGGCCCCAACAGCCAAGCTGCCGGCACCGCCAGCACGTCCGGCTTCAGTTCTCGCAGGTCCGGATCGTCAGAGACTACCCACTTCGCCAGCACCGGCCGATCCAGCAGGGTCTCGACATCCACCAGATGCCGCGCGTCGGGCCCGTCGACACGATCAGTCGCCTTGATTTCGATAGCCACGAAGCCGTGTTCCCCTTCGAGCAGCAAATCCACCTCGCGACCATCGTGCGTGCGCAGGTGGTACGGCCGCCAGGGCAGTCGCTGCGAACGCAGTTGCTTGCAGATCTCTGCCACGACAGCCGATTCGTACTCGGGACCGGTCAGCGGACCGCGACGACCCGTCAGGCTGCGCAGAATGCCCGGGTCCACCACGTGCACCTTCGGCCGCTTCTGCAAGCGCTTCTCCTGATTGCGGAACCACGGCGGCAGCGTCAACACCTGATAGCTGAGCTCCAGATAGCGGACGAAGCGCGCCGCCGTCGGCCCCGAAACGTGGGCGGCGCGCGCCAGATCGGCGGTCTCGAGCAGTTGGCCAGTGCGCAACGCAACGCATTCCTGAGCACGCACGAATGGTTCCAGATCGCGCAGCGCTGCCAGATCGGCCACGTCCCGTTCCAGGTAGGTGCGGCGGTAATCGACCAGCCACTCCCAGCGATCCGTGTCAGTCCAGCGCGCATCGGCAAGTGCCGGCATCCCGCCCCATTCCAGGTAGTTGGCCCAAGCGGCGCGCGCAAAGGCAAACCCCTGGTCGGTCAGCGGCATCCCGCGTATTGCCGAATCACCGCCACCGCGGCGCGCACCGAGACCCTGCAGGTGGCGCACCAAACGACTGAGCCGCACCGGGTCATCCCAGCCGACCGTCAGGCGTTCGGGCAGTGTCAGGGGCCACAACTCTTCGAGCGAGACACGGCCGGCCAAGCTCTCGCGCACCCGTTCCAGCAGGAGAATCTGGCTCGACCCCAAAAGCACATAGCGGACATCGGGATCCGCGTCGTGGGCAGCTTTGATGGTGTCGATCATGGAGGGCGCTTTCTGCACCTCGTCCAAGGCCGCGTGCGGGAAGCGCGTGGTCCATTCGGTCGCCGACAGGCGTGTCCAGGCGCCGCGGGCCACTGGATCGTCGAAGCTGACGTACTGGAGATCCGGCAAAGCATGCAGAACCAGCGTGGTTTTGCCGGTTTGCCGCGCGCCGGTCAGTACCGTGATCCTCGCGCGCGGCGAAGCGGAGGCCGTGGCAAGTCGCTGGGCGGCGATGCGGTTGTGCTGGATTGGGCGTGGCTTGGTGCTCATATGTCTTAATTTACGCCGGTTCAGAAACTGAATGCAAGTATCTGCGCGGGTCTCCAATGTTCAGGCACTTCGAGCTGAGAACCGTCGCGAAGGCGAGAGCCTCTGCGATGACCGGATTTTCGAACAGCATCACGAGCGCGCGCGAGATCACGAGATCCTGCTCGACCTGGAAGTCGCTGACCCACGGCGCGTGCGCACGCCATTCTGTGATGAAGTCTTGTGGGATCACGCCTCGGGCTCCACGACCGCGTTGACCAAGATTCGCCACCGAGTGTCGCGCTTGCACGCCACCAAAGACTGTCCTGGCGCGAGCGCCACGTACTCCCGCGCGTGCCGTTCGACAAAGCCGGCCAAAGGAGCCGTTCGGTGTTCGGCACCCACGGTGTCCAAGAGATGGCCGAGGCGCTGTGCCCAAGTCAACGGTTCAAGTAGCGCCAGTTCGGCGAGTTCCGCGGGGTCGATGCGTTCCGCCAATTCCGAGAGCACGGTTGCAGCGGCATCCAGGCCACCTATGTGTTCGACGTAACCGACGATGTCGAAGGCCGTTGCTTCTGCGCTCGACACCCGGACCGCGCCGCGCGGCGTGTTGAATGACACGGTTGGAATCCGCGCGACATTCTTGCGGGCGACGAATGCAACGTGGACCGAGCCACACTGGATGCTGTCCCGGTTCTTCTCGACGACAACGTAGGCCGTTTGCGGCCGCTGGTGCGCAGAACCGTGGTATTGAGCGGCGGACAACAGTCCGAAGTAGTAGGGAAGGCCGAGCCCGGTCATCAACTGCGGCACGAACTGCTCAGGCGGCAGGCATCCCAGGCGCCGGTACTCCGGGGGGACGATCACATGGAAGCCTCGGACCGGCGTCGCCGTCGCCTGCCGGGCATCGAGCCGGCGCAGGGCTGCCCGGACGGCTGGTCCCGATCCGCCCAGCGCCGCTGCGGCCTCCTCGCTCGTGAACGTGTAGCGACCGACCGCTGCGAGGTCGGTGATGTACGCGGCTGCCGTCTTGGACGGTTTCGGTTTCACGCGGTCAATGTAACGGATAATGCGACTTTCGACAAGCGATACCGGATCCAAGGGCCTCGAACGCGCTACGGGGTGGTCGCGGCGCTCGTGACGTGACGCACGCCGCGAACCCGCCTTGGAGTTCAAGGCAACAGCTCAATCGACGACAACCAATTGCGGATTGTCTCGCACGCTTCGTCGATCTTGACCCGCGGGCCCCAGAACATCGGCGCGATGCTGGCGTGGGCCTGCTCGAGGGCGAGTTTCTTGGCGGTGTCGCCCAGGACGAATGCATCGTCGGTTGGCGAGGGCCGCTTGGCGATCTGTCGCAGTTGCACCATCTCGTCGATCAGGTCCTTGGTCGGCTTGGCGAGCCGATCGAACTGCTCGAGTTGTTGGATGATGCGGGCGGCATCCTCGTAATGGCGTATGAAACTGGCGGGTAGGAACGGCTTCCGATGGTACCGCTTGCCGATAGCGTCGAGCTTCTCGATCAAGACCGCCAGCGGGTGCAGGCACCGAACCTGCTTGGGCCGGTTGTCGACGAGCCCGTGCAACTGGCCGGCGCGCTCCAAGTGGTCATGCACGAACGACGACAATTCGCGAACCAGAAACGGCGTCACCCGTGCGTCGCCCAGTTCAGCGAGAACGAACGGGCGCATCGATTCAGGGAGGTCAGCCGCGAACAAGGCTGGATAGGTGATGTGGTAGGAGGCCCCGTTTGCCTTGCCGCCTAGCGATGCCGGTTGCAGTTTCACGGTCGCCGACGGGACTTGGAGTGCACCTTCGAGGGCCTGGTAGAACGCCGTCCGGCTCGCGATGGGACCGCGATTGTCGCTGGTCCACGAAGTGACTGCTGGCAGGCCAAGGGCGCTGCCGGACTTGATGCACAGGTCTATGTCCTCCGAGAATCTCTCGATCAGATTGAAACCCTTGGACAAGGCCGTACCGCCCTTGAACCAGATGTCCAGGCGGGTCTGGTGAAACGCCCAAAGGGTGTGCGTCACCCAATAGTCCTTCTCAACGAGCGGCAGCGCGATGTTGCGGTCTGCGCCAACTGCGGCAATCAACGCCTCGAAGTCACTAGCATCGTGGATGAATTTCACGACGATCTCATCGCGGCGGTGAGGCAGCGGGCAACCAGGGCCTGCGTGGCCTTCGAGCCGTAGTGTAGCGCCATCTCGACGAGCTGAACCTGCTCGAATCTGCCGCCGGCCATGGCGTTGGCAAGGTTGTGCTCCAACGTGTCGAGCCCCACGCCCGCCATGTCGGCATGCTGAATCAGGTCGATGACGTACCACTCCGCGGTGGGCCGGTCGGGGAAGGCGACGCGCCGGAGCAGGAAGGTCCGTCCGTCAAAGGTGAACGTTCCCGTGCGCTTGCGGTTGTAGACGAGCGTCGCCGTGAACATCGCCGTCGCGCCCAGGGCCAAGGCATTCCAGGCCGGCGGACCGGTCATGACGAACGCGTAGTCCTCCAAAAAACCGCGCAAGATCTCATGGTCACGCGGCGGAACGACCCCAAAGCGGCTGTGAACGGGAACATGGTAAAGGCCGTGCGCCAGTTCCCGAAGCTCGCCCCGGTCGACGAGGCGCCGGACCAGTCGGCCAGGGTTCTTGCCGTACGCCAGGAAGTCCTTGGTCCGGTAGGCATGGTTGGCTTCGAGGTGCAGTGGGGCGGCGGCGGGCATCGTGCGTCTCGCTCGTGGTAGTGATTCTACCGGAAAAAGCATACAACCCGTGCTGCAGCGGGTCAACCTCATCGTGGGCAATTACGCGTCAAGTCGAAGCGCTGAACGCCGCAGCGCGTTTGCTGCCGCGCCGGAATGGTTGGGCGACAACACGCCGGTCAGGCGCGGAATCGGCAGTCGTGTCACCGGCGCCGGTGCCGCTTCTCCCAAGCCCGGCGCTCGTGCCGCGACAGGTGCGCCGGCGGGCCGCGATCGCGACCAACGAAGTCCATGTCGCTGACGTCCACAGGCTTCCCAGGCGCGATCTCCAGCAGGTAGTGGATGTTCATCTCATCGGCGACAGCCGCCATGCGCGCACCGGTCCCCTCGTCCTGTACCCGCAGCATCATCGGGTTGGCTCTGGTTCCTACCGTGCCCGGCCTCAGTTGCTCACCCCGTGCGCCCAGCGGCGCCGCCGCGGACTGCGCGAGCCGCTGTTGGCAAGGGTGGTCGGGGTCGGCCACGGCCTGCTTGGCCAGGGCGTAGTGCCGCTCCAGCCGCTGCGCCCAGGCTACGTCGTGCTCGAGCAGTTCCTCGACCAAATCGAGCAAGGCCGGCGCGTGCGGCGCCTGGCGATGCAGCGGGTCGAGGTAGGTGCGAGCGCCGGTCGCATCGAGGTCGCCGCCCACGAACGCGTGGCTGATCATGGCTTCGGGCTGGGGCACGCCACGCCGCAGGATCTGCAACGACACGCGCCGGCAGTCGCAACCAGCCTTCGGACAAAAGAACTCCTGAAGGGCATACTCGCCCGCAGGCAAGCGTTCATTGCCGGGCGTGCGCAAGGAGCGGATTTCGCGCTCGGCGATGTCGGGCAAGATGTCATGGAAGGAGGCAAGCATGGTCGTTGCACCGATGCCCTGTGCCGGGCGGGCCTGCGATGTAGCCTGGCCAGGATCTGGGCGCAAGCGGGACGGCTGGGAGGGCACACCCTGATTCCGAACTGTCGCCCGGGTTTGCGCATCCGGACCACAGCGTGCTGCTGGACGACGGCTGGGCCGGGGATCGGCGTGTGGAGGATCCATGTCTCGCTCAGGTGACGCAGTTCAGGGAACCACCTCCGCCGTCGAACTGCGCCGCGATGGCCCAGGGCTCAGGCCCGACGCAGAGTACCCTTGACTCGGTTTCCTGAAGCCTGCTAGTAGTGGTCCAACCTCGAGGCAATGACGAACGGAAAACCGGACGACGCGACGGTGCTCATGGTCGGCCACGAGGAACAACAGGACAGCATCGAATCCCGGTTTCCCAAGAAGAAGGCGCCGTCGCACCACCTCTGTGCTGGCTTCGTGCTCGAGCGACAGACGGACGGCGCGTGGCAATGCCCGGTGGCGTATCCGGGTACGCGCAAGAAGGAGGCCATCCATGCGTAACAAACTGCCACGCGGCAAACTCGCCATCATCGGCGACGTGCACGGTGAACTGGAGGCGCTGCTGGCGCTGCTCGGCCACCTGGGCGTCGACATCGACAAATGCACCTCGCCGCGAAAGCTGGTCTTTTTGGGCGACCTCGTCGATCGCGGGCCGGACAGTCCGGGCGTCGTGGCGCTGGTGCGACGGTTGGTGGACGCCGGATTGGCACAGGTCGTGCTCGGCAACCACGAATTGAACTTGCTGCGCGACGAGAAGAAGGCCGGCAACTGGTGGTTCCACGGCCAGCCCGACCCACGGTACGCCTCGCGATTGTTGACGGATGCGTCGGAACGCCAGGAGATAGTGACTTTCTTCGATTCGCTGCCCCTGGCCCTGGAACGCCACGACTTGCTGGTGGTCCACGCCTGTCCGGAGCCGTTGGCCGAGGTCACGGATGGCAACCCCGGGCAGCTGTACGCAGACGCGGAGTTCGCCATCCTCGCTGGGTACGACGAGGTCGCTCTCGCGCGCGCCAGGTCGGGTGAGAAACGGCTGAAGGCGATGAAGACGCCGGAGCCTATGGACGAGGAGTTGTCCGCAAGCGCTGACCTGGATGTCGCCAAACAGATGCGCAATCCCGTCAAGGTCGTCACCTCCGGCACCGAAGCGCCGGCCGGCAAGGTGTTCCAGGATGCTGGCGATCAGTGTCGCGTCGTGCGTCGGACACGTTGGTGGGACGCGTGGGCAGACAAGCCGACCATCGTGGGCCACTACTGGCGCGAAAAAGTGCGCCAGCCGAACGATGAGTTGTTCGCGGGAATCGAGCCCTTTGCCTGGTCCAACAACATGTTTTGCGTCGATTACAGCGTCGGCAAGCGTTACAAGGCGCGGGCCGCCGGTCTCGAGCCCAATCGCGACTATGGTCTGGCCGCGATGCTGTGGCCCGAAAAGACGTTGATGTTCGACGACGGCGACAAACAGGCCACGACGGGCTTCGATGCCGCAGCACGCTCGGAGGAAATGCACGAAGGCGGTGGCCCGTACGACGCCTACATTTCGGACGAGGACGACGCCATCCTCAACAAGATCTGGGACAAACGCGGCAAGGCCGAGCGGCGCAAGAAGGCGGCGGAAGGAAACGCCAAGGCGCGCGCCGCCCTGTACGGCCACCTCGCTGGCGATGCCCTCGGTGTCCCGTACGAATTCACGAAGCCGCATGCCCTGCCGGCCGACATCACGTGGACTGGCCATGGCTCGCACGACCAGCCGCCCGGCACCTGGAGCGACGACGGCGCGCTGATGCTCGCCACTGCCGCCAGCCTCGGCGAAAAGCGCGGTTTCGATTCTGAGGACGTGGGGCAGCGCTTCGTCCGATGGCGCGACGCGGGCGAGATGGCCGCTGGCGGCAAGGTGTTCGACGTCGGTGGCGCGACCGATGCAGCCATTGACCGGTTGCGCGACGGCACGCGGGCTGTCGATGCAGGCGGGCGCGGCGAATATAACAATGGAAACGGTAGCTTGATGCGCATCCTGCCCGTGTCACTGTGGACCGCGCTGGATTCCGTGGCGGTACAGATCGACCGGGCGCACGAGGCCTCGCGCATCACGCATGGCCACGCGCGTTCGCAGGTGTGTTGTGCAGTGCACAGCGTGCTCGTCGGCCTGTTGGCCCAAGGTGTGTCGAGGCAGGATGCCCTGGATCGGGCGTTCGAACTCGTCGCGGCCGAATACGCACGCCGTGACGATGCGACGCATGCCATGGAATTGGCTGCCATCCGCAGCTTCGACCTGCGCAGCGGCAGTGGCTACGTGGTCGATTGTCTGTTGAGCGCCTGGAGCGCAGTCCGCGACGCCGACGACTACGTGGATGCCGTCACGCGCGCCGTCCGCTACGGCAACGATACGGACACCACCGCGGCGGTCGCGGGCGGGCTCGCGGGCCTCGTTTTCGGCGCGGGCGCTGTGCCGAACGACTGGCACAGCTCCTTGCGCCTGGATCCCGAGCACATCCACGTCATCGAGCAGTTCGTCGCCGCGCTGCCTCTGCCTGGCTGATCGCAAGCGACACTTGCTGTCGTTCGCGTGCCGTATCTCGTTGCGCATGAGCGAGCCGCAGAAGCAGCAGTTCGAACTCATGCGCGACTCCGAGCGACACGCGTCGCGGCGCTCGTGGAGCGAACGATGGACATCGCCGGGAGCGGGAAGCCACCTGGATTGCCGAAGGGCCGTGGCATGGTTACCGAGAGTTGACCTGCCTGTCGACGGTGTCGCCGCTCCGCATGTCGGTGGCGCTTCCCGCCATGTGCGCCGGGCCGAGGGAACTTCCTGCAATCATGCGGCGCCAACTGCCTCCTCTCGCGAGACCTGCGACTTCCGACTGGGCCTGCGAACACGCAACTTTATGAACTTCCCAAGCTTGGGCGGAGGCGGCGCTGGCGGCGGACAACACCGACGACGCGCGGAAACTCGACGCCGTCAACACGGGCCGCTAGATGGCCCGCGACAGAGCTTGGTCGTGGTCAAGCTGCAATCGACAATGCAAGAGGATCCGCCGCACAAGTGCCTGAGCCTGAAGACGTGCCGGGGTACATCTGGGCCACACGGCGGTTCGTGACGTGGCATACCGAACACATCCACTGCCAGATGACCTCACAGCGCGCCGCGCACATCCCGGTCCGTGAATTCCTGCGTCATGTGTTCCGTGCCGTCGTCGAACACGAGCGTCCGCTCGGGCCAAAGCAGCGCAGCAAGGCCGTGGCCCTCGGCCTCGCCCGCGGCGCGTTCCTGGTAGCGCCTGCCGACGCTGTAGTCGACGACGAACACGCCGTTGCACCACTGGAACGGCTCCAACCCTGCGAAGATCTTGTCCTGCTCGCCGTCACGCTCGCGCCAGAAATGGCCGACGACGGTCTGCTTGCCCCGCCATTCCAGCCACCAGGGCAACCGCTGGACCGCGCGCACCTGCCCGTTCTCGTCTGTGAATGGTTGGTCCGCCTCGCCTTCGACGCCCGATGTCAACACCTTGACCGGATTGCGGTTCTGTTTCGCTACCTCCCAGCTGGCGCTGGCCCGGATCGCGTCCGTCCAAGTCTTCGCCCCGCCCTGCAGCGCCTTTTCGCCGGCGGCCGCTTGGTCCAGGAACGCCGCCTCGAACTCCGCGCGGATGCGCTTTTCGGACCCTTCGCAGGCGTCCGCGACCGAGCTTGCCGTGGGCAACTCGGCGATCGGCAACGGACAGGCGTGGACCACCTGCAGGTCCGCGCGCTCCAAGACGAGCGGTATCGACCTGAGGAACCGAAGGATGCTCTTGCGTTGCCGATCATTCGCCAGTACCGAGGTGTATTTCCGGTGCTCCTTGTCGCTCTCTTCCTCGCCGTGCAGCCAACCGCCGCCCAACTTCTTCTTGCCCCGCAGGTGGTTGAGCTCGTGGTTGCCCAGCACGGCCACTGCCACCCCCGCTTCCACCAGACGCTGCACCAAGGCAACGACGCCTGGGCTGTCCGGGCCGCGGTCGACCAGGTCACCCACGAAGACCAGCGTACGGTCGGCCTTCGGCTGGTTCGCGTCGACGCCGAGCTGGCGCAAGAGGCTCTCCAAGGCTGCCAACTCGCCGTGAATGTCTCCGATGATCGCGAGCTTGCCTTCGGGCAGGGGCTGGCGCAGGCGTGGCTTGACCGGTCTCGGCTTCCTGGCCGGTTCCTCCCTGCCAATCTCGTCCCAGACCCGGCCGAGTAACGCTTCGTCCTCCTCCGAAAGGTAGGCGCGCAGCGGACCGCCGCCGTCGCCCTGCATCTCCTCTCCGGTCGTGGGTGACCCCGGGTAGCGGTCCGTACACGCCCAGGTTCCATCGGCCGCCCGGTCCAACACGAAACCGGCGCAGCGGTTGCCGGCCGGCACCGGCGAACGGTGCAGCTTCTCGATCACTCCCTGCGTGTCGCCGTGGCCGACGACCAGGATCGTGGCCTCGCCAGGCAGCCACATCGTCAGATCCTCCCGGTATTTCAACCATGTGCTCTTGGTATTCGGCACGGTCTCGACCCGTGGCACGACTTCCGTCCCCAGGATCAAGCTCGCGAGCGTGTCGCGGGTGCGCCGCCTCTTGGTCCGGATCGCGTGGGTGGGCACGTACCCGCGCTCGTCCAGCCATGCGCGCGCGGACACAGCCATCTGCTCGCCGCGCGGCGTCAGCTTGTCCCGCCGTTCGATTCGCTCGCCGTGACGGAAGAAAAGGATTCGCATGATGGGCTCCCCGTGGATGGCCGCGCCCGAAGTGGTCCCGGTGGCGGCAGAGGTTGCCGCGCCAGCCGAACGGTTGCAACGCTACCGCTGGTCTTGCTCGGGCGGCGTCGTATCGCCGGCCCGAGGCCATCGGTTAAGAATCCGACGCGTCGCGCCGTACAGGTGATGCGAGCCCGACCGCCCGCGACAACCAGCCACGGAGGCCGCTGCGCCTGATGGTTTCTTGAGCCTGAAAGCCACGTTCCCCGGCGTGGTGAAGGCACGCTGAAGCCAGGCGACGCCTTCTGGCTGACCGCCGCGTCCCCAGCCTTCGGTTGCCGGCTGCGCAAACGTTGCACCCCCTTCTCCTTGAGGTGACGCCATGGACTGCCCTGCGGATCGCCGTCCGAATCCCGACGGTTACAGCTACGAGGAACTGCGGCCGCTCGTCGCCGCCGCCCTGCACGCCAGGCTGTCGGTGCTGCTGCGCGGCCACCCCGGCATCGGCAAGTCCACGCTTGCTTGCGAACTGGCCGAGTCCTTGCGCCTGCCCCTGCACGACATCCGCCTCGCCCAGCGCGAACCGGCGGAGCTCTGCGGCGTCCACTTTCCGGACCGCGAGCGCCGCACGCTGGAACTGCTGCCGCCGGATTGGGTGCGGTCGGTGTGCGACGCACCGGGCTTCGTGTTCCTGGACGAAATCAACGCGGCGGTCACCCGTCTGCACCAGGCTGCGGCGTACCAGATCGTCCTCGAACGGCGCGTGGGGCCATTCCGCTTCCATCCGGATACGGTCGTCGTCGGCGCGGGCAACCTGGACGACGACCACGCGCTCGTCATGCCGCTGTCGCGCGCGCTGAACAACCGCTTCGTGCACTTCCGCCTCCGCGTCGATGCCGAGGCCTGGCTGCGTTGGGCCGAGACTGCGGGCATCCACCCGGCGGTGCTGGGCTACATCGCCAGTCAGGGTCCACATGGCAACCAGGTGCTGTACGCGGCGGATGACGACGACGCCTTTCCGACCCCGCGTTCGTGGGCGATGGCCAGTTGCCTGTTGCACGAGGCGAAGGACGGCGACGCACGGCGTCTCGTGGCGGCGTGCATCGGCATCCCAGCGGCCGAAAAGTTCCATGCCTACCTGCGTATCCACCGCAAGTTCGACCCGCGCGCAGTGGTCGAGTCGGGCATTGCGGTCGACTTCGCGGGCGCCGAGCCGTCGTTCACCCATGCCGCCGTGTACGCCGTCGCCGATCAGATCGCGCGCGAGCCGCCGCAAGACTGCCAACTGGCCAACGTCTTGCGCTTCCTCGCTTCGCCCGGCCTCGATCCCGAGCTGCGCTTCCTGTTCCTGCGGCGCATGCAGCGTGCGGGCGACCTGCTGCAGCGGCTCAAGACCGTGCCAGCGTACCACGCGATGACCGGCGAGCTGTCCGATCTGTGGCTGGAGGTGGACCTGTGAACCTGGAAGCGCTCCTTTGCGCCGAGTCACGCCGCCTGACCACGCTGCGGCTGGAACTGCTCGAACAGCATCCGTTTTGGGGGCACCTCATGCTGCACTTGCGGCTGGTGCCGGCGCTGGACCTGCCGGTGTTCGTGGCAACGGATGGCGTGCGCCGCGTCTGGCACAACCCTCGTTTCACGCGGCACCTCGACCTGCGCCAACTCGGCTTCGTGCTGGCCCACGCGGTCGTCCATCACGCGCTGGAAAACCCCGGGCGCAGGAATGGTCGTGACCCGCATCTCTGGAATCACGCGACGGATTACGCGATCAACCGCATCGTCGCGGGCATCGGCCTGTACCGGTCGCCGGACGGGTGCTACCCGGAGCTTGGCGAGGTGCGGATCCTGCACGACCCGCGTTTCGCCGGCCTGACCGCGGAGCAGATCTACGACCGGTTGCACCACGAGCGACCGCCGCCGCCGCGGCCGATCCGCCTGCAATTGCCGGGGCATGGCGAAGGGCACGGCGTGGCCGACCACGGCGGCGGCATCGACGTGCACCTGCCGCAACCGCTGACGCCGGCCGAGCACGACGAACGGCTCGACCGGTTGGAGGCCGCCGTGCGCGCGTTCCGGGAAGGCCAGCCGCGCGGCGAGTTGCCTGCGGGCGTCGAGCGACTTGTCGATGGCCTCCAGCCGGGCAAGGTGCCGTGGCCGACGCTGCTTGCGCGTTGCGTGGGCGAGGTGCGGGCGCGGCAGGAGTACAGCCTGGCCCACCCGAGCAAGCGCTGGCTGGCCGAAGACTTGCTGGTGCCGGGGCCGTGGTCGGAGGCACCGGGGCCGGTCGTGGTGGCCGTCGACACTTCGGCGTCGATTGCGCCTGCGATGCTGCAGGCGATGGCAGCGGAACTGGCGCGCCTGCACGCGCTTCTGGCGGAAGTGACCGTCCTGGTCGCCGACGCCCAGGTGCACGTCCATGTACCTGCGCGCGACTTGCCGGCGTTCCTGCGCGCGGGCCGTTTCCCTGGCGGAGGCGGCACGAGCCACGAACCCGTGTTCCGGTGGCTCGCGGAGCGGCGGTTGCAGCCGGACCTGTTCATCGGCCTGACCGACCTGCACAGCCAGTTTCCGGTGATCCCGCCGCCGTTTCCCGTGCTGTGGGTCGTGCCGCCCGCGCATGGCAAGGCGCCTTGGGGCCGCGTCGTGGAGGTCGAGTTGTAGCCTATTCGGTTCAATCGAGCCACTTGTCCCGGCAGGTTTCACCTGACCTTCCTCTTCAAGTTCCCAGACTTCATGCGCTAGGTGCCTCACCACCCGACGCGTGCGGCGCCTGGCGAAGCAGCGGGTCGAGGTAGGTGCGACCGCCGGACGCGGCGGCCGGCGGCGAGAGCGGTTGCGCATGTAATCGCCCGCAGGTAGGCGAACACTTGGTGGAATAGCGTGGTCGCCGGTGGCTGAATGAGCCATTCCGGGCCGTGCCGACCCTGCACCCATTCGCAGGTTCCCGCATCGAGTACCAGTTCGTCGTTGACGCGCACCTGGAGCCGATCGCGTGCAGTCATCCCCTTGCACCGCACCAGTATCCGTTCATCGCTCTTGGCTCCGTGTTCATCATTTCCCAAGCTCCGCATTCAGTTG
>CAYHHL010000171.1:0-12753 GCA_964356325.1 uncultured Enterobacteriaceae bacterium | reverse complement strand
CACTTGCGGCGAGTCGCGGGGGCAGGATTTGAACCTGCGACCTTCGGGTTATGAGCCCGACGAGCTACCGGGCTGCTCCACCCCGCAGTCGGGCCTTGTAGGCCCAACGCCCCACGGTGTCAACACGCCCCGGCAACAAAAGCGCACGCGTCAAGGCATCGGCCTCGTGCCCGCCCATCTTCAGCCCAGGGCATCCTCGATCTCCTCCAGCATTTCCTCGGCATCCGCCTTGGGTGCGACATGGTTCTGCGCCACCGCCAACTGGATCGTCTTCTCCGCCAGCGGCCGCGCCTCCGCGAACCGCTCGAGCTGCATCAGGCATTCCGCGCGCCGATACCACGCCATCATGTGGTCGGGTTGCAGCGCCACCGTGACCGCGAAATGCACCTCCGCTTCCGCCGGCCGCCCCGCATCCAGCAACGCCTGCCCCAGCGAGAATTGCGCCAGTTCGTTGTCCGGATCCTCCTGCACCATCTCGCGAAATCGGGCGATCCGGTCGTCATGTCCCTTGCTTGCGTCGCTCGTCATCAGCACTCCTTAAGGCAGCGGCGCACCTGTGTACCAGACCGGCGGCAAAACTTGCACCCGCCTCGCCGTGGCGTAGTCTCGCGGCCCCGGCCTGTCCCGTTTCCGCCCGAGGTGAGCGTGTCCCGTCCCCTGCTGCAAAAACGCCCACCCCGCCGTGATTCCTGGCTGTTGGCGGTCATCGCCAGTCTGTCCGTCCTCGCGCTCGTGCTGTGGTGGGTGCGCGGTGGCAGCGGTGCGGATCTGGCGGCGTCCCGGACCATCGCGGCGGCGCCGGCCCAGGCAAAGGTTCCGCAACCGCCCGTGGCGCCTCCGGTCACGCCCATCCTGCCGGCCCAACTGGCGCAGGCGACGACGCGGCCCGACGGCACGATGACGATCCGTCAGGGTCAAGCCGACTTGCCGCTGACGTTGGATGCCAAGCTGCAGAAGGACGTGCAGGCGCTGCTCGATCGCAGCCATGTGCCCTACGGCGCGGTGGTGCTGATGGACCCGAAGACTGGCGCCATCCTGGCGATGGTCGAGCACCGCGAACCCGGTGACCCGTCAGGTGCAATCGGCGGTCTCGGTCAGCCCGACATGCCCGCGGCGAGCGTGTTCAAGGTCGTGACCTCGGCGGCTCTCTTGGACGCGGGGCAAACGCCTGAAACCTTGGCTTGTTTCCATGGCGGCAGGCACGGCATCGACGCGAGTCACCTGAAGCCCTCGCCAGCCGATCACCAGTGCCAGACGCTGACCGAAGCCCTGGCGCATTCGACCAACGCCGCGTTCGCGCGCCTGGCGATCGACCATCTGCACACCGGCGATCTGGCGACGATGGCGCACAAGCTGGGCTGGGGCGGCGTGTTGCCGGGTGACGTGGCGACGCAGCCTTCGCGGTTCGACGAGGGCAAGACCGATCTCGATCGCGCGCGCTGTGCCCCGGGATTCGCCGGCTCGTCGCTCAGTCCGCTGCATGGCGCCTGGCTCGCGGCGACGGTCGCCAATCACGGCGTGGCGATGCAACCGCAATTGATTCGCGCGGATGCATTCGGTCACGCGCGCACACCACATTCGATGGGCCAGTTGATCGCACCCGCGGTGGCCGACGGCGTCGCCGCGATGATGGCGCAGACGGTGGCAATCGGCACGGGTCGGCACGCGTTCGCAGCGCGGCCCAAGAGCCTGCAGGGCATGGCGATCGCGGGCAAGACCGGCTCGCTCTCCAACAACGACCCGACGACGTACCGGCACTTCTCCTGGTTCGTCGGATTCGCGCCAGCGGACAATCCGCAAGTGGCGGTGGCGGCGATCGCGGTCAACGGCCTGAAGTGGCGCGTGAAGGGACCGCAGCTCGCCCGCGACGCCCTGGCATTGCACTTCGGCAGCGCGCAAGCGGCTCCGACCGAGCTGCGTGCGCCCGGCGTGGGGCTTGACGTTCGTACCGCCGGCCGTTAGTGTATTCGCCGTCGTGAGGGGCTCAGCGTCCGCACGGGCATCGAACCAGGCTTGTACGCTGGCATCCACCAGTTCGCAGTTCCGGGGCTGAGGTCGTTTCGGGGATCGTCTAATGGCAGGACCGCAGACTCTGAATCTGCTCATCTAGGTTCGAATCCTAGTCCCCGAGCTAGTGCTCGTTTCAGACCGCCAGCGTTCAGAGCGTTGGGTAAACGGTCCGAAGTCAGGTCAAGTTCAGGTCAAATGCCCCGTTAGTCTAGCGGTCAGGACACGGCCCTCTCAAGGCTGGGACAGGAGTTCAATTCTCCTACGGGGCACCACCCGATCTCGATCATCCCGAAAGGCGAGCCCCAGTGGTTCGCCTTTCGTGTTTGTGGTCGAAATCTGCAGTTTCTGGCCCATACTCGTGCGCCCAGATCCCGCCCGCGCAGGCCCCATGCGGCGCTGTGAACGACGAGTCGCACCGTGCCAGTCAGCCGTCCCGATCGAACTTCTCTCGCCGTGGACCCAGTTCCGCTGCAAATTCGCGATGATTTGCGACGCGGCAGTCCGTGGCAGTCGGTCCCTGACACCGAGTGGCACGACTGGCGCTGGCAGCTCCGGCATCGGCTTCGAACAGCCGACGAACTGGCGACACGATTCCATATCACCGCAGAACAACGCGCTTTTCTCGACGCAGGCCACGGCTTCGAAGTCGGGGTCACGCCTTACTTCGCCAGTCTCGCCACGCCGTTCGATCCCGCCTGTCCGATCGCCCGCCAGGTGGTCCCCGAGCCCGACGAGGGTCAGTCCGCCCCGTTCGAACGCGCCGATCCGCTGGGCGAGGATCCGCACCGCAAGGCGCCGGGGCTGGTCCACAAGTACCCGGATCGCGTACTGCTTCTGGTCACGGACACCTGCGCCGCGTACTGCCGTTACTGCACGCGGGCGCGCTGGGTTGCCACGGGCACGGAACACCTCGGCCTCGACCAACTCGACCAGGCCATCGCCTACATCGCCAATACCCCGCAAATCCGCGATGTCCTGATTTCGGGCGGCGATCCCCTGCTGCTCTCGACGGCGCGGCTCTCGGCCCTGCTCGATCGGCTCGCTGCCATCCCACACCTTCGGTTCGTGCGCATCGGCACGCGCGTGCCGGTGTTCCTGCCCATGCGCATCGACGCCGAGCTGGCCCACGCGCTGCGGCCCAGGCTGCGCGAGGACGGCGGGCAGCTGCCCATCTACCTGAACGTACACTGCAATCACTACCGTGAACTGGCGCCTGAGGTCGTGCGGGCGCTGGGCCGTCTGGCGGATGCAGGCGTGTCGCTCGGCGGTCAGGCAGTGCTCCTGCGCGGGGTGAACGACGCTTCGGCTGTGCTGCAGGAGACCTTCTACGCCATGCTTTCGGCGCGCGTCCGGCCGTACTACCTGTTCCACTGCGATCCGATCCGCGGTTCGGCCCACCTGCGCACCTCGGTCGATCGCGGCCTGGAACTGATGCGCGAGTTGATAGGCCACACGAGCGGCATGGCTATTCCCAAGTATGTCATTGACTTGGAGGGTGGAGGCAAGGTCCCGCTGTGGCCGCAATACATCGAACGGCTGGATCGCGACCTCGTGCACCTGACGAACTTTCGCGGCCAGCCGTGGACCTACGTCAACGTCACATGACAATGGCCGGGCTTTCTGGTGACATAGGCTCGTCGCCCTTGCTTGGACCGCGAACGCCGAGGTGCCTGTGCCCGGAGCCCTCCGCTTCACGCTAACTGCTCGTGCTGTCGCGCTATCGTGCGCCATCCTGACCGCGTGCGCCGCGCCTCGGAGCCAGACCGTCGCCCAGCAGGCGCCGCCCTTGACCGCGCTGGCAGCCTTGCCCCAGGCGCGCCAAGCATTGCGCGCGAGCCAGTTCGCCCAGGCCCTGGCGCTCGTTCGCCGGGTGCCGGAGCCGATCCCTGCGGAACTGCGGGGCATTGCCGTACGCGCGCTGTGGTCCCTGGCGCGCCTGCCCGAGGCCGAGGTGGAAGTCGGCAAGCTGGCCCTGGCCGTGCACGCGGGTAACTCACAAGCCATCGAGACGCAAGCCGATCTCGTGCGATGGCACCTGCAGGCGCAACGGCCCGAGCCGGCGTGGCAGGCCTTGGCGCCCCTGGTGGTCGGCGGTTGTCGGACGGCGTCGACCTGCCGTCTGGCGGCAACCACCACTCTGGCGATCGCGGCCCATCTGGCGTCCGCTTCCATCCAGGGTTCACCGGTGCCGGCGGCCAAGGCGGGCGTTGCCCCGGTCAAGCCTGCGCCCAGCAAGGCGGTTCCTCCTGTCCATACAGTACCTTTCGCCAACCGGGCCTTGCAGGTCGCCCCGCCACCCGGCACGGCGCGGCGGGCGCCTTGGCTGCAGGAGGTGGCTGCCGATCTGGCCGCGGCCGACCGTCTGACCGACGCGCGGGCCTTGCTCGAGGCGGCGCGCACCCAGACCCCCGACGATGCGCAACTCTGGATTGCAACTTACGTCTTAGCGCGCCGCGCCCCTGAGCAGGACATGCGCGTACGCTGGCTGGCCGATCTGCGCGCCGCGCAATTGCCCGCGGCGGTACTGACGACCATCGCGACGTCGCCGGATCCACCGCGGGAAGCGCCCGTCGCCGCGGCGATCCTCGAATTGGCGGCGCATAGGCCCGATGCCACGGAAACGCAATGGCTTCTGTGGGCCACGGCGCTCGGCAAGGCGGACGACAAGGCGACGCTGCGGGGACTGGCCGAGGGGCCGCAACTGGCCAAATTCGCCTCCGAACTCGCGCGCAAGGTGCTGGCCAAGAACCTGCTGGTGGTCGGTCTTGCCGATCTCGCGCTGGCTTTGGTGCAACGGTTGCCCGCCTCTGACGGTGCGACCATGGTGCTCGAGGCCGAAATCCTGCGTCAGCGTGGGATGTTACCCGAAGCGCGCCTCAAGGCGGCTGCAGCGGCGGCGACAGGCGCGGACCACTCCGAAGCGGTGGTGCTGCTGACCGAACTGTGGCGCACGCCGATGGGCCTGGACCTGCCGAACTGGCTGGCAAACGTCGCGGAATCGCCAGGGATTTGCCAGCGAACCGCGGCCCGCATGCGCGCGCTTCGGCTGGTGCAGGCCAACCGCCCAGCGGCCAACGCGAGTCTGGTCGTGCAGCAGTATGCCCGCCTGCTGACTGCGGATCCTGCGCCACCGCCGTGCATGCTGGCCGAAGGCTTCGAACCGCCGGTCGCCTGGTCGCGCGAACAACTTGTGCGCCAGCTGGACACCCGCGAGCCGTGGCGCGAGACCGCCGGACAGGTCATGCGCCTGTTCGCGGACGCGGGCGTGGCGGACGCGGCAATGTGGCGAACCTTGGCGATCAGGCGGTTGCATGAGGGCAGCGTCGACGCGTTCCTGCGCCTGGACCTGCGGGCGCGCACCGAGGCCGAGAAGCGCGGCGAGCCTTTGGGTAATGATCGCCTGCTGATGGAATTGGCGTCCCGGTCGGCGGCGGCCCTGGCCCGCTGGCTGCGCGAATCCGGAGTGCGCGAGGCGGACGAACCGCAGACGGCGGCCCGGGTGGCAACCTCGCTGCTGGCGGGTTCGTTCGCCGGTCTGGGGCGGCGCTGGGCGGAACAAGCCGTGGCGGCGCGCGCACCTGGCGATCCGATGGCGGCGATGTCCCTGGTCGCGGTGCTGAACATGGGCGGCGCGGCGGATCTGGCGCTCGAGTTGTTGCGGGGCAAGCCGCCGACCGACGGGCCCCAGGACATCGCTCAAGCTCAAGGCGAAATCGATGCCTTGCTGCGTCTGGACCGGGCGGACGAGGCCCGCAAGCGCTTGGACCGACTGCTCGCGCGCGCCGATCTCGTGCCCAGGCAACTGCGCCTGGTCGCTGATTTTGCCCACGATCGCGGCCTTTGCGAGTCGGTGGTGACGTTGGGGCCGCGCCTGGTCGCCGATCCGGACATCTTCGTGTTGCGTACCGGCTTGAAGACCGCCCTGGACTGCGCTCGGCGGCTCGATCGCGAGGACGCGGCGGCGGATCTGGTGAAGGCGGTGCAAGCGGGTGGCTTGGACCCGGCGCGGCTGGACATCCTGGCGCGGGAGCTGGGTCTGAATGGTTTTGATGCCTTGGCCGTGGCTGTCTACGACCGCATCGAGAAGATCCGACCGATGTCGGACGACTCCCTGCACGCGCGCGCCCGCTCGCTGCTGGCGTTGGGCCGTTCCGCCGAAGCTGGGCAGATGCTGCAGCGGATGGCGCAGATCACCGGTCGGGGCAGACGCGCCTCCCCCTATGCTTCGGGCGCCGATCTGCTCGAGAACCATGGACACTTCGCTATCGCCGCAACGTTCTGGCAGCGCGCGCTGGAAGCCGATCCGGACTCGGCGAGCCTGCGCGTCAGGCTGATAGGCAACGCGCTACGGCAGGGCGCGACCGAAGACTTGCCGTTGCATCTCCAAGCCTTGTTCAAGTCGGGGCCGAGCGTGGACGACCTGCGGGCGCTGCAGGCCTACGCCGAACGCTGTGGCGCGGTGCGACCCTTGCACGATGCGCTCGCGGGCGTGGTCGATCCGGATCGGGATCTCGAACGATTCCGCCTGGATCTGGCGGCGAAGTTGGGGCTGCGCGACGTCGTTGAGGCGGGTGTGCGGCGACTGAAGGCCCACGGTTCAACGCCGCCCGGGCGCGCGCCGGAGTGGCTGCTGCAAGTCGGTGCCTGGCGGGAAGCCCGTGACGTGGCGAGCGATGTGCTGACCGCGCCCGAGCCGACCGGCGATCCGCGCGAACGCATCCTGGCGCTGGAACTGGCGTTGGATCGGCAGCGCGACCCCAGCTCGGCTGCGGAATCCCTCAGCCTGGCGCGGCTTTATGTCGGACGAGCCCTGGACACCGGTTCGGCGGCGATGCAGGCGGCGAGCGTGTTGGCCAGTCGCGGCCTGTCGCGCGAAGCACTGGCGGTGTTGACGCTAGCGGGACCTCCGGAAGCGGCGGGCAGGCTGTGCGTCCAAGGCCAGATCGAGGCCGACGCCGGCCAGCCCAAGGTCGCGCGACAGTCGTGGCGTCGGGCGACGGCGACGCTGCTGCTGGACCCCAAGCTGCGAGATTGGCTCAAGAATGCGCTGCGTATGTCGCGCGAGTACGACAACGACGTGGGGCGCGACTTCCGCTGCATCCACGAGGCGCTGCGCGAGGCCGGCGAGCAGGCGACGCTGACCGACTGGCTGCGTGAACTCGTGCAGATCGCGCCAGATGCCCCGCTGTTGCGCGCCAGTCTCGTGCAAGCGCTGCTGGAGCAAGGCCTGCTGACCGAGGCCGTGCTGGCTCTGCAGGAGGCCGCCAGGACGTTGCCGGAAATGCGCCGCGACGACTTCCAGAGCCTGGCCGATCGCGTGGTGCGGGAGGGCGGCGCGCCGGAGCTGATGCGCTGGTTCGTCAACGACGGCGAAGCGTTGCGTACCGAGCCCTGGTTCGTCGCGTTCGTCGACGCCGTACTGGCCGGGGCCACCCAGACGCCGGCGCCGGTCGATCTGGACTTCAACAACAAGCTCGAGAAGTTGCACGCGTGGCTGGCGGCCTTGCCGATCGGACTGCCGGAAGTGCGCATGGGCCTGGCGCTGCAGTGGGCGAGTCGCGGTCACGGCGAACGGTCAGTGCAGGCGCTCGGTCTCAACCCTCTGATCTTCCATCAGGATCGGCCGGAGAGGTTGCGCGACGCGGTCCAGGTGGTGGCGGCGGCGTTGATCGCGTTGAGCGGCACGCCGGGTGGCATCGCAGCGGCGCGGGCGCAGGCTGATCGCTGGATTCGCACGGGTTTCGGCACCGACGTGACGTCACCGCTGGCGGCGGAGCTCGTGCGCCAGGGGATGCCGCAGTTGGCTAGTCACGTGCAAGGCGCGACCTTGCCAAGTGGCCGCAGCGAGACGTCGACGGATCGGCAGCGCACGCGGCTGCACGTGGCGCTGGCAGCGGGCACCGAGGACGAAGTCGCTGCCGAAGCATTGGCCAGCGTGAAGGGCCGACGCGCAAACCTGCAGTACATAGATGAATTGTACGTCTACCTGCTCGGCTCTGGGCGCGTCCCGGCGGCCCGGCGGGTGGCGGCGATGCTGATGGCCGAGGAGCCGGGCTTGCGACCGCCGGCGCTGCTGGATCCTGGCGTGGCGGGCAAGCCAGCGATGGGCAAGGAGAATGCCGCGCCGGAAACAGCGGCACCAGCGCTCGAACAGTACCGTCCCGAAGCCGCCGCGTGGTTGCGTCAGGCCCAGCCGGGCGTGTCGTTGGATCTGGCGGAGACGGCCCAGCGCGTCGCCGTGGCGCTTAGCCCGACCCTGGCGGAGCAGTGGACCGCGGGCATGGCGGGGCGTTCGGACGAAGCGTGGCATGCCTGGATGAGCCTGCTGCAGGCGGCAATCGACTTCGAGCAGTTGGACCTGGCCCGCACGGCGCTGCAACGGGCGGTGGCCGCCCATGCGCCGGCGGGCCTGCTCGCTTGTCCGCAACTTTGGCTCGACCGCACCGGGACTTTGGCGACGTGCCTGCGCAGTCGGCCTTTGGATGCCGTGCCGGTCAGTGAACTCGCGGATGTCGCGGCTAGCCTCGCGCTGGCGACCGATGAGGCCGGGGAACGCGCGCTGTTCGAGACGTTGATGACAGCTCCGCCCCTGTCGCGCAGGCGGTTCATCGAGGCGGCGGCCAGTCGCCTGTGGGTACTCGACGCGGCGCAGAAGTTACGATTGGCCAAAGTGATGCGTGCTGTGCACGACGCGTTGCCGCCGGCTCGCCGGGACGCCTTCGTGCTCGCGTCCCTGGACGAACTGGCCGCGCTCGGCCTGGGCGAACTGGGCGTGGCGGTCACGGAGCGCGCGTTCCGGATGGATCCGGACGGCCGCGGCCAGCGCAACAATCTGGCCTACGCGCGCTTCCTGGCGGGTCAGGATACCCGCGAGATCCAGCAGTTGGCCCGTCCGGCGGCGTTCGATAGCGGCGGGGAGTCGGCCTACGCCTCGCTCGACACGCTGGGCGCCCTGGCCTGGGCGGCGGGTGACAAGACCGAGGCGATAGCCCTGCAACGGCGGGCCCTTGCCTCCGCGCTGGTGCGCACGGACGACCTGCTGCGGCGCGCGTTGGGCCCTGGCGCGGATTTCGCGAGGACCTACCGGGTGCTGGCCAGTCCGGTCGCGGGGCTGCCGCTGGTTCGCTTGGCGGAATTCCTGCTGAGCAACGGCGCCTTGGACGAAGCGCGGCTGCTGGCGGCGCAAGTGCTGGCGGGTGGAGAAGACGCTCCGACGGCACAGCGAGCCCGGCGTGTGGTGCGGGCGGCGCTCGAGGCAGGGCGCAAGCAGCCGTAGCGAAAGCCACTTGTCTGCGCTAGCATGCCGTTCCCTGCCGGAGTGCCCCACCGCGTGCCAGTTCCCGCCCGACAACACCGTGAGACGCAAAGCCAACCGGCTGCCCGCAAGGCCGAAAAGGGACCGCCGCGTGAGGCGCCGCGCCGTTCGTGGTCCGCGCGAATCTTGCGCTGGGCGCTGTTCACCTGTCTGGCCGGGCTGATCCTGCCGCCGATCCAGTGCCTCGTGCTGCGCTACGTCGATCCGCCTTTTACCCAAACCATGCTGTCCCGGACTTTCCGCAACGGTTTGAATGACCAAGGCTGGTTGTTGCCGGCGCAGACCGACGTCGACCTGCGCACCCTGCCCCGCTGGATTCCCCAAGCCGCGATGTCCAGCGAGGACCGCAACTTCTTGCATCACCATGGTTTCGAGTGGATCGCCATCCGTCGGGCGTGGCATCGCTACCGCACTGATCCGGGCGCCAAACTGGTCGGCGGCAGCACGATTTCGCAGCAGGTCGCGCGCAACGCCTTCCTGTGGCAGCACCGCTCCTGGCTGCGCAAGGGCCTGGAGGCTTGGTACACCATCTGGCTCGAGCTGATCGTGCCCAAGCAGCGGATCCTCGAGGTGTATTTGAACGTGGCGGAACTGGGGCCGATGGTCTTCGGCGTCGAGGCGGCGGCGCGGCACTGGTATGGCAAGCCCGCGGCCAAGCTCAAGCCGGCCGAGGCGGCGCATCTCGTGGCACTGCTGCCGGCGCCGAACACGTGGACGATCCGCACGCCGCACGTAGAGCAGCGATCCCGCTGGATCGTGAGCAATCCCGTGCGATATCCGTAGCTTTTCATAAGGAGCACCGTGCACCACGCCCGCCTCGCCCTGCTCTGCATCGCCTGCGTCGCCTGCACCCAGGCCCCGGCGCAACCGACGGCAGTGGCGAAGAAATCCAAAGTGGAGCAGGCCACCGATCGCCTCGTCGAACTCACCCACCGCGCCGATCCGGCCCTGGCGTCGCTGGCCTGGCTGACCGGCTCGTGGGCGACGCGCGACATGGGCGGCGTGACGCTCGAAGCCTGGGACGTCGCGCGCGGTTCGCTGATGCTCGGTCATGGCCAGTCGTACGACCAGGCCCGCACGACGTTCTTCGAGTACATGCGCATTGCCGCGGATTCAGACGGCATCGCCTTGCACGCCCAGCCGGGAGGGGGCGCGCCGACGGTGTTTCGCCTGAAGGAGCAAGGGCGCCTGAGCGTGACGTTTCACAATCCACAGCACGACTTCCCGCAAGTCATCGGTTATGCGCGAGAAGGCAGTCTTTTGCGCGTGCATCTGGAGGGCGACCGCGGCAAGAACCGGCAGATCGTCGACCTCTCGTACCGCTGCGTGGGCGGTGCCTGTCGATAGATCCGCGCGGGACGGTTCTGCTTGATCCCGGGCCGCCGCCAGCGCATCCTGCGTCGCCTCTTCCGGCGGATCCTTTCGCGCCGGCCCCTCCTCCGTCCTCGCGAGCCTCCATGCGTTGCCTCCAAAGTCTCTGGCTGGAAGTGCTCCTACTGGCAGGTCTTCTTCTCCCCGCTTGCGCAACCTCGCACGCGCCCGCAGCCCCGAAAACCGTCGCGGTCGCCGCGCCCGCTGCTGCCCTGCCCACCGCGCACGCGCCCGTGGACCTGCCGGGTGCGGCCACGGCAGGCGCGGGCAAGCCCCTGTATATCAAGTACTGTTCGCTGTGCCATGGCGTCAACGCCGAGGGCTACGCTGCCGACAACGCGCCGTCGATGATCAGTTCGACCTTCCAGGCAACGGCGACCGACGAGTTCCTGCGCTCGGCCATCGTGCGCGGTCGCCCCGGCACGGCTATGGCGGGCTACGGCAAGACGGTCGGCGGTCCGTTGGAACTGCATGAGGTCGAAGCCATTCTCGCCTTCCTGCGCGCCAAACCTGTGCAGCCGGTGGAATTGCCGCTCGGTCCGGCCCAGGGCGACGTCGCGCGCGGCAAAGGCATCTACGACACGTATTGCGCACGCTGCCATGGCACGCCTGCCCAACGGGTGGACGCCGTACACCTGGCCAATCCGGTGCTGCTCGAAACCGCGAGCGATGCCTTCCTGCGTTACGCGGTCCTGCACGGTCGGCCCGGCACGCGCATGGAAGCCTGGGGACCCATGGAGATTCCGGGCGGTGAGATCCCCGGCCGGTTGCAGCCCCAGCAGATCGAGGACGTGGTGGTGTACGTGCGGTCCCTGGCCCAGCAGATGCCGCCGCCGCTGGTGCCGCCGCCGCTGCCGCCGGCCCTGCCGCGCACCGGTCCGATCGTGCTGAACCCGCGCGGCAAGACGCCGGAATTCCACCTGCGCGACGAGCGGTTCGCGTCCCTGGACGAAGTGAAGGCGGCTCTGGACAAGAAGCAGCGCATCATCATCGTCGACGCCCGGACGCCTTCGGACTGGCTGAACCTGCACATCACGGGGTCGATCTCGACGCCGTACTACGACCTCAAGAGCCTTGACGAAATCCCCAATGATGGCACGTGGATCATCGCGTACTGCGCCTGTCCGCACCATGCCTCGGGCGAAGTGGTCGATCAGTTGCGCAAGCGAGGCTACAAGCACACCGCGGTACTGGACGAAGGCGTATTCGCGTGGCAGCACAAGGGCTATCCGATCGTGCAGGCGGCGGGGGTCTTGCCGACGCCCGCGCCGCCGGTGCTGATGGTGCCTGGTGTGGGACCTGGGCCGGCTTTGGTGCCTGCTCCGGCACCGGCTCCGGTCCCGGTTCCGGCTCCGGTTCCGGTCCCTGTCCCGGTCCCGGCCGCGGCTCCGGCTCCGGGCTCGGGCTCGGGTGCGGGTGCGGGTTCGGGTTCGGGTTCGGGTTCGGGCACAGGCTCCGCGCCCGCAAAAGGCTAGATCTCTAGTCGAAGCGGACGTCCTCGGCCAATGGCAGGCCCAAACTGCGCAATGCCGCCAGCCACTGCGCGCCCGTCACCTGCTGCGCCAAGGCCTGGAACTCGCGGCCACGGTCGTGCGTCACCAGGATCCAGCCGCGCGCGTGGGCATGGCCGGCAATCAGCCAGTCCAGGGTCGCACTGCAGCGCGCGTTGGCCTGGTAGGCGGTCGCCAACAGTTGCCGCACGGTCAGGGTGCGCTTGGCCCGCTGCCAGTCCACGTCGCCCGGGAACTGCGCGTGCAGCCAGGCGGCCGTCGCCAGCGCGTCCTCCTGCCCGAAATCGACCACTGTCACGCCGAGTTCCCGCAGCGCCTCGAGTTGCGCGGTCGCCTCGCCATCGGCCAGCCAATCCATCGCCAGTTCGGTGAGCACCGGGGTGGACAGGACCAACTGCACAGGCAATTGCCGCGTCGCCAGGCAGGCTTGGGCGAATGGCCCGGGCTGCAGGACGATGTTGGTGTCGAGCGAAAGGGTCGCGCCTTGCTGCAGGTGGTGGGCGAGTTCGCTGGGCGTCATGCGGATCCTTTGGCTAGCCGTGCCCG
>CAYHHL010000170.1:0-12800 GCA_964356325.1 uncultured Enterobacteriaceae bacterium | reverse complement strand
GAGCCCGAGCCCGAGCCCGAGCCCGAACCCGGAGCCGGAGCCGGAGCCGGGGCCGGAACCGGAATCGCGAGCAGGACCAGCAACCTACACCCGCACCCGCACCCGCACCCGCACCCGCACCCGCACCCGGAGCCCGAGCCCGAACCCGGAGCCGGGGCCGGAACCGGAATCGCGAGCAGGAGCAGCAACCTACGCCCGCACCCGAACCCACGCCTGCTACGTCGTCAAGCGCGGTAAGTGCTCGCGGCTTGACCCATAGGCGCGAACCGCGCCCGTCGACGCCGGCCGGGGTCCACACCGCGGTGCAACCGTGCTACACTGGCGCGCACACCACGGAATACCGCCATGAACCAAACACTTGTCTCGTCGGCCGCTCCGGTGGCGCCAGGCTTCTCCTGCCCACACCTGGACCTCGATCCCGACGTGATCGAGCGCTGCCGGGCGCTGGCCGCGACGATTGCCGAGGATGTCCAGCAATTCACGATGTTGCGCACCACGGTCGCGATCGAGCGCACGGTGTTGCGGCTGTTCGGCGTGGAGGGCTCGATCGACGACGTGCCGCTGGCCAACAGTTGCGTCCAAGCGCTGAGCGAGGCCGGTCTGCTGCAAGATGGCGTGGCACGGCCGTTTTGCGCGGCGCTGCTGGATACCGGGCTGCAGCCGGAAGCCCTGGCCGAGGAGATCGCGCTGCACCGGATCGATCTCGCCGCCTACGCTCAGACGGACGGCGACTGGCCCGACGGCGACCAGGCTGAAGCGATGCGCATGGGCGAAAGGCTTGCTGAGCTCGGCATCGCCCGCATCGAGGCGCAACGCCAAGCGCGGACCGCGTTCCTGCAGCGCTTGGGCCAGGGCGTGCAGCCGCTGAAGTACGTGATCGTCGCTTCGGGCAACATCTACGAGGACATCGTGCAAGCCCGGGTGGCGGCTCGACAAGGCGCCGACGTGATCGCGGTCATCCGCTCGACCGGCCAGTCGCTGCTTGACTACGTGCCGCACGGCGCGACCACCGAGGGCTATGGCGGCACGTTTGCAACCCAGGAGAACTTCAGGCTGATGCGCGCCGCCTTGGACGAGGTCGGCGAATCGGTCGGGCGCTACATCCGCCTGTGCAACTACGCGTCGGGCCTGTGCATGCCCGAGATCGCCTGCATGGGTGCGTTCGAGCGCCTGGACATGATGCTCAACGATGCTTTGTACGGCATCCTGTTCCGCGACATCAACATGCAACGAACCCTGTGCGATCAGCGGGTTTCGCGCAGGCTCTCGGCTCTGTCCGGGCTCATCATCAACACCGGTGAGGACAACTACCTGACCACGGCGGACGCGGTCGAAGCGGCGCACACGGTGGTGGCCTCCACGCTGATCAACGAAGCCCTGGCGCGGGCTTGCGGGCTGACGACCGACCAGTTGGGCCTCGGCCACGCCATGGAAATCGACCCGGAACTGGACAACGCGGTGCTGCTGGAAATCGCCCAGGCCGCGCTCATCCGCCACCTGTTTCCGGGCGCGCCGCTCAAGTACATGCCGCCGACCAAGCACATGACCGGCAACGTGATGCGCGGTCACGTCCAAGATGCGCTGTTCAACCTCGTGGGCGTGGCGACCGGTCAAGGCATCCAACTGCTTGGCATGCCTACCGAAGCGATGCACACGCCGCACATCCACGACCGCTATTGGGCGCTCGAATCGGCCCAGCTGATCTTCGGCGGCGCGCGCGCGCTGGGCGGGGAACTGGTCATCAAGCCGGGTGGTTTCATCGAAAAGCGCGCGCAGGAGACGTTGCGGCTGGCCTTGGCCCTGCTCGACGAGATCGCCGCCGAGGGTCTGATGGTCGCCTTGAGTCGGGGTGATTTCGCCGACATCAAAAGGGCCCAGGACGGCGGGCGCGGTCTGGATGGGGTCTTGGCGCGCGGCAAGCACTACTGGGACCCGACCGAAGCCCTGATCACGCAACGATTGGAAGCGCTTGGGCAATTGCCTGGCGAAACCGCGCTCGATCGGCAAGACGCGCGCGCATCCGGGGAGGCGGCATGAGCCTGCAAGAAGGGGCGAAGTTGGAGCGCCTGGGGCCTGGAACGGCCTCGGTGCGGGGACTGGAGGGCGCGCTCGGGCCGCAAGACGTCGATCTGAAACAGGTCCGGGCGTATGGCGACACGCTGGACGACGGCCAGATGATGCTGTCGTTCAGCCTGCCGGTGCCGTTTTGCGACGAGGCCAAGGAAGCGGCGCGGATGCTGTGCCGGCAAATGGGCTTGCAGAATCCCCAGGTGTATCACGCGCACGATCTGGGTGAGGGCTACACCTACTTCACGGTCTACGCGCAGTGCCCGTTTCGCGTCGATTTCACCCAGATCGCGGTGGCCAAGGTCGACTCCGCGCGGCTGGACAAGCACGCCATCGAGACGCTGTGGGCCGAGCATTTCCAGCACAAGATCCGGGTGATGGGCGCGTGCACCGGCGATGATGCGCACACCGTCGGCATCGACGCGATCCTCAACGTCAAGGGCTACCACGGCGACAAGGGCCTGGAGTCTTACAAGTGCTTCGAAGTCAGGAACATGGGCGCGCAAGTGAAGAACGAGGTGCTGCTCGAACAAGCGCGCGAGTGGGGCGCCGACGTGGTGCTGGTCTCGCAAATCGTCACGCAGAAGGACTGCCACCGCTCCAATCTCGCGGAACTCATCGATCTTTCTGAAGCCGAAGGCCTGCGCGAACACGTGCTGTACGTCTGCGGCGGGCCGCGCTTGAGCCATCCGATTGCGCTGGAGCTGGGTTTTGACGCGGGATTCGGCCCGGGAACGCTGCCCGGCGACGTGGCGAGCTACGCGGTGCAGGAATTGGTGCGCCGCAAGGTCGCGGGCTTGGTGTCCTGACCGCAAGGCTTGGGCGATCGGCGCCTACTTCTCAGCAATCGGACTGGGCCGAGGCTCGAAAGCGCCCGGCGTGAAGGCGTTGGGCAGCAGTTCGCCCAGCCGCATGCGGTAAGCCGGACCGTCGCGGCCACAGACCGTCACGCCCAGATCCAGACCGAATTCCGCGAGCATCTGCCGACAGTTGCCACACGGCGCGGCTGGCTCCTTGGCGTCGGTCACCACCACGATCTCGTCGAAATCGCGCTCGCCCTGGCTGACGGCTGCCACCAGCGCCGACCGTTCCGCGCACGAGCCCACTGGAAACGAGGCGTTCTCGACGTTGACGCCGACATAGATCTTGCCCGCGCGGGTCCGCAGCGCCGCGCCGACCAGGAAGCCCGAGTACGGTGCGTAGGCATGGGATCGGACCGCGGTCGCCGCTTCCACCAAGGGCACCAGATCCTTGCGTTGGACCAGGAAGGCAGGAAATTTAGGTAGTTCGAGCGTGTGTTCCATCAGAAGGTCCTCGCGCGCAGGGGCATGTTGGCAGGCAGGGCGCGCACGACGCCGGCGAGCAGATCGACCATGCGCTGAGACGCTTGCCCGGCGACCAGACCGACGTGGGCGTGATCGAGCAAGCCGTGGCCCAACCCCGCACCCATGTTGGTGATACAGGAAAGCCCGAGGACGCGCAGGCCCATGTGGCGGGCGGCAATCACTTCGGGCACCGTCGACATGCCGACCGCATCGCCACCCAACGCCGCCAACATGCGGATCTCCGCCGGGGTTTCGTAGCTGGGCCCAGACAGCGCGACGTACACGCCGTCCTTGAGTGCGAGGCCCTGGCTGGCCGCGACTTGATGCGCGATCGCCCGCAGTTCCGCGTCGTAGGCCTGGGTCATGTCCGGGAAGCGCGGCCCCAGGCGATCGTCGTTCGGCCCGATGAGCGGATTGCCGCCCTGCAAGTTGATGTGATCCGAAAGCAGCATCAGGTCGCCTGGTTGCATCCGGGTGTGCAGGGCCCCCGCCGCGTTCGTCACCACCAGCGTCGACACGCCCAGGGACGCGAGCAGACGCACCGGCATCGCCACGTGGCGGAAATCGTGGCCTTCGTAGCAGTGCACGCGGCCCGCCAGGACGATCACGTCGCGATCTTGCCAGCGCCCGACCACCAACTGCCCGGCGTGGCCGATGACCGTCGACGCCGCCAGGTGTGGCAACTTCGCGTACGAAACCCGCCTGGCGCCCTGCAAGGCATCGGCCAGCCCGCCTAGCCCTGAACCGAGCACCAAGCCCAGGGGGGCCTGCACCGGACCGAGTTCACTTTCGACGGCACTGACCAACTCGCGCAACGCGGCTACGGTGGTGATGGCCATGGGCACTTCCTTCGGCCGCATCGGCGGCATGACCCCGGTGGATTCGAAGTCCAGGGGCTTGTGGCACAACTGCGGCCCGCGGTCGAGTTTCCATGCTATCCTCACCCATGCGGCGCCAACGCCGTTCCCGGTGGCCCATGTGCGGCATCTTCGGCGTAGTGGACTTCGGGCGCGTCGCCACCGCCCAGCCCTGGACCCCGCGTGAACTCGCTGACATTGCCCTGGCGCGCGACGGCATGCGCCACCGCGGTCCGGACGGCGCTGGGCTCTGGCACGCCCCCGGCATTGCGCTCGGGCACCGGCGCCTGGCGATCCTCGACCTGAGTCCGACCGGTCACCAACCGATGGTCTCGCATCGTCACGACACGGCCACGGTGCTGACCTTCAACGGCGAGATCTACAACTACTTGGAGTTGCGCGCCGAATTGACCGAGGCCGGCAACACGTTCCATTCGAGCAGCGACACCGAAGTCCTGCTGCAAGCGCTGGAAACCTGGGGCCTGGAACGCACCCTGGACCGCGTTCGCGGCATGTACGCTTTTGCCTGGTGGGACGGCGAAATCCTCAGTCTGGCGCGCGATCCCATTGGCAAGAAGCCGTTGTACTGGTGCTGTCAGGGGCGCCGGCTCGCTTTTTCGTCCGCGCTCGACCCCCTGGCGCGCTGGATCGTCGGCCAAGGCCAGGCGCTGACGGTGGATCCCATCGCCGTCGAGCACCACCTGGCCGGCGGCTACATCGCGGCGCCGCGCACCATCTACGCCGAGATCGGCAAATTGGCGGCGGGTGCGGCGCTGACGCTCGATCGCCATGTGTTGCGCGAGATTGCGCCCAGGCCGATCCCGTTCGTGGCCCAGGGTCAGAAGCTCGACACGCCCAGCCTCGATCATCTGGAATTCCTGTTCGATCAGGCGGTTCGCCGCCGCCTGCGCAGTGACGTGCCGGTCGCGACGTTTCTGTCCGGTGGGTTGGATTCCAGCTTGGTGACGGCGGCGGCGGCGCGTGCCCACCCCGGCATCACGGCGTACACGGTGCGCACGCCCGATCGCAACCAGGACGAGTTCGCGGTGGCGTGCAAGGTCGCCAAGGTCACAGGGGTCAAGCACGAAGTTTTGGATATCGATACGCAATCTCTGGGCCGCGCCCTGGAGCTCGTGCCGCACTATGGCGAACCGTTCGGAGATGCCTCGGCACTGCCTTCGTACCTGATTGCGGAGGCGGCGGGTCAGCACCACCGCGTGATCCTGACCGGTGACGGTGGCGACGAGGTCCAAGGCGGCTACTCAGGCGCGCAGTTGTTCGCGATTCGTCACCTGCTGCACGACCGACTGCACCTGCCCGATCTGCCCGACCTTGCCGCGCAACCCCTGGAAACCGCAGTGATGCGGCTGCCCAAGCGCCTGGCGGACATGGACTTCAAGGCGGTGCGGTTGCTGGCGCGCGACGATCTGGCGCTCTCGGTGCAACGCGACGGCTTGCACAAGCTGCACGACTGGTTCGACGCCGACTTGCGGCCGGCCTTGCACCGCGACGGCTGGCACGCGGAAGTGCGGCGGCGTGCCATGGCCCTGAAGGCGCCGGGGGAACTGGACCGCGCCTTGGGCATCGACTTCTCGCTGTACCTGCCCGAGGACCTGTGCGTCAAAGTAGACGTCGCCGCGATGGCCCACAGCGTGGAAACGCGCGCGCCGCTTCTCGATCTGGACTTCACCGATGCGTCGTGGCGGGTGCGGCCGTTCGACCGGGTGCGGCCCTGGGAGACCAAGCGGATCGTCCGGGCGCTGCTGCGCCGCCACTTGCCGGCCGATTGCGTGCTGGGTCGCAAGCAAGGGTTTTCCTTGCCCTTGGACACTTGGATGCCGGCGCGGCGCGAGGCAATCGTCGAGGCGATGCGCGTGGGGCTGCCGGGCATGCCGTGGCTGGACGGCCAGGCGATCGCGCGCACGCTGCAAGTGCGCAGCCAGCGGGGCGAGGTGGACGGCGTGCTGCTGTGGCGGCTTTGGTTCCTGCAGGCGTGGGCGCAAGCGTCGCCGCTGGCGTAGGCGTCAGTTCGCGCGGCGCTGCCCTGGACTCGGCCCCGGCGTGCGCGTTCCCGGCGTCACCGCTGGACCGCCCGCACCGTTGGCCACCGGCGTCATGGCTGGAACCGTCGTCGCCACCAGGGCTTTCGGCTCGGCCTGCTCGTTGTGCACCTGGACGTTGCGGAAGCGCACCTTGGCCCGGTACAGGTAAAGCCCGAACAGCGAGTAGCGGTCGCGATCCACCCGCGTCGTCAGGATCTCCTTGCCACCCACGGTCATGTGCAACACGCGGTCGATGATCTGCACACGCAGGTGCACCCACTGGCCCAGGGGGATTTCCGCGTAGGCCTGCACCACCGGCTCGATCTGGCTGGCCGACCACGCGCGCTTGAGCAGCACGGCATCCCGAGCGATTTCGATGAGGTAGTAGTACGGATACTCACCGTGGAAGTTGTTGCCGAGGATCAGGCCCGCGGTACCCTGCTGAAGCTGCAGGTCGAGCTCGTAGCTCAGGTCGGTCATCGGCACTTCTGACTTGATCAGGTAGTTGTAGTTGCGGTCGCCCTGGCCGCGGATTTCGCCTTGTCCCGCGCGCCATTGGCCGCCCTCGTGGACCGTCCAGTCGTCGATCGACTCGCCCGAGAACAGCGGCACCCAGCCTTGCGCCGGCCGCGTCGCCTCGTGGATGTAGACGCGCCAGGCCGCATCGATCGTGGTCAGGTCGTTGCCGAAGCACGCCTTGAAAGCCACCAAGCCGTCCTCGCCCTGGCGGATCTTGCGGAAGAACTGCGCGACGTTGGACCGGTGCAGCGGCGAGTGCAGCAAGAAGTCGATCAAGCCCCACGATTCCGCGTAGTAGATGTTCATGGACGCGCCGGAAAAGCGTTCCGCCGGGGCCTTGAGCAGGGCGGCCAGGTCGATGAACACGTTGTTGGCGATGGCGTTGGCGAGGTAGGCGAGCTTGCCCTTGTTCTGCGCCGGGATGTGGATGCCGGTGCCGGCGACTTCAAAGCTGCCGAGGTATTCCGCGATGCCTTCGTCGAACCAGATCGGCCAGTTGCGGCGCGTGTAGCGCGAGAAGTGGTGGTCGGCGAATTGCTCGCCCATCATCGCGTGGACCAGTTCGTGGAAGTACAACTGCATGGAATTGTTGAAGCGGTAAGTCACCACCGTGCGCATGCCGCCGTCGTAGTAGCCGCCATTGTTGACCAGGCCCGGGGCGTGCTGGCGCGCGTAGTCCTGGTAGCGGTCCTGCGACTCGAACACGATGATCTGCGTGGGCTTGGGCGTTGCTGCCACTTCCAGCACGCGGGACAGTTCACCGGTCGCCTGGCCGATGAACGAGTCGAGCTTGGTCAGCAATTCCAGGGCGTATTCGTTGCGCGTATCCGTTTGCAGCACGATGTTGCGGCCGGTGTAGCGACGCAAGGGCGCGTGATTGGGCTCGGTATTGCCCTCGAATGGCGAGACCTGGCCCGCTCCTGCCGCCTGCGCGCCACCGCTGCCGCCCGGACGAAACGCGCTGTCGCCATCGGGATCGTCGGCACCCTGCCAACTCGGATCCTGACCGGCCCGCGCGGTTTCGACACTGGCCTGCGCGAGTCGACCGGCAATCGTCTCGTCGCGCGCATCGCCGACCCGACTGGTCTGACCCAGGGCGACAAAACCCGCGACCCGCGCTTGCAGGTGGGAATCAGCGAAGGATTCAGCAGGTGCAACGGAGGGCAGTCCCAGCCAGCCCGCTGCCAGCAGGGTCAGCGAGACGGTGGCACCCAGGAGCCAGGCCATGCCCGCAGGCAAGACCGGGCGACCGGTACACGGCGTCGTTGGGGCTCCTCGAATCAAGGGGGGCCTCGGCGTCGAATGGGGCAGGATCTCAGGGAAGCGTGCGCCGGGATGGCGCGAGTTTGGCCAGTCTAGGGCCCGCCTGGAGGGCGGTCAAACGGTTACCACCTCGTGCAGAACACCACTATCTCTGATATGCCAATAGTTACGTGGTTATCCAGGACAGTTCAGCCGTCGCGCGGCCCGTCGTTCGCGGTCAGTCGTCGCGCTCTCCGGCCCCGCGCGTGCCCTTGTTGCGCGCACCCGGCGTGCTCGCATCGGTGTCGACGGCGGGGGTTTCGTCGCGTTCGGTGTCGGCCTGCTTGCCTTCGTTGGGGCGATCGTCGCTTGCCGATTCCAGGTCGGCAGGGACGTCCGCCGCGTGCAAGGCTTCGGAATCGTCGTCGATCGGCGCCATCTGCGGATCACCCCAGGGCGCGGCGTAGTCCGTCGCGTGGTAGCCGCGCACCTGCATGACCGCGGTAAATCCTACGTTGTTCAGCTCTTGCACCATCGCGTCGAACATCAGGGTAAACGTCTCGCGGTCGACCAGATCGAACGTTGCCGAGGCAAAGAACGACAACTCCGCTGGCGGCCCCGGGAAGTACAGGATCTGGCCCATCGCCAGGCGCGCGTTGGCCTTGTCGACCGCATGCAGCGCTGCGGCCTCGCGATCCATGCCCCGGCACAGCACCGCGGAAAGGGTCAGCACCGGGCCGGTCGAACGCGCCGAAAGTCCGATGCCTAACAGCCAGTTGCGCAACCGCACCGCGTAGCCCATCAGGCCGTGCTCGGGGTGCAGGTTCGGCTCGAACTCGAGCTCCATGTCGTCCAACCAGCCCCGCAGCGTCCGCCAGCACGGCCCCGGCACCGCTGAAGTCACGTCGATCGCGTGCGCCACGGCCTGGCTCGACCCCGTCATCTGATCATCCGAACTCGCCATGGCACTCCCCACTCTTCTCTTGTTCTGCAGACTTGCCTTGCGGTCCTGCGCCGATGCTGGCCTCATCCGGCCTTGCGCTCGCGAGCCTGGGCCCGCAGCAGGTCCACGTACGCCACGCCGCGCGTCCGCAACGTGAGTTCGATGCCGTGGGCCACCGCCTCGTCGTAGAAGCGCTGCCATTCCCGATGGAACGACTCGCCACTCAGCAGCGGCGCCGGCAATTCCAGGGCGCAGGTCAACCGCGCCGGATCGCGCTGCAGGAACCACCGCCCGCGCTCGAGCTGCTGGTTGGCCTGGGCCAGCAGCGGCAGCACGTCCGATCGGCGCCGTGGCAACGCGCAAAACGTCGTTTGCAGCACGACTGTCTGCAGGCCGTGGCACTGGCGCAACCGAGCGATCTGCAAGTGCGTTGGATACCAGACGCCGACGGCATCCGGTTGCTCGACGGGGCCGAACAGCGCGACGTTGTCCTCGCAGGCGTCTTGCAGCCAGCGCCGCAAGTCGTGGAGGTCCGGGCTCGGCGGGGCGGGCTGCAGCGGCATGGCGGGCATGGGTGTGACCGGGAGTGGAGGGCTGGTAGGCGGCGCACCGAGACGGGGCTTCGGATGGCGGAATGCGCAGTTCCGAGGCGGTGTCGCTCCGGCGTCAGCAGCTATAGCACATTCCCCGGAAGGCAACAGCAACCGGTGGCAAGTCCGCTTGCCGTTGGATCAATGGCCGGCATCCGCATCGGCCGCGACATCAGCCGCGCCGCAAGCCGAGCTTGGTCATCACCAATTGCAGGTCCGCCCACGCCTCGCGTTTCAAGGCCGCGTCGCGCACCATGTCCTCGGGCGACCAGGTGGCCATCAAGCCGACCGTCAGCAGCGACTGCCACTTGCCACGCAGTTCGGCCAGGGGCGCCTGGGACCGCAGCAGGAAGCGCGCCGCCGGTTCACCGAACGCGAGCACCACCTCCGGGCGCACCACGTCGAATTGCCGGCGCAGGTGCGGAGCGCAGGCAGTCCAGGCTTCCCGTTGGGCCACAGCATCTTGCGGAGGACGGCACAGCACCGCGCTGGTCAGCCACACCTCGCTGCGCTGCAGGCCCATGGCGCCCAGCATCTTGTCGAGCAGCGCGCCCGCCTCGCCCTGCCACGGCTGCCCCGCCGCGTCCTCGCCCGGTCCCGGCTGCGAACCGATGATCATCAGCCGCGCCATGGGGTTGCCCGTGCCGTGGACGATGTGCTGGCGCGCCGCGGCATGCGCACACAGCTGGCAATCGCCGATCTCCTCGCGCAGCACCCGCAGCTTTTCCGTGCGCTGTTCCCGCGTCAGTACAGGCAGTTGGGGCCGCACCGCCGGCGCACTGACCAGCGGAGGCAGCGTGCGCTCCGTCCTGGGTGGCAAAGTTCTCGAGGTGACGGCAGTGGGCAAGGGCACGGTGGTCGGCGCCGGCCTGGCCGCTGCGGGCGTCACGGCGACGGGGTGGACGACCACGGCCAGCGGCGAGGCCCAGGCGCGATCCACCGACTCGGCGCCGTTCCAGCGTTGGAAGCGCAACGCCGCCGATAGTTCACGTATCAAATCACCGGGATCGAAAGCATCACTCACCTGGCCAGCCTCCTATTGCCACCGCACCGACGTCACGATCGCGCCGTCGTGATCCGAGGGCGCCTGCAAGAGCTTGCCGTAGCGCCAGAAGTCCTGCACCCACCAGGTCACGTCAAACGTCGCGCCGCCCAGGAACACGTGGTCTATCGCCTCCAGGTGTTGCGTCTCGTCCGGCAATGGCGCGACATTGGTAAGAAATCCCATGGTCTTGGCGAGGTCCAGGGCGTTCTGGAAGTGAAAGCCCTTGCCGTCGACGCCCTGGGTCAGGATCTTGTACGCCTCGTGCTCGGGCGAGGCGTTGAAATCGCCCACGAAAATCACCGGATGCTTGACCGCCATCTTGCCGAAGACGTCGAGCGACAGCGGCGCGGACAGAGTCTGGCTCGGCGCGTTGTTGTCGAAGTGCGTGTTTGCGAAGTAGAAGTCCTTGTTCGTTTGCTTGTCGTGCAGCAGGACCCACACCACCACGCGGGGGAACTGCGCGCCGCCCTTGGCAAAACCGCTCGAAAACGCGACGTCCGGGGTCGGGCTCAGCCAGAACTGGCCGGTCGCGAGCTTGTCGAACCGCGCCTTGCGCCACAACACCGCGGCGTCGGGGTAGTCGAACTCGAGCGGATCGCCCGGCACCCAGTGGTAGTAGTAGTAAGCGTAGCTGCTCTCGGGCAGGATCAACTGTTCGATCTCATTTGGTATTGGATCGCCTACGCCCTGCGCTTCCTGCAAGCCCACCAGATCGGCGTCGTGGCGCACCAGGACGTCGTGCAGCCAGGGCACGCGCGCCGCCCATTTGTGCTCCCAGTCGTCATGATCCTTGTTCACGCAGAACGAACACATGAAGTTGTAGGTCATCACGGTCACGCGCTGTGGATCCGCGGTCTCGAACGTCGCCGTGCCGGGCACGTCCAAGGTTCCGCTATCGCTCTGGTTCACCTCGCCGAGCACATCCGGGCTCGCCGCTGTGTCGGCCACGTCTTGGGCGGCCAGATCGCCCGGGCTCGCGTCGGCGGCGGACGCGTCCGGGTTGGGCGCTGGCGTGTCGGCACCTTTGCCTCCGCAAGCCGCCACTCCCACCATCAGGAGGCCAATTACGAATGAACGTCGCATGTTGTACCTGCCGGGGCAAGGCTACCCGGGGCGACATGTTGGCACGCCGGTCGGCCGGTCGCCAGTCCGACGCGTGCGTTCGCGACCCCGCTCGGGTACGCTGTCGCGGCCATGCGCCTACCCTTCGTCAAATACCACGGTCTCGGCAATGACTTCGCGGTGATCGACGGTCGCGGCCTGGACCTGCACTTCGCGGGCGACCTCGGCCGGGCGCTGTGCGATCGCCACACCGGCTTGGGCGCGGACGGCGTGCTGGTCTGGACGGGCACGATCGAGCACCCGGCGATGCAGGTGGTGAACGCCGACGGTTCGATCGCCGAGATGTGCGGCAACGGCCTGCGCTGCTTCGTGAAGTACCTGCTAGATAGGTACTTGCCCGACCGCGTGGAATTGGCCGTGGCGACCGGCGCGGGCCAGTTGGCGTGCCGGGCCTGGCGCGGCGCCGACGGTCGAGTCGATTCGGTGGCCGTGCGCATGACGCCGCCGAGCTATGATCCTGCCACTGTTCCGCTTTCGTCGCCCGGCCCATGGCTCGACACGGCCATCGAGGTCGCCGGCCACACCGTGCGCCTGACCGCCCTGAGCACGGGCAACCCGCACGCGGTGACGTTCGACGCGCTGACGCCGGCCGAGCGCGCCGAGCTTGGGCCGATCCTGGGCGGCCATCCGCTGTTTCCGAATCAGGCCAACGTGGAATTCGTGCAGATCCTGCCGAGCGAGGCCGCCAGTCCCGCGCACCCCTTGGGTCGGGCGTGCCTGCAAGTCGACGTCTACGAGCGCGGTTGCGGCTGGACGCAAGCCTGCGGAACCGGCGCGACGGCCGCGGCGATCGTGGCGGTGCGTTTGGGCCACGCGCCAGTCGGCCGCGAGGTCGCGGTGCGCTTGCCGGGCGGCTGGCTGGGCATCACGGTCGCCGACGACGGCGTCGGCACGATGCGCGGACCAGCGGTAGAAGTCTTCGAGGGAACGGTGGATTTGGCCCGTTTCTCGGCCTAGCCCGAACCCGAACCCGTGCCCGAACCCGAACCCGAACCCGAACCCGTGCCCGAACCCGTGCCCGAACCCGTGCCCGAACCCGTGCCCGAAC
>CAYHHL010000169.1:2274-12994 GCA_964356325.1 uncultured Enterobacteriaceae bacterium | reverse complement strand
AGCGCGCCGGGGACATGCAGCGTGCGCTTGCCACCGACCTGCATGGTCGCGACGCCCTCGTCCCAGCCGCGGATGACCTGGCCGACGCCGATGACGAACTGGAACGGCGTGCCGCGGTCCACCGAACTGTCGAACTTCGTGCCGTCGGTCAGGCGCCCGGTGTAGTGGACGGTGACGAGGCCGCCTTTCTTGGGCGAGGCGCCGGTGCCGACGGCGGTGTCCTGGTAGCGAAGGCCGGAGGGGGTGGTGATCATGGCGGAGCTCCCGTGGTTGGAGCCCGAGGCTAGCAGGGCCTCGGATGCAACGCTACTTGCAGCAGATCACTCCGCCAGCGCGGCGCGCCGAGGTCCGCCCGCAGCCCTGGTCGGTGCCGATCGCGATGTGGGTCTTGGCCGGCCAAACGCCGTCAGGACAATCACCGAACGACGGGCAGCCTGCGCCGCAGCAGATCGACTCGCTGCACCAGCCGTCCGCCATGCAAGGGTAGGCCTGGTCTTGCGGGCCGCTGGCGTAGACGCAACCTTCGTTGGTCTTGCAGTGCGAACTGGCGAAAGAATAGCGACCGCCGCCCGCATTCTCGCACTGTTCGGCGGTGACCCGGCGGATTTCGGCCAACCCGCCCGCGGCGCCGCCACAAACGTGCCATCCAGTCGCGCAGAGATCGGCAGGCGAGGTGCAAGTCGCGCCGTCGTCACCGCAAGCCTGTCCGGTGGCCGTCGCGCGCAGGCTGACCGTGCCCGGCCAGACGCCCAGGCATCCGGCGACGGTGGGAAATTGCGCGTCGTCCAGGAAGCCCTCACGCTGGCCGTCCGCGCAGCCGAGGGCCGCCGGATCGCCGCGCCGGCCTTGGTGGATGCGGAACATCGTGCCGTCGGCTTCGGTCACCTCGTCCTCGGTCGCGGACACGTGGCGAGTGCTGCCCCCGATCGGCTCGGGCGCGGACGGCGGCGGATCGGCCACACGCGGGACGGTCGGTGAACAGGCGAGCACGAGAGCTAGGGCGGCAAGGGCGAATCGGCGCATGGTGGCTCCTCGAGGTGGGGTTCGGCGCGACTGTACGGCTGTTGCCGAGTCGCGTGCAACCGCCAGCCAGGGCCGTCGTTCGGCAGCGCGCCGTGCGGACTCAGGCCATGGCCACGAATCTGGCGCGACGGTTTGCCCTAGCGCACGAACAAACGTAGCCTCACGGGTCTGCGCACCGCGCTGCCAAGGAAACTGCATGCCATCCAAGGCCCTGATCCTGGCCGTCCTGTCCTGCCTTGCCGCCTGCAAGGAAACCCCCGCGGAAGTCCCCGCCGATGCCGCGCCCGTGGCGGTCGACTCTGGCGATGCGATCGACGGCTCGGCCACCGACGCCCCCGACACCGGCAAGCCCTTGGACTCAGGAGGGGTATCGGACACCGAGAGCGTCGATGTACAGACGGCCAACGGAACGGACGCGGCCACCTCGGACTCGCCAGCGCCCGACACCCAGGCGATCTGGGGCTGTGCGGCCACGTGCGGCAATGGCGTGTGCGATCCCGGCGAGGCACCCGGTTCGTGCAGCGATTGCCAGGCGGGGGCAGGGCTTGCATGCATGGAGAGCCAATGCGCGGCCGAACTGGCAGCCTGCTCGCCCAAGCCCGGTTGCCAAAACCTGGCGTCGTGCCTGGGCGATTGTGGAGGCACGCCCGCCTGCGCCCAGGGCTGCAAAAAGTTCGGCACGACCGGGGTGTTGGCCACCTACGACTCGCTGGTCGCGTGCATGGCCGCCAAGGGCTGCATGGCCGGCTGCGGCAATGGCAGCTGCGACGCGGGCGAAAGCAGCGGAACGTGCGCGGTCGACTGCAAGGCGCCGGTCGCGGGCAACCACTTGTGTGAACAGGGTGAAACGCCGTTGACCTGCGGATTCGACTGCGGCGTCGCCGATGTCATGGGTTGTGAGAAGCAGGCCTGCCCCGCGCAGTGGAACGCCTGTGCCGCCGACGCGAGTTGCGCTCCCGTCCTGACATGTTACAGTGATTGCAAGGGCTTCGATTGCAGCAAGGAGTGCCAGACCAAGTTCGGCAACAAGCTGCCGGCCGGGCTCCTGGCCGTGTTCAGCTGTGGCAACAAGGTGTGCGGCAACAAGTTCGAGGACGCCTGCGGCAACGGCCTGTGCCACGGCGAGGCCACCAGTTGCCCGAACGACTGCACCGCGACGGCGGCCCAGTGCGGCAACGGCGCTTGCGAATCCGGCGAATCGGCCAAGATCTGCCCTGGCGACTGCGGCCCAGCGACCGACGCGTTCTCGTGTATGGCCAAGCATTGCGCGAACTTCGACACCGCATGCAAGGCCGACGCCAGTTGCGCGGCTGGCCTCGCGTGTCTGAGTGCCTGCCCGTTGGATGCCAAGTGGAAGGATTGCAGGGGCCAATGCCTGGGCAAGATGAACGGAATGGGCGTGTGGCTCTACTTGCCGCTCGCCCGGTGCGCCGACGAACACGGCTGCCGGCCCGAGTTGCCCGCGTACTGCGGCGATTCCGTGTGCCAGAGCGGCGAAACGGCGACGAACTGCCAGGGGGACTGTTACGAGCCGGTGCAGTGCGGTGACGGCTATTGCTCTGCTCCCACCGAGGACTTGCAGACCTGCCCCGCCGATTGTGCGACGTGCGAGACCAAGGGCTGCGGCGGCAAACCAGGCCTGCTATGCTGCAAGGTCAGCGGCAAATGGGACTGTGCGCACCAGGCGAAATGCGACGAGTAGCGCCCGCGCGGCTGCGATCGACCACGAGGCCCCCACGAACTGCCGTTCAGACCGCCAAGAAACTGGAGTCCACCATGCGATCGATCCTGTCCAAGCTAGCTGGTAGTTACGCGCTACTGCTGGCGATCTGGCCTGCTGCCGACGCCCTGGCTTGCGGTGCGTGTTTTTCCCCACCCGCGCCTGCAGTAGTCGGTCCAGCCAACCCGGACCCGGTCGTGGTACAGAGCGCCGAGCGCGTGTTGTTCGTGCGCGATCCGGTCAGCAAGGTGAGCCATGTGTGGATCGAGGTGCGCTACTCCGGGCTGGCCAAGGACTTCGGCTGGGTGCTGCCGTTGCCGAAGGTGCCCAAGGTCGGCGTCGGTTCGAAGCGGGCGTTCGACTGGCTGGACGCGGACTTGTACGCACGCTACCAGCTCAAGTACCAGGCCAGCGAGAACTGCCGGAATTCGTACGAGGGCTGCGAGCCGGCGAACCCAGATACCATGTCCTTCGACGCCGCCTTTATGTCGGATGCGGCCGGTGGCGGGCCGAATGGTCCGGGTACGCCTGGCGTCGACGTGCTGGCCTCGGGCGTGACCGGGCCGTACGACTACGTGGTGGTGAAGGCCAGCGAAAGCAGTGTCTTGTACGATTGGTTGAACGCCCACGGCTATGCGACACCGGCCAAGGCCAAGCCGATCCTGCAAAGCCACATCGACATGGGCGACGTGTTCGTGGCGATCAAGCTGACCAATGGCGCGGGGATCGAGGCCATCCGGCCGATCACGCTGGCCATGGACGACGCCGAGCCGTGCGTGCCGCTGCGCCTGACCAGCATCGCCTCGGCCCAGGAACTGATGGTGGCCGTGACGGTGGCTGGACCGGGGCGGGCGATCGTCAAGAACCACCTGGATGTCGAAGTGAATCCGCTGCGGCTGGCGTTGGTCGAACCGAACACTGGCGGCTTCTATCCCTTGCAGAAGTCAGGCGACGGCATACCGGTCAACTACCATCAGGTGCTCTCGGCGGCGATCGATGAAGCGGGCGGCCATGCCTTCGTGACCGAGGCGTCGCAAGCGCTGGCGGACTCGTCGAGCTGGAACCAGGCCCTGCTGGCAAACGCCTCACACGTCAAGTCGTTGCAGAAAATCACTAATTTGTATGATCTCGCATGGTTGCTATACAACTCCAACTTCCCCGTCGACGAGGAAGTCGCCGAAGCGATCGGCCTGCCGCTGCAACTGACCGCGACCTGGCCCAACGTGACGCCTCTGCAATCGCTGGCCAATCTGCGCGCTTGCGCGAAGTTCTGGCAGGGAAACCCCAATGGCGGCATGGGCCCCGATGCCAGCTTGCCGGGTGGTGCCGATTGCCAGCTGCCCGGCGGGCCGTTGCTGAACAAGGACGCCCTGACAGCGACACCGGCCGACGGCAAGGCCGCGGGCGAGGCGCTGCAGACCCAGGTGGTGCAGCCGCTAGCCGATATCGGCAAGTTGCTGAGCGACAGTGCGAAGTTGACCCGGCTGGTGATGCGGATTTCGCCCGCGGAAATGGATCGCGATCCGGTGTTCGCCTTCAACGCCGCGCTCCCTGACGTCCTGCCCACCCGCGAACTCCAAGTCAACGTCGTCTGTCCGCAGGGCTGGTCCGAGGGCCCGCAGGCGGCGCGCTTGTCCATGAACGGCCTGGGCAGTTGGGTGTTCAAAGGCCTGAACTCGCTGGATCCGCGCTTCAAGAAGGCCCCGGCGGCGTTGACGATCAGCCTGCTGGACGAGACCGGGCCGGCGCTGCTGCTGGCCCCCGAGGCGATTGCCGTCGTCGATCAGGCGATCCTCGGCGCCAAGCCGGGAAAGGCGAGCCTGCCCGATGGCTTGGCGGTCAAGAAGGGCACGGCGTGGGTGCCGCCGGCCTCGGACGTGCTGGTCACCACGCTGGGGCCGTGGCTCCAACCGCCGGGCTGCAAGCCGAAGTCTGGCTGGCAGAACGGCCAGTTGCCGCCCACGTCGACATCGGTCGGCAGCGACGCCAACGGTAGCGATGGCAGCCTCTCCGACGTCGTCTCGGGCGCGGACGTCAGCGGCCCGGTGCCCGGCATCGACGCCGCGGGCGGCTGGAATACCGATGCCGTTGGTCCGGAACTGCAGGGTGACGTGGCCAAGACAGCGCCGCCGGCCGCGCCGAAGTCCGCGCCGGACAACGGCTGTGCAGCCACGCGGACCGGCGCGGCTCCGGGATGGGCGGTGGTTGGCCTGGCGCTCGCGGCCTTGCTGTGGCGGCGGCGCAGGTCGCGCGAAGGCGGAGAGTCATGCACAAGTATCTGACGACCATGGCGATCTGCCTCGCCGGATGCGGTGCGAGCAAGACGCCGGCCAACGTCCCGGATGTCGGCAACAGCCCCTCGGACGCTGCGTTGGTCGCCGATGTGGGCCAGGACGTTGCGCAATCGCCGGCCGATGCGACGCCCGGGGTGGACGCTGGCGGCCCTGACGCTGGCGCCACTGACGCTGGCCCGGTGGACGCCGGCGGCCCTGACGCTGGTTCGGCAGACGCCGTCGACGCGGGTTATCCAAGCATCGCCGCGACCCTGGCCGTGCACGCGACCGCCTGCGACCTGGGGTTCGTGGCCCAGCCGATGCCCTGGACCGCGCGGCCGGCCAGCGACGCGACGTGCTATCTGCCCGTCAGCCAAGAAGTTCCGCAAAACGGCACGTGGCTGCCTTGCCCGCCGTGGGAATGGTGCGACAAGGGCTTCGACGCCCCGCCGTTCTCTCCACCGCCTTACAAGCTGACCGGGTCCCTGCACTGCAAGCGTACCTGCGAGACGACCGATACCGCCTGTCCGCCGGCAACGACCTGCGAGCCGTACCAGCTCCAGGACGGCGACATGTGGGAGACCAAGCACGTCTGCACGGGCAACGCGCCCGGTTCCTGGCCCAAGTACCCGCTGGGCGGTGCCTATCCGGCCGAAGGCGGGCTGGCCTGTTGGACGCCGATGGCCACCTTGGCGACCCCCGTGTCCGGTGTTCACCTCGCCCGAGTCGGAGCGCATGTCTATGTCCTGACGGCGAACTCCTTTGTGTTCCCCGCCGGCAAGTACCATTCCGACGCCCGGCTGTGGCACGCCCCGCTGCAGGCGCCGAGCGAGGCGACGATGACCGTGGTGTTCGATCAACCCGACACTGCGCCCGAGTGGACCGCGCTGGCTGCTTCGGACGGCCGCCTGGTGGCCTTCCAGCGCAAGACGCCGACCCTGGGCCAGCCTCCTGCCGGGTCGCCGTGGCTGGTGCTCGCCGGCACGCCGGACGCGAACGGCAACGTGACGCTGCAGCCGACCGGCGTGCAAGTGCCGATGCCGATTGAACGAGCGCACGTGGTCCCCGGCACGTCTCACGCCTGCGTGGCACGGCTGGACGGCGTGCAACCGGTGCTGACCTGCGTGCGCTTCGACGCCCAAGACCTGGCACATGCGGACGAACATCCGCTGCAAGTGCCCGCACAGGTGCTCGCCAACGTCAAGTGCCTGAACCAGCAAGTGGCGCACCTGACCGACGCGCCGCTGCGCTCGATCGCGGTGGGCGGCGGGCGGATCGCGCTGCTGACGCAAGGCTGCCAGCCCCAGGATCCCGCGGTGCTGCAGTGGGCGCCGTTCGATGTCGCGACCGACGAGCGCACCGGACCGTGGCAGGCCTTGGTGTTGCCGGTGCCGCTGTCCACCTTCACGTCGCTGTTGCTCTATGGCGACACGCTGGTTGCGGTCGGCTGGAGCACGCGCTGGACCAAGCAGGGCCTGGGCGACTGGCAGGCCACCACGCTGCTGACTCAACCGGGCATCGTGAAACAGATCATCGCCGACGATCTGATCTTGGCGGTGCGTTCGCCGAACTCGGGACCGGGTCTGGTGCCAGCGAGCCTGACGGTGAATCGCATCTTGTGGTGAGTGTTGACGATCGCCCCGTCCAGGTGCGCACAATCCGAGGCGAACCGGACGTACGATCCGGGGCGGCACCGGGGGCAGATGAGCACGAAACGGGCACGACGAGGGCCGCCACCGCCCGCCGCTCCGGCCATCACCACCAATGTATTCTTCCACTCGGACCGCACGTTGACGCTGCGCTTCGTCTCGGTGGTCGCGTTGCTGCCGATCCCGCTGACCGCAGGCCTGATGTCGCTGGAGGTGCCGCCGGATCAAGGCTGGGAGACCTCGCCGCTCGGCCCGACGCTGTGGTGGGTCATTCCCCTGTTTCTGATCGCGTTGACTCTGGTGCTGCCGGCTTCGATGTTCCTGCTGCACGACCGCTATGTGTTGGATTTCGTGCGCACCGAGGCCGGAAAGTGGCAGGTGACGACGTGGCTGCTGTGGGGGCGACGGACGCGCGAGTTCACCTCGGAGCAGATGGCCGGGTCGCAAGCGGTCAACGAGGAAGGCAAGTTCGACAGCATGTGGACGGTCAGCGTCAATGCGCCCTACACGCGGGTGCGGCTGCCGTCGGGCCAACGCCTGATCTTCGATGCGCAGGGCGAGGCGCCGCATGGCTGGGAGACGCTCGAGGCCGTGTTTCGTGCCAGACAGCCGCGCAAGTAGCTGTTCCGCTGGCGATGCCAACTACAAGTAGCTCCACCACCAGCCGCGGCCGCGCGCCTTCTTGCCGGCCCACCAGGCGCTCGGTCGTATCAACAGCCAAAGCGTTGCGATCCAGACCAGGTAGATGGCCCACAGTGGCCACTGCGGGCTCAGGCCATGACCCTTCGGCGGCATCTCCATCGCACTCATGCCCCAGGTGGCAAACGCCAGCGGAATCGAGGTCCAGCGCAGCAGGTACAGGTGCACCACGTAGAAGAACAGCGGCACCCGCCCGAACGTCACCAACGGGTTCAGCCAGCGCGGCACCGTGGCCGGCAGCAGCGCCAGGGCAATCAGCGCCGGCCCGAGCGTCATCGCCAGGTAGGCCGGCGATGGCGGATACTTGTCGCAATTCAGCCACGCCACGCTCGACCACAGCCAGGAACCCTGGGCGACGAACGGCTGCGGATCGCCCACGCCCAGGGCACGCATCGCCACGAATGCGACTACCAGCAGCGCGCCCAGCCCGCCCAGCCGCCGCTTGCCCGGGTGGCCTTGCCGCCACAGCGCACCGAGCGAAAAGCCGAACGCCAGGACCGCGAACCAAGGCAGGATCGCGTAGGACAAACGGAACTTGTGACCTGCGAACGGCTCCAGCATGCCCTCGCCCAGCAGCACGGTGTCGAGCCACGCCGGCAGCACGCCGCTCAGGGCGTCGAACAGCAGCGGATGCAGCGCGCCCAGTGCAAGCCCAAGCAGTCCCAAGATAACTGGCGGCAGCGTGCAGATCGCGGCCAGGAGCAGCATCGCCCAGCCCGTGGCCCAGATGACCTGCAACAAGGTGAAGCGGTACAGCGGATCGGGCACCCAACCCAGGCGCACGACTACGACTTCCAGGATCACCAGCCACAGGCCGCGCGTCCACAGCCAGCGCCGCAGCGCCGCGGGGTCGCGCTTCTGGCCGAACAGCGCCGCGCCCAGACCGGCGAGCAGCAGGAACGTCGGCGCGCAGAAGTGCGTGACCCAGCGCGTCAGGAACAGCGCGGGCGTGGTCTGCGTCAGATCGGTCGCGTGCGAGCCGAAACCACCAAAGAAGTCGCGGGCATGATCGAGCACCATCAGCGCCATGACCACGCCGCGCAGCAAGTCGATCGCCACGGAACGATCGGTGCGCGCGGGCATTGCCACGGGCAGGTCAGTGGCGGAGGCGGCAAGCTGGGAGGCGGAAGTCGGCATGGACGCTAGCTTAGCCGTGCGAGCCGGAATGCGCGAGTGGTCGACTGCGTGAGGCAACGAGACCGGCTTGCGGTTGTCACTGGAACAGTTGGCTCGCCGCCTCGAGTGACAGGGAGCCTTGCATTACGGGTAGGAAGTGCCCGCGCCGCCTGCGGTCGGGGACCCGCCGTAGCCCGCGCCAGCACTGCCGCCATTCACTTGGATGCTCCCGGTCTTGGCATAGGTGGGGGCGATCACTTTCACGCGTCCGCCAGCGCCACCTCCACCGCCCCAGCCTGAGCAGCCACTGACTTTGCCCGCGTTCCCGCCCGCACCACCTCTGGCTTTCATCAGTCCAGAGAAATCGACGACATCGCACTGGATGAGCACGCCTCCGCCACTGCCACCTCCGGCCCCGTCCAGGTACGAACCGGTGTAGCTTTGACCGGCGCCGCCATCAGCCGAGATGGTTCCCTGAAGCTGCAGCTTGCCACAAGCGATCTTGACCAATCCCCCACCCACTCCGCCTGGGTTCGTGCCGGATGCGCCGCAAGAACTATTTGCCTTCACGACGGTGCTGCCATTCGAGCCCATGTGAATCGTTGCCCCTGTTGTCATCCCGTATGCGGCGCCAGCGGCCAACAAACCTCCTGCGCTGTTGCCGCCTTGGCCGCCGTGCCCGCCACCAGCGCCAGAGTCGTTCTTAGTGCCCGTGCTGCTCTCCGCGCAGCCGGTTCCACCACCTCCCTTGGCATTGGCCTGGATGGAGCTGGTCGCGTCCACCTCGACGAGCCGGGCGATTATCGTCAACGTCCCCGATCCTGCGGTGCCGCTGCCAGGCGAACAGGGTGCTCCGTCGAATGCGTTCACGGCCAACGCTGCCCCATTCGTGAGCTTCACATGATCGTAGGTGTGGTTTCCGGACAAGCTCAGCGAAGTGCCGTTCAAGAACAGGTCCGGCGGGCACCCATCGTCGGGAACTCCATTGCAGTCGTCGTCGAGGTCATTGCAGATGTCGGGCGATGAGCCTGCCAGCGGATCGCAGGTCTGCGCAACCCCGCTCAGGCAGTTCTGCGCGGTGTGCAGGCAACTCCCCTTCCCGCAGGTGGTGGAGCCGAGAGCCTCGTCGGTCTGGCCGTTGCAGTCGTCGTCGAAGCCGTTGCACGCCTCGGGCTTGGGCGCGATCTCGCCCTGGCAAGCGCCTGGCTTGCCTCCGCCGCACGCGGCGGTGCCGGCCTTGCACATGCCGATGCCCGCCGTGTTCGCCGCACCGCTGTAGCAGGGCAACTGTGCGGTATTATTGGTGTGACTGCAGCCGTTCTTCGGGTTGCAGGCGTCGTTGGTGCAGGGGTTGACGTCGTCGCAGTTCAGCTTGCCTGGCGCGATGCAACTGCCGGACGCGCAGTGGTCGCCGGTAGTGCACAGGTCGGCGTCGCTGCACGAACCGGTGTTGCCGGCGTGCTGGCAGCCGGCCGTTGGCGAGCAACTGTCGCTGGTGCAGGCATTGCCATCGTCGCAGTTGACGAGCCCGCCCTTGCAGCTTCCGCCCGTGCACACGTCCTTGTCCGTGCAAGCATTGCCATCAGTGCATGACACGGCGTTGGCGATCTTCACGCAACCTGTCTTGGCTTCGCAGGAATCGTCGGTGCAGACGTTGCCGTCGTCGCAGACCTTCTTGGCGCCCGCCACGCACGTTCCCTGCGCGCACGCATCGTCCAAGGTGCAGACCGAGCCATCGGCGTCGCACGACTTGCCGCTCTGCGGCTTGCCGTCGAACACGCAACTGCCGCTGATCGTGTCGCAACTATCTGAAGTACAAGGGTTGCTGTCGTTGCACAGCTTCTTGGCGCCGGCGACGCATGTCTTGCCCTGGCACGCATCGTTCTGGGTGCATGCATTGCCGTCGGCGTCGCAAGGCGCGGTGTTGGCGGCCTGAACGCAGCCAGCCTTGGCATCGCAACTATCCGTCGTACAGACGTTCTTGTCGTCACAGCTGAGCTTGCTGCCTGGCTCGCACTGGCCGCCCTTGCACGCGTCTTCCAAGGTGCAGACCGAGCCATCGGCGTCGCACGCCTTGCCGTCCTGCGCCTTGCCGTCGAACACGCACTTGCCGCTGGTCGTATCGCAACTATCGGAAGTACAAGGGTTGCTGTCGTCGCACAGCTTCTTGGCGCCGGCAACGCACGCCTTGTCCTGGCACGCGTCGTTCTGGGTGCACGCATTGCCGTCGGCATCACACA
>CAYHHL010000169.1:0-2174 GCA_964356325.1 uncultured Enterobacteriaceae bacterium | reverse complement strand
GCCTTGTCCTGGCACGCGTCGTTCTGGGTGCACGCATTGCCGTCGGCATCACACAGCGCACTGTTGGCAGTCTGGACGCAGCCCGTCTTGGCATCGCAACTATCCGTCGTGCAGACGTTCTTGTCGTCACAGCTGAGCTTGCTGCCCGGCGCGCACTGGCCGCCCTTGCACGCGTCTTCCAAGGTGCAGACCGAGCCATCGGCGTCGCACGACTTGCCGTCCTGCGCCTTGCCGTCGAACACGCACTTGCCACTGATCACGTCGCAACTATCCGAAGTACAAGGGTTGCTGTCGTCGCACAGCTTCTTGGCGCCGGCGACGCATGCCTTGTCCTGGCACGCGTCGTTCTGGCTGCACGCATTGCCATCGGCATCACACAGCGCGTTGTTGGCGGTGTGCAGGCATCCGGCCTTGGAGCCGCAGCTCTCGTCAGTGCAGGAGTTGCCGTCGTCACAGGCCACCTTGGTCCCCTCGCAAGCGCCGTCTTGACAGCCGTCGTCCTTGGTGCAGGCATCGTCATCGTCGCAGGAGATTCCGGCATTCTTGTTGCTGTACTTACACTTGCCTTGGTCTGTCAAGTCGCACTCGGCGACGATGCAGGCCTTGCTTGAGGTGCACTCCTTGGCTTCGCCGGCCTTGCATTTCTTGGCTTCACAGACATCGCCAATCGTGCACGGATTTTCGTCGTCGCACGGCGCACCGTCGAAGGCAACCTGCGTGCAGCCGGCGGCCATGTCGCAGCTATCCTTGGTGCATGGATTCTTGTCATCGCAGTCGAGCTTCGAGCCGGGCTCGCACATGCCATTCAGACAGGCATCACCCTGGGTGCATGCGCTACCGTCGGCATCACAGGGCTGGCCGTCCAATGGCGTGTGTTTGCAGCCATTCTGTCCGTCGCACGCATCCTTCGTGCACAGCTTGCCGTCGTCACAGGTACCCTCGTCGGTCTGTCCGTTGCAGTCGTCGTCTAGACCGTTGCACGTCTCCGCGGTCGGTGCGGCAGCCAGGCAAGCGCTCAGACCGTCCACGCCGCAGGCGCGCACGCCTGGGCACTTGCCCACGACTTTGCCGCTGGCATCCGCGGCTTGCACCCAGCAGGCGGTCGAGAGCTTCTCCTGGATTGCCCATTTGCTGCACGCGCAAGAGCCGAACGCCACTTCGCCCACCGGCGCCGGTACGCACTGCTGCACGGCGCTGCCCTCGATCGATGCCGCTGACTTGCACACGTCGCCAGCCGGACAATCGCTGTCGGACTTGCACGCGACGCCACAGAAGCGGCCCTGCGCACCTGCGTCGACACACGCGCTGCCGGTGAGGCCCAAGCTCGCGCAGTCCTTGCTGGCGGCGCAGGGATCGCACAGGCGCGGCCACCGTGCGACGCAGACGCTGACCAGGTTGCCGCTCGGGCCGGGGATCTGCGCGCAACTTTGCCCCGCGGCGCACGAATCGACACACAGCGTGGCGCAGACCTTGGTGCCGTCGCCAGCGTCGATGCACAAGTTGGTGCCGCACTCGGCATTGGCAAGGCACGCGCAGCCTGGCTGGCCGGGGCACGTCAACGCGATATCGGGTGTCACGTCGGCAGGCTGACTACTGGCCTCGTCGGGCGTCGAATCAGGCAGTGAACCGTCGAAGGTGCGTGCAAACCCGGAGACATCCGTGGCTGCGTCCACAGGAATCGCCGTGTGGGTTTCTGGAGCCGTGGAGCACGCCGCGCACGCGACAAGCAAGGCCAACATCCAGCTCGTGATTCTCATCGCTTCGGTCTCCATCAGGGTGACAGTGCGAGCAGGTGCAAACGCTGTTCCGCCGCCCGTCAACCAACCTCTCAGAACTCTACAGGTTTGGGCTAGGCCACAGCCAAGCACCGCGCCCGGCTACGGTAGGCCAGTGTGGGTCGATGGTCAATAGAAAATTACATTGAGTTTTCATGGGTTCGTGCCGAGGGCGAGGGCGTGGACAGCCCGCGAACGACGTTTGCCGTCAGCATCGCCTGCAGTTCCGCTAGGACGATCTGCCACGACAGCCCATAACGGTCATTCAGCCAGCCGCACTGCAGGTCGTGGGCGTCAACTCCCGTGACGTGGCAGCGACGCCCGCGGCAACCGCCAACCCCGCCAAACCACATACATCGCCGGCACCACCAACAGCGTCAGCAGCGTCAGCGACACCAG
>CAYHHL010000168.1:0-13119 GCA_964356325.1 uncultured Enterobacteriaceae bacterium | reverse complement strand
GGGGGGGGGGGGCGGGTGCGGGTGCGGGTGCGGGGGCGGGTGCGGGTGCGGGTGCGGGTGCGGGTGCGGGTTCGGGTTCGGGGGCGGGTTCGGGTTCGGGTTCGGGCTCGCGAGTGTAAGGTGGGGGACCGAGCCGGTCTATCGCGGACTCCGGACCCGACGCAGTGGCGAACGGGGCCGCCAGCTTGCCTCCGCCAGGATCTGCGGTAGTTTCCCGCCCGGACCCTCGTCCACCTGGAATCGCACCATGGCCTGCCGCCTCTCGCTTTCACAGCTCCTCCTCACTGTAACGCTGCTTTCCTGCGGTCCCGCGCAGCGTCAGCAGGTGTTGGTCCGCTTCCTGGACGAGGCGCCGTCCCGCGTCGGCACCGACTGGTGCGCCGGTCGCGCCATCGAGCAGGAGGCAAGCACGACCACGCGTGCCTATTTCCCGCAACAATTCATCGTGCACCGTTGGCGGGGCGAGCCGCCCGACAGCGCGATGCCCATCCCCGAGACCGACGTGCTGACCGCGCTGGATGACAGCCGCCTGGGCCTGACACTGCTCCTGGCGCCGCCCGGCCAGGGCAAGACGCGCTTTGCCGAAGCCATCGAAGCGCGCCTGTGCGGCACGATGCCGATCCTGCGCCTGGACGTGGCCAACGATTTCCTCAAGCGCACCGACAAGAACGAAGACGACGCGGTGCCGGACCAGCTCGCGCGCCAGTTGCGCTTGACTTCGCAGGACAAGCAGAAGGAGTTTCGCGACTTGCTGGACGCCGCGCGCTGGGTCCTGGTGGTCGACAGCCTGCACGAGGTAGCCAAGGCCAAACAGCCGGCGGTGCTGCAGGCCCTGCGCAAGTTCGTCGAGACGCATCCGCGCCGCCTGCAGATCGTGGTTCTGGCACGCACCGAACGCCTGGCCGAGCCAGATGCGCTGCTGCCGTTCGACACGGTGCTGGAGATTCCGCCGCTCGACTGCGCCAAGGCCGAGACCTACGTGGCGACGCTGACTCGCGAAAAGGCGCCGCGATTTTGGCAGGTGATGACGCGCTTCGGTCTGGACGCCAAAGTGCTGCAGGACGGCGCCTGCTCGTTTCGCCACCTGACGAGCTACCGGAGCGTGCGCGTAGCGGTCGATACCGTGCGTGGCTACGGGCTGGATGCGGACATCACGAGGCAGAGCGCGCTGTTGCAGGGACCGCGCACGCAGGCGGTGGAGAAGTTCGCCGCCGGGCTGCTGGCCCACGACCTCGAACCGCTGCGGGTGACGGCGGCGCAGGGCCTGGCGCTGGTCGAGGCCATGGTCGTGCCGCTTTCGACCGCGGTCCTGGCGAGCGACGTGCCGTTCACGCCCGCGGCTTGCCAGGCGGCGGCCAAGGGCAAGGTCGGCGATGGGGCGGAAACCTGCCGGCGCTTGTTGGATTCGCCGCTGTTCGTTCGTGCGCCGGGGCATTGGCGACTGGCCGGGCCGCCGTTCGACGGCTGGGTGCGCGCCCGGGCGCTGGCAAAACGCATCGAAACGGGCGGTTGTGCGACAGTGGCGAGTTCGGCCTTGGTGCTGGCGACGCCCGACACCGCGGGGCTGTTGGCCGGGATGCCTCAGGGCGGCAAGTGCCTGGCAGAACTGGCATTGGCGCTGTGCTCAGGACCCGCGGGCGTGGATGGTGCGGTGCGCGAGTTGGCAGCGGGGCTGGCACAGGGCACGGCGCGGGGGCAGGTGCTGTCAGGCGTGAAGGGCGAGGGCTGTGCGGCCGTGGTGGTGGAGAGACTACGGTAGTTCGGCACTTACCTGCGCAAATACACCACGCCGCGATCCCGCGACTCGAACCGCCGCGTCAACCGCTCCAGCAGCGCGAAGTGCATCGGCGCCACCAGCATCGTGATCAAACTCAGCGGCAGCGCCATGCGCACCACGTCGCCGTACGCTTCGAAACTGCGGTGGAAGATCGCCTCCAGCCCCAGGAACAGCGCCGTGGCCCCGAGCGACATCCCCGCCGCCGTCGCCATCACCGGCACCGTGCTCTGCAGGTCGACCCGCCGCGCCAGCACCCGCGACATCAGCAAGGCCAGCACGTTGATCTCGGTGTACAGCCCGAGCGGCGCGCTCATCGACATGCCGTCCTTCAGCAGCCCGACCAGGAACGCCACCGCCAGCCCACGCAGCAGGTTGGTGCGACTGCCCGCGAAGATCGCCGTCAGCAAAGCCACGTCGGGCGCGAAGAACTGGCTGTCCAGGTGGCCCAGCAGCGGCGACTCCAGCGCCAGCAGCAGGTAGGCGAGCAGAAACCAAGTGAATTCCTTCATGGCTCTCCTCTACGGTGGCGCGTCCGGCGTGTTGGCCGGGTCGATCGTCCGCTTGCCCGCAGCCGGCTTGGGCGTGTCCCCCGCGGCCGCGTTCGGATCCGGCTCCGGCGCGCGATAACCCGTGACGATCAAAACTTCTTCCAGCGTCGCGTAGGTCACCGCCGGGGCCAGCACGAACTCGTGGTAGGGCCCGTTCTGGGTCGCCGCCGCCTCGCTCACGTGGCCGATCTCCAAGCCCGCCGGAAACACGTGGTCGTGCCCCGTGGTCAGCACCGCATCGCCCGCGCCGATCGGGACCGTCCGGTCCACGCGGTCCAAGTACACGAACTGCACCGAGAACTCGTTCTTCTTGCCCTTGCCGCGCACCGAGCCGATCACGCCCTTGCCCGGAATGGTCGCGTGGACCTGCGATCGCGAGTCCGTCACCAGCATCACGTCCGCGTAACTTCCTGAGACCTTTTCGATCCGCCCGACAATGCCATCGTGGGTGATGACCGCCGCGCCTTCCTTGATGCCCGGCTGGCCGACGATGTCGAGTTGCAAGCGCATGACCTGGAAGAACTGCGAGACGTCGCGCCCGACCACCCGCGCCGGCACCGTCGCCAGTTCCTTGCGCTCCGCCCGGAAGTCGCACAACAGCTTGACCCGCCTGAGCTCCTCGCTCTGGGCGCGGGATTTCAACGCCTCGCCGAGCAGGATGCGGTTCTCGCGTTGCAGCGCCTGGTTGCGCGCCTCGACTTCGGTCAGCAGCAGGTAGCCGCGCATCAGGCTGCGCGTCCACTCGATGCTGTCGTGCGTGGCCTGTTGCGCGGGCGAGGTCACCGCCAGCAGCGTGCGCTCGAAAACGCTGGTTTCCTTGCGATCCTTGCCGTGGAAATACATCGACGCCACCGGCAACGCGAGCGCCAGCGTCAGGAACAGGGTCTGGCGGTAGCGCAGCAACAATTCGCGAAACATCGGACACTTCCGGTTCGGCCTCGCGTGGCGGTCACGGTCGGGCAGCAGCGTCGGGCAGGCGCGCGAGGATAGCACGTTCCGCAACGGTTTCGAGCGAGCGACCTCCGTGCCAGGCCTGCGCTGGCAACTTGGACTTGGATTCGCCCCCCGCCTTGCGGTAGATTGGGCCGCTCACGATTTCCGCCGCGAGCCGCCATGACGCCGTTTCAGTCCTCCGCCGCCCATGCCAACCAAAGCCCGATGCCGCCTATGGATCGTCGCCTCCTGCGCGGCTTCGAGCGCCTGTCGGTGCCGATGCTGGAGTCCATCGCCGGCAACGAGAGCCTGCGCAACGGCTTGCATCACACCATCGGGCGCATGAACGGCGCGGTGATCGAGTGGGTGACCGGGCCGAGCTGGGAAATCCACGGCTTCGAGCCCATCCAGACCCTGCGCGCGCCGCAGGGCCTGATCATGGTGTCCAACCACCGGTCGTTCTTCGACATGTTCGTCATCAGCACGGTCATCAACCGCCGCACCAGCCTCATGCAGCGGATCACCTTCCCGGTTCGCAGCAACTTCTACTACACGCATCCCCTCGGCGCGGCACTCAACCTGGCGATATCAGGCGCTTCGATGTGGCCCCCGGTATTCCGCGACGATCGGCGCCGGTTGCTCAATCCCATCGGCATGGACCAACTCGCGGCGACGCTCAAGACCGGCGTGGCGATCGGTCTGCACCCCGAGGGCAAGCGCAACAAGGGTTCAGATCCGTACGACTTCCTGCCGGCCAAGCCGGGCCTCGGCCAACTGCTTTCGCGCGTGCACCAAGACACGGTGGTGCTGCCGGTGTTCATCGCCGGGCTGTCCAATGAGGTCCTGGTCGAGTTCAAGCGCAACCGCAAGCCGCCGGGCCAAAGGGGCGAGCCAGTGCGAATGCGTTTCGCTAAACCATTGCATGCTAGGGACTTGCAGGCGACGGGGCTGGACGCGCTCGGCATGACCGAAGCGGTGTTCAGCCAGGTGCGCGAGCTGGCCGAAGTCGATCGCGCCGAGCGGCAGGCGCGTCCCATGCGGCACTGATCCCTGTCAACCTAGGAGCTTGCGCCGCGGGGCAGATGCCAGGTGCGCGACGAGCAGAACGCCCGAGAGCAGCAGCATCGCGAGCGGCACCCAGAACCAGCCCGGCGCCGGAACTGGCCGTCCGAACGCGTCTTCCCAAGCTGGCGTGCGCGCCCGATCCCACAGCAGCACCGCCCAGGCCAGATCGATCGCCAGAGCCAGGATGGTGCCGGCCAGACGGCGCAGGAAGCCGGAAATCTCCCGCCACCGCATGAAGTTGCCAATCAGGATGGTGACGCACACGCCCAGCGCCAAGTAGGCCTGCCACTCGCCGAGTTGCTGGCGGAAACCGATGAAACCGACTGCGCCCGTCGCCAGGAACTGCAGCAGCATGGCCGCGCGCAACCACCAGGCATGGCCGTGCAACACCTCGGAAACCGGGGCCATCGCGACGTCGGCCAGCGTCTGTATCGCCCCGTGCGGCGCAGGCTCGGGCAGGTCTTCCGGCGGCGGGGGTTGGTCTTCTTGCGACATCGGCGGCACCATCGCATGCGTGCGCGGGCGCTGGCAACGGGCCGGCATGGACGAGCTGGAATCGAGGTGCGGGTGATGCGACCGAAGGTGGTACTGTGGGGCGGGCTGGATCCCGGCGGGCGAGCGGGGCTAGCCGCGGATCTGCAAGTCATTTCCTACCTTCGGGCCGAGGCGCAGCTGGTGCTGACCGCGCGGACCGCGCAGACCGATGGGCGCTGGCTGCAAGCCTGGCCAGTCGATCCGGACGAACTGCGCACCGTGGTGGCGGGCCTGTCCGTGCAGGGGCCATTCGCGGTCAAGGCGGGGATGCTGGCGACGCTGGACACTGCCCGGCAACTGTTGGAATTCTGTCGGTTCCACGGCGTGCGGCCGGTGGTCGATCCGCTGCATCGCTCGAGTTCGGGCGGGTCGATGTGGCCGGGCCAGGACGACGCGGAGGTGCGCCGCTTCCTGCTGGAGGCGTTGCTGCCCCAGGCCGCGGTCGTGACGCCGAACTGGCTGGAGTTGCAGTGGTTGTCAGGTCGTCCGCTGGCGAATCCGGACGAGGCGCTGGAAGCGATGCGGGCGCTGCCGTGTCCCGTCGTGCTGAAGGGAGGTCACGCGCCAGCACCGTGGCGGGGCATCGATCATGTTTGGGACGGCTCGACGGTGCAAGCGCTGAGACCCGCGGCGATCTGGCGAACGAGCGCACGCGGCACCGGCTGTCGATACGCCACCGCTCTGGCGATCGAGCTCGCGTCAGGTCAAACGCTGGGGCAAGCCGCGCAACGGGCCAAGGGCACGGTCGCGCTGCTGATCGATCACGGCTTGTAGTCGTGCTTGGCGAAGTTCTGCGCGACCTGCTCGGCGCTCGGCGCGGGCTTCTTGATGACCTTGGCCACTTCGAAGTCGCCGATGTCGTCCATGATCGAACGATTCAGCTCGATGCTGGCGGCGAAGATCGACGGGACCTCGTCCTCCTCGAAGATCGCCTTCCAGGGGCACGCCGGCTCGCAGTTCGTGCAGTCGATGCACTCGTCCGGGTGAATGTAGAGTTGGTTCGGGTACTTGCCCTCATCGCCCTTGAACTCGTAGATGCATTCGACGGGGCACACATCGGCGCAGGCGGTGTCCTTGCAGTCGATGCACAAGTCGGTGATGATGTAAGCCATTGGATCCTCGAGGTGTTCTGGAAGGGGGTTCGGGCAGTGGCTCCGGGTGACGGTGTCTCCGGGTGACCTGCTCGAGCAGTCCTGAACCGCCCAAGCACAAGCGGGAGCGCGGTCCAGGGCCGAGATGATGGCTTCTGCCATTGCCTTTGTCGAGGCTGGCCCGCCCAGATTCATGGTGGCAACCGGGCCCGCAACGGCGCCCCATGCCGGCACGTCAAGCCCGCTCGAACGGAAACGCCTGCACCTGCTCGATGTCGTCGTACCCGCCCAGCACCATCAGCAGCCGATCGACGCCCAGCGCCACACCAGCCGCCGGCGGACAACCCTGCGCCAGCGCGGCCAGGAACCGTTCGTCCAGCGGGTACTCTGTCCGCCCCAGCTGCCTGCGCACGGCCAGGTCCTGCTCGAAGCGCGCGCGTTGCTCGGTCGCGTCCACCAGCTCACTGAAACCGTTGGCGATCTCTACGCCGTGCAGGTAGACCTCGAAGCGTTCCGCGAGATGGGGAGCGTGGGGAAAGCGCCGCGCCAGAGAAGCCATCGCTGCCGGCCAACGCTGTAGAACTACGCCAGGATGCTGCAGCAGGGCCGGCTCCACGCGCTCGACCAGGGCCTGCAGGATCACGTCCGCTGCGGAATCCGTTTCGTGGACCGCCAGACCCGCACCGCGCGCCCGCTGCCGCACTTGGGCGTCGTCGTCGCAGCGCCCCGGATCGAAACCGGCAAACCGGCGCACGGCCTCGCGAATCGACAACCGCAGCCATGGCCCCTGCAGGTCCACGGCCCGGTTGGGCAGAGGCAGCGTCGCCAGCGCCCGCGTGCAATGGCGCACCAAGGCTTGGGTATCGCGCACGATGGCCCGATAGTCCTCGCCGGCGCGATACCATTCGAGCATGGCGAACTCGGGATTGTGCCACGCGCCACGCTCGCCCGAACGGAAGGCATGACCCAGACTGTAGATTTTGGGCATCCCCGCGGCCAGCAGGCGCTTGCAGTGGTACTCTGGGCTCGTCACCAGCCAGCGCGTCGTCGGCGCCCCGCCCATACCTTGCCGCAAGCGCACTTCCACCGCGTCGAGGTGAAGTTCCAGACCGGGACAGGTGGCGATGGCCGGCGTGTCGATCTCGATGAAACCACGGCGATCGAAGAACTCGCGGATCGCGCGCAGGAGCCTCGCCCGGGCGTGCAGCGCGTGCCAGCGCAGGCCCTGGCGTTCGGTCAGCCGCGCGAAGTCACCGTCCGGATGTGGGAAGGGGCCTTGCGACCGCGCCACCACCGCGCCCGAGTGCAGCTCGATCACGTCGCCGGGCTGCAGATCCGCTGACAGAAGGCGCAGTTCCACCCCACCGTCGAGCCAGAGCCAGGCGCCTTCGGGCCCGTTCGCCAACACCCGTGCCAGCGCCTTCATGCGACTTGCCCCTGTCATTCGACCGCGACGTTGTAGGTGCGGTCGATCGCGCTGCGGTCGATGGCGGCGCGGACCATCTCCCAAACGGCCGGCTTCTTGGCGACGAAAGTGCCGTCTGCAGTCTCATTGCCCTGGAGGATTCGCAACATGGCGATGTCCGTCTCACTGCCCCCGGGAGGCGCGTCGCCGGGCTTGGCCACGACCCGCACGGCGTTGTTGCCAGCGCGCAGGTCCTGCGTCATTTCGACGGTGAAGGGGCCCTGGTCCAGGCCGATCTTCTTGAAAGTCTTGCCGTTGACGAAGACCTCGAAGCCGAAGTTGACCTTCGGGTTGGGCTGATACACCAGCACGTAGCGGGCTTTGGGCTGGGCGGAAGGCGAGGCGGGCGCGCCGGTCAGGTCCGAGGAGCCAGAAACCTTAGGATTGCCGTCCTTGTCCGCGGCGACGGTGTAGCCCGGCGAGATGATGTGGATGTTGCCTTCAGAATCGAACTTGACCGAGCAATTCTGCAGGCCCGCGTTCTTCAGGTTGGTGATGCGGATGCCGTTCAGGAACACGTCCAACGCCCACACCGGCGCGGCGCAGAACAGTGACATCGTGAGGCAAAGCCCAATCATCCAAGTGCGCATGAAACCTCCCTTGCAGCCCGCGAGCCTGTCGCTGCCGACCGCGCTTCCGGACCAACGCAGCAACGCCCGCATGGATTCGAGGGTGCCACACGCTTTGGCGCGCGCCAGTTCTCCGCGGTTTTCGCCCCGGGAGCCCAGCCGCTATTTCACCGGCAACTCGCCGCAGTCGTCGCTTTCGAGCCAGGCGGTGCACACGCTCGGGCTGCCCAGGTGCGACGCGACCGACTGCGGGTAGCACTTCAGCTCGGCGATGCGCTTGTTGTCGACGGCTTCACTGGGGCCTTTGGGAATCAGGTATTGGAACGCGTGCCAGGTGCAGCAGGCGGGCGTGGTGCAGGCCGAGCGCAACTTGCAGGTGTTGAGCATGTCGCAGTATTTCTTGGCGACCGCCTTGGCCTCGCCGAACTTGTTGTTGTCGGTGAAGCTGCCTTCCCAAGCGCAAGTCACCGGATCGACGTGGACCGCGCCGTGGCTGCTGGGCGCCTGGCAGATGTGCGAGAGGCTGGACGCACCTGGCAATGGAACGCCCTTGTACTTCGGTTCGCCGCACGTCTCCCAGCCTGCCTCGAGCCCCTTGCAGTCGCCTTTGGTGCCGCATTCGGGCGCGCAGAACGGCGTCTTGGGACCGCGCCAATCCTCTGGCATCTGGATACAAAGTCCCTTGCGCCCGCCCAGATCGGCCTCGTCGCAATGGTGGTTGAAGTCGTTGCACGCGCGGGTGCACCACGAGAACGGCGCGAATTCGCTGTCTTCGCTGCTCTGGCAGGTCAAGCCCATGGCGCAACCAACCTGGGGGTCGCAACGCTCGCCGAAACCAGGCGCGGCGCCGGCCCCGGTGTCGCTGGCGCTGCCGCAGGTGTCCTGGCTGCCGGCGTCGGCGCGCACCACGGGCACCGCGGCGGGATTGCCGCAGCCGAACACCGCGAGCGTGCTGAGAAAGCCAAGCAGGGAACGCGCGCTGGATGCCGAAGTACGCATGGCCGCAGCGTAGTCAGCCCCGGCGCGCGCGGCAAGGGGCCACTCGCTGCCGCACGCCGCCGGGGTGGTCGCCAAGCCGTGGCCGTGCCACACTTCACAGCCCATGACCGACGTTGGCCCCGACAGCACCGACAGCCACGCCCCGCCGACGCCTCTGGCGCTGCTGACCGGCGTGTCGCGGACGTTCGGCACGGTGCAGGCGTTGCGCGGCCTGGATCTGACGATTCCCACAGGTATAGTCGGCGTGCTGGGGCCCAACGGCGCGGGCAAGTCGACGCTATTTCGCCTGCTGCTCGGCCTGGACAGCGCGGATCAGGGCGACGTGCGCGTGTTCGACAAGCGGATGCCCGACGAAGCGTTGGAAGTGCGCGCCCGCGTCGGCTACATGCCCGAAGACGATAGCCTTTTCCCGAATCTACACGGTCTGGATCAAGTCGTGCTGGCGGCCCAGCTCTGTGGTCTCGATCGCAGCGACGCCGTGGCCCGCGCGCACCAGGCCTTGGATCTGGTCGGCCTGACCGATGCGCGCTACCGGATGGCGAGCGGCTTTTCCCTGGGCATGCGCCAACGTCTGCGCCTGGCCATGGCGGTGGTGCACGGTCCGCGGCTGCTGCTGCTCGACGAACCGACCGCGGGCTTGGATCCCGAAGGTCGGGCGCAGATGCTCAACCTGATCAAGGAGATCGCGAGCCACGGTGTGTCCGTGCTGCTGTCGACCCACGTGCTGGCCGACGTCGAAGCGGTGTGCGAGCAGGTCATCCTGTTGTCGCGCGGCCAGCTCGGCTTTGCCGGGTCGATGCAGCGCTTCCGCTCGGGTACCTCTGCCGATGCCTGGCGCGTGACGCTCGACGGCGATCAGCATCAACAGGACGACCTGCTGAATGCCTTGCGGAAGTCCGGACTTGCCGCGACGCAGGTGGACGGCGACCTCGTGCTGCAGATCGACCGGGAGCAACTCGAGGCCTTCTGGCGGCTGGCGGCGCAAACCGGCGTAGGCGTGCGGCATTTCGCGCCGTTCGAGGAAGCCATGGGCGCGGCGTTCGTGCGGCATCTGCGCTTGGACGATCCGCTGCGCCGCCAGGGTCAGGTCGCGCTGGATTCACCGCAACCGGCGGACCGGGCCGACAGCCGATCGGAGGCCCCGTGATGGCGACTGGAGCTTCCGACAAGGCCGCCGCGGCTGGCTCGCCGTCGCGCGCGTTCTTTCGTCCCGGCGGATTCTCGCTCCACGCCGGTCAGGCCGTGCCCGACAACCAGCGCGTCCAGCGTTTGGCCATCGTCTTTGCCCGCGAGCTGTTGCGCGGTTGGCTGGCCCGCCTGTTCGCCGCCGGTTTCCTGATTCCGGCGATCGGCGTGGGCATCTATGCTTTCGTCCGCACCAAGCTCGGAGCGGTACCGGCGGGCACGGAGACTGCATTCCTGCTGGAGAACTTCGGCTTTCTCTTCCAGGTCCAGCTCGGCGCCATCCTGCTCGCCGGGGCCGCCAAGATCGCGCCTCTGATTGCCCGCGATGCCTGGTCCGGCGCACTTCTGCTGTATTTCTCGCGTCCTGTCCTGCGCAGCCACTACTTGCAGGCGCGAGTGGCGGCGACGGCGGGCGTCGCGTTCGTGCTGCTGGTCGTGCCCGGGCTGCTGCTTTTGCTCGTACACTTCAGCACTTTCGGCGTCAGGCTCGGCGGTGCGCCGGGTCCCGAGTGGTTCGCGCCGTTGCTGTGGCCGCTGCTTGCCTTGGCGATCGTCACGGCTTCGTTGGCGATTGCGCTGGTCACGTCGCTGGTTGCGCTGGCTTGCGGCGTGGTCGTGCGCAGCCCCTCGACGGCGCCCTTGCTCTTGGGTGGAGGCGTGCTCGGCAGCCTGGTGCTGGCCTCGATCCTGCAGTCGGCGCTGGGCCGGGACTCGCTCGGCCGGTCGGTCAACCTGCCGTTCGCACTCAACAGTTTTCTCGAGCTGCTGGTCATCCCCCTCACCAGTGGTCCAACTCCGCGGGCCGTGCTGGTCCAGCGCCTGGTCGGCGTCGCCCTGTGGATCGCTCTGGCCGTCGGCAGTTGGGTGCTGCTCCGGCGCTTCCTGGCCAATCCGCCGCTCGGCAAGGGGCGTGCCTGATGGTCTACGCCCAGCCCACGGAACTGGCAAATCCTCCTTCGCAACAGGCAGTTCTGCGCCTGAGGCGGGTGACCCGACAGTATGGCGCGCGCGCGGCCCTGTTGGACGCCACGGTGGACCTGTACCCCGGTCTGGTCGGTCTGCTCGGGCCCAATGGCGCGGGAAAGACGACGTTTTTGCACCTGGCGGCGGGCCTGACCGAACCGACGTCGGGCACGCTGACCTGGCTGGGCGATCGGCCGCGCCGGCACTCGGACCTGGACAACCGCATCGCGCTGGTGGCCGACGGCGATGATCTGCCGCGCCGCGACACGCCCCTGCAATTCGTGTCGATGCTCTTGCGTTGTGCCGGGTTGCGACCGAGCGAGGCGGTGGACCGCGCCGAAGTGACGCTCATTCGTCTGGGTCTCGAGGCCAAGCTGCGTGAACCGCTGCAGGGGCTGTCCCGGGGCCAACGGCAACGCGTCAAGCTCGCGCATGCCTTCGCATTGCCTGCGGATCTGCTGCTGCTGGACGAACCGCTGAACGCGCTGGACCCGGTCTGGCGTCTGGAAGTCGCGGCCTTGATGCGCGAGGCGGTGCAGGCCGGCGCGTGCGTGGTGCTGTCGAGCCATATCCTGGAAGAAGTCGAGCCCTTGGCCGATTGGCTGGTCCTGCTGTTTCGCGGTCGGCTGGTGGCGGCGGGGACGCGGCGCGAGATCCAGGCGATGCTGAGCCACCGCGCGACGGCGGTGCGGATTCAGTGCGACGTCCCGCGCAAGCTCGCGCAATCGTTGCTGGGTCGGGCACCGGTGACGTTGGTGCGCATCGAGGGCAACGAATTGACGCTGCAGGCCGAGGATCTGGCGATGCTGCACAAGGCGTTGGCGGCGGCGGTGGTCGAAAGCGGCGCGCGGGTCGAACTGGTGCGCACCGCAGGCGACGATCTGGCCGGGCTGTTCCAGGTCCTCAGCCAGGAGGTGCGCTGATGGCCGCGCCGAGCCCCGGGAAATCCCGATCAACGACTTGGACTTACGCTTCGGCGCCCAAGGCGCGGCGGCTGACGGCAGGACCGGCGATCGCCCTGCACGCGGGACAGCACCTGCGTCGGATTGGCAACCTGCGGCAATTGTGGGTCTATGCGCTGATCGTGGTGGCGGTGGTGCTGGGCAACCTGGCGCTGGTCCGGTTCTCGCTCTCGGAACCGTCGGCGATGCGCACGTATTTCGAGAGTTTCGTGCTGCGGGCCCAGGCCATGTGCGCGCTCGGGCTGGCGACGGCGGCGATCCGGGCCGATGCCGACGCGGGCGCCTTGGGCCTGTTCTTGCTGCGACCTTGCGCGCCGGTGGCGTTGCCAATCGGCCGTTGGCTGGCGGTCGGCGCGATGGTGGCGCTGGCGGGGCTGCTGATGGTGCTCGGTCTCGCTGCGACGGCGGCGGGCACCACGATGATGGTCGACCTCGGCGTGCTCGGGCGCATGACGCTGGCGGTGTTGCTGGGAGGATTCGCCTACGCCGCGGTGTTCCTGAGCATTGCCTGCTGGTTCCGCAGTGCGGCGGCGACGGGGCTGGCGTGGTTCGCTGTGGCGGATCTGGTGCTGCCGTCGCTGTCGGAGACCGTGGGGGCGCTGTCGCCGTCACATCATCTGCAACTGCTGGTGCAAGGGGTGTATCCGCAGAACACGAGCCTGGTCGACAGGGTCAAGGACCTGGCGCACGTCACCGCGCCGCCGGTCGCGAGCCAGTGGAACGCGTGGCTGGTGCCGATCGAAGTGGGCGCGCTGGGGCTGTTGACAGCGGTGGCGCTGGGACTGGCGTTGTGGCGGTTGCGGCGGGCGCCGCCGGGTTGATTTCGAGGGTTTTCGAGGGGCGAGAAGCGGATAGCTTGTCAGGCAGGAATCGCGGAATACCGCTCGCCCCTGCCTGACCCTCGAAAACGGGCGGGTCATAGAGCGACAAAGGAGCGTCAGACCCGCCCTGGGAAGCGGGTGCGGGTTCGGGTGTTTTCGAGGGGCGAGAAGCGGATAGCTTGTCAGGCAGGAATCGCGGAATACCGC
>CAYHHL010000167.1:8649-13175 GCA_964356325.1 uncultured Enterobacteriaceae bacterium | reverse complement strand
CTCATAACCCGAAGGTCGCAGGTTCAAATCCTGCCCCCGCGACTCGCCGCAAGTGTGCGGAAACAATTCGGAAGCCCGACGCCTGGCCCGCCCGCCGGTGTCGGGCTTTCGTGCTTTTGCGCGTCTGCTTGCAGCACTCGTGCAGCAAATCGTGGTGACGCACAGCGATTGCGAAATCGCGGCCACTGTAACCATCGGAAAATAGAGAATGTGCACGCTGGCGGCGGACAACCCGCGGGCAAAGCGCCGCAACCCGAAGGGCGTGGGTGCGAAGTCCGCGTCATGCCCGCTTCGGCTGCGGCGATGTCCTCGGTCAAGGCGCAGGCTCGGCCAGGCTACGCAAACGCTGCGCAGCATCGGGCAGGCCAGCCCGTGCCAGTACGTCCAGCAGATCCGACGTGGTCATGGGCGGATTCCGCAGGGCGGCGATCTGTCTGGTCAGCGCCTGCTGGACCTTGCCGGCGTTGGCGTCCAGCAACTGATTCACGAATGGATCTGGGTGCAGCACAGTGATGCCGTGTCCTTGAACGACGTGGGCCGGGAAGTCCCTGAGGTTGAAAGTAATCAGAACGTCTGCCTGTCCTGCGATTGCCGCGGCAAGCACGTGGCGGTCATCGAGGTCTGGAAGAGCCAAGGCCCCAACGAGCTGCGCATCGACCTGGATGCTCGAGTTTGGAAAGGCAGCTTCCATCAATGCCCGCGTGCGCTCCATTCGCGCCGTTGGCATGTCCTGCCGATCTCGCAGGACGCTGCGTACAAACTCATCCAGTATGAGGCTGCTCCACAGCGGGGTGAATGCGCCCGTCTGCGCAACCCGGATCAGGAAGTCGCGCAAAGTCCAAGGGTAAAGAACGCAAGCGTCAAGCAATGCGCGCACGTGTCACTTGCCTTTGGGCGGATACATCGCGTCGATCGCCTGGCCTTCCGCTGCAAGCGCGTCGAGGATTGCGTTGCGGTACTCGTACTCGTTCGCCTTGAATGCCTGGACATCCCGCAACCGCACACGGCGCCGCACGCCGACCTTGCGAAATGGCAGTCGACCCTCGTCCAGCAGCCGGACCAGGAACGGCCGCGACACGCCGAGCAGGTCCGCCGCCGCCTGCGTCGAGATCTCCTCCCGCGCCGGAACGACGGAAACGGCTTGGCCTTGCGCCAGGTGCTCCAGCGCGTCGCGGACCACGGCCATCACCTCAGGTGGCAGCGTCACGTCGCGCTTGGCCGCATCGCCCCAGTCGACCAGCACGTGGACGGCACCGCCATGCTCGATCGCAACCTGCATCGCTCGACGGGCCACGTCGAACCTGTCGCGTCCACTGCCTTTTCGTCCGCTGGTGTCAATGCACGCAGCTGTTGTCGCCATGCTAGTCTCCCGCGCAACATGTCGCCGCGCATGTTCCTAGCGTAGTCGCTCTGTGAATCGAACGCAACGAACGAAATGAACGATTCTCAGGTTGCAGCACCGGTGCAGCAAATCGTGGTGACGCACAGCGATTGCGACATCGCGGCCACTGCAACTATAGAGAATATGCACGCTCGCGGCGGAAACCCGAGTGCGAAGCGCCGCAACCCGAAGGTCGTGGGTACGAAGTTCGCGTAATAACTGATGTTACGCAGCCTGCTCGCCGTCGCCTGGCCGCCTCGCCTGTGGCGATGTCGTCGGTCAAGGTGCCAGCTCTGTCTAGGCAGCCGCCGCGCGGCATCAGGCAAGGTCCATCGTCGCGCTGGCAGCTTGTTCGTGGTGCTGCAGTGGCCGTAACCGGGCTCGCCTACTGCTTCGTAGTGACCGCGAGGTCGTCGATGAACCAGCCAGGCGAGTCGTTGTTGTAGTCGTCCTTCGAGTCGAAGCGGAAGCGCACCTGGATCTTCTTGCCCAGGTGCTTGGCCAGATCGAACTTCACTTGGACCCACTTGCCCTTCTCGGTGGCGTTGTCGAGCTGCTTGGACTCCGCGACTACCCCGTCGATGACGATTTCGACGAACCGCTGGTCATAGCCGGCGAGCGTGTCGCCCACGCCTGCGTAAGACCAGAACATCAGCGCACCGCTCTTGGCCGCGCTGAGGTCGATGACCGCCGAGGTGGCGTTGCCCTTGACGGCGTCGGCGTTGTCGTAGTCCGTGCCGTTGTTGAAGTTCATCGTGCAGGTGCCGGTCTTGGCGGCGGGCACCACGGGCGTCTGGTCAATCGCCCAGCCCACGGACTTGACGGCCGCGTCCAGCGTCCAGCCCAACGGCTTGTCGCACTCGAACGTGTCCGTGAACGTCGCGACCGTGCAGGCATTGGTGCCGCCGCAGACGCCGGCGGTGCAGATGTCCGTGGCGGTGCACTGCAAACCGTCGTCGCAAGCGCCGCCCTCGACCGCGGGCGTCGACTTGCACGTCTTGTCGAAGCTGTCGACCTTGGTGCAGACGTCAGAAGTGCAAGCGTTACCGTCATCGCATGCCGCCTTGCCGCCGGTACAAGCGCCGGCTTTGCAGGCGTCGCTGGTCGTGCACGGATCGCTGTCCGAGCACGAGTCGCCGTCCTTGGCGGCCGCGCCAGCCTTGCACACGCCGGACACGCACTTGTCGCCGGTCGTGCAACTGTCGCCGTCCGAGCAAAACGCCGCGTCCGCCTTGGCCTCGTACTTGCACCCGCCGGTCTTGGCGTCACACGAATCACTCGTGCACGAGTTCTTGTCGTCGCACGCCTTGCTGGCACCGGTGCAACTGCCGCTCTTGCAAGCGTCTTTGTCCGTGCAAGCATTGCCGTCGTCGCAAGTGGCCGTGGTGTTGGTGCCCGTGCACTTGCCGCTCTTGCACACGTCCTTGTCCGTGCAGGCGTTGCCGTCGTCGCAAGTCGCCGTGTTGCTGGTGTTTGCGCACTTGCCGGTCGCTGTGTCGCACTTGTCGTCGGTGCAGGCGTCGGCGTCGCCGCAGTCGCTGTCGGCCTTGCAGGTCGCGTCGTAGACCTTCCAGTCGTCGACGAACGCTCCGACGCCGCTGTTGGAAATGCAGTCCTTGGAGAAGAACACCAGGCGCAAGCGGAACTTCTTGCCCGCGTATGCACTTGCGTCCTCAGCGATGGTCTTCCAGACATTGGTGCCGGGGTCGTCATAGCTTTTGATCAACTTCCAAGTCGTGTCGTCGGTGCTGGCCTCCAACTTCAAGTCGTCGTAATCACCGCTCTCCCAGTCACCGGCGAGTGCGAACTTGACAGTCAGCGGCTTGCCGGCCGCCAGCGCCGTGGCGTCGATCCACGGACTGTAGGCATTGGCCGTCGAGGATGAGACGCCGGTCGGGCACTCGTAGTTCTTTTCGTTGTTGTAATTGAGCGAGCAGTTCTGGGCCTTGCCCGGCGGCGTCGGCGTGCTGTCGACGTGCCAGCCGACGTTGTTGGCCAGCGGCTTGTCCCACGTCCAACCTACTGGAGTGGCAGCGCAAGGAAAGTCGACCGCGTACGGCAGCGTGACGACCTTGTCCGACAGGGGCGAACCGCCACCGTCCGTGGTCTTCGCGTCGCCCGTCGCGCCGGTGTCGCCGCCAGTATCCGCATGGATGTCCGCGGCGATGTCCGCTGCGCTGTCCGCGAGCACGTCCGGCGTCGCCACGACGTCAACGCTGACGGTGTCCGTGGGTTTGGCGTCGACCACGCCGCTGTCGGTCGTCCCGGCGTCCGAAGCGCTGCCGTCGCTGCCCTGCGTGTCGACTGGCGCGATGTCGTTGTCCGTACCCGCGTCCTGGCCACCGGAGTCGGCGCCACCGCCGGTGTCCGTCGACGGCACAATACCGCTGCCCGCGGCGGCTGTGGTGCCGCACGCCACCGCGCTCGAGGCGGCCAGGATAGCAACGAGGCGGCGAGATGAACGGAACATGGCGAAACTCCTGAAGCTCGGCGGACTCACGGTCCGGCCACGGTTGGGCGAGGCCGAAGCATGGCTTCACGACGATCTGCGGTCAAGCCCGGGGACGCGGCGAGTTCCGGCCGCGAGACTGCTCAATCTTGGCGCTCAGAGAGCAGGGGCAACTGCATGCGCCAAGGTCGCCGCTTCCGTTTCGACCCTGGCGCGAAACGTTGCCAGGCCGACGCGCTCGATGACCGCGCCGAGACGCTCGCGCCGCCGGGCCAGCGCAGCGTAGGCACTCAGGATCGCCTCGACCAGCCCGCGGGCGGCGCTGTTGTCGGCCACTATCCCGAATTCCTTGGCCATTCGCGGATGTCGCCCGACGTTGCCGCCGACCAGGACGCGCCAACCGTTGCGAACCGCGATCAGGCCGACGTCGCGCACCGCGGCTTCGCTACAATCGTTGCCACACCCGCTGACGGAGATCTTGCACGTGGCTGGCATCGGTTGGCCCAGAAACTTGGCATCCAGGTCCAAGCCCAGCGACAACGCATCGCCCAGCGCGCGCCGACACGTGACGTCACCCGGGCAAGCGCGGACACTGCGCACGGTCGCGCCGAGCGGGGCCGGTGGCAGCGCGAGATCACTCCAGAATGCCGTGATGTTGGCGTCCGTGAGGCCGACCAGCGCCATGCGACTGCCGCT
>CAYHHL010000167.1:0-8549 GCA_964356325.1 uncultured Enterobacteriaceae bacterium | reverse complement strand
GCCGCTGACCGGTCGCGGCCTTGGTCTTGACGTCGTCGCGGCCCGCCCCGACCATCTCGGCCATGAAATACCTGAACCTGGCCCTGCTGTTCCTGATGTTGACCTTGGCGCCCACCCGACCTGCGCTGGCGGATCCGCTGCCTGCCGTAGTGCCGCTGGTGGCGCAAGAACCGAAAACCGACGCCGAGTGGACGGCTGTCCTGCGCGAGTTCTACACCAAGCACGAGTTTCGCATCCCGATGCGCGACGGCGTGTTGTTGCACACCGACGTGTTCACGCCCAAGGACCGCTCGCACCCCTGGCCGGTGCTACTGAGCCGCACGCCGTACGCCGTCGGCCCCTATGGCGTGGACAACGCGCCGGTTGCCAACGATGGGCGCTGGCTGCGCAATTTCAGCCCTTCGCCGCAACTGCTACGCCACGGCTTCATCTTCGTCCACCAGGACGTGCGCGGCCGCATGATGTCCGAAGGCCAGTTCGTCGACGTCCGCCCGGTCGTGCCGCATGGCGCCAAGGGCCAGATCGACGAATCGACCGACGCCTGGGACACTATTGACTGGCTGGTCAAGAACGTCGCCAACCACAACGGCAAGGTCGGCATCTGGGGCGTGTCGTATCCGGGTTTCTACGCGGCGCAGGCGGCCATCGACGCGCACCCGGCGCTCAAGGCCGTGTCGCCGCAAGCACCGGTCACCGAATGGTTTTTGGGCGATGACTTCCACCACAACGGCGCGCTGTTCCTGGCCGACGCGCTGTTGTTCTACGCCAACTTCGGCAAGCCGCGCCCCGGGCCGACGACCAAGCAGAAGTGGGAGTTCGACCCGGAAACCGGCGACTTGTACGACTTCTTCTTGCGCCTGGGGCCGCTGGCCAATGCCAACCTGCGCTACCTCAAGGATGAAATCGTGTTCTGGAACGAGATGATGGCGCACCCGAATCGCGACGCCTGGTGGCAAGCGCGCGACCCGCGGCCGTTCTACAAGGCGGTCAAGCCGGCAGTGCTGACGGTCGGCGGCTGGTACGACGCCGAGGACCTTTTTGGTTCGCTGGAGACCTACCGCGCCTTCGAGACGCAGAGTCCGGGCGCCAAGAACGCCTTGGTCATCGGGCCTTGGCAGCACGGCGGCTGGTCGCGCACGGACGGCGACGCGCTGGGCGACATCCAGTTCGGCGCCAAGACCTCGCAGTTCTACAACGACAAGATCATCACGCCGTTTTTCCTCCACCATCTCAAAGGTATCGGTCCTGAGCCGAATACCGAGGCCTGGATGTTCGAGACCGGCACCAACGAATGGCACACCTTCGCCGCCTGGCCGCCCAAGGAGGTCAAGCGCACGCCGTTGTGGCTGGCGGCGGCGGGCAAGCTGGCGACGACGGCGCCGACTGGAGAGGGCGCGGACAGCTACGTGAGCGATCCGGCCAAGCCCGTGCCCTACCGCGAGCGCATGTCGCAGCACCGTGACGGCGACTACATGACCGAAGATCAGAGGTTTGCCGCGCGCCGGCCCGACGTGCTGGTCTACGCCACCGGTGTGCTGACCGAGAGCCTGACGCTGGCCGGGCCGATCGACGTCGACTTGCAGGTAACGCTTTCCAGCACGGACGCCGACTTCGTGGTCAAGGTCATCGATGTCTTGCCGGAAAATGCGCAGGATCCGCAGCCCAATCCCAAAGGCGTGCGCATGGGCGGCTACCAGACCCTGGTGCGCGCCGAGATCATGCGCGGGCGATTTCGCTCGGGTTTCGATAGGCCAACGCCGTTCAAGCCCGGCGAGCCGGCGGTGGTGAAGTTTCGCCTGCCGGACATCCTGCACACCTTTCGCACCGGCCACCGGCTGATGGTCCAGGTGCAGAGCTCCTGGTTTCCGTTGGTGGATCGCAATCCGCAAACGTTCGTCGACATCGGCAAGGCGACCGAGGCCGACTTCAAGCCGGCGACGATCCAGATCCTGCGCGGCAAGGCGCGGGCAAGTTCGCTGACGGTGGGTGTGTTGCGCGGCGGGCTCTAGCCAGCACAGGCGCACATCCGCATAGCCGAGGAACTCACTCTATGACTTGAGGAACCGGTCGCGCGTTTCCTCGCCCAGTGCGCGGATGAAACGCAGCCCGGCCTGCAACGACGGCACCTTGGTCTCGCCGCCGATGCGGTCGTGCTCCTGGGTCGGGAATTCGACGATCTTCAGGCCGGCACGCAAAGCCCGCGCGGTCATCCGATACTCCACGGTGTAATCGTCCGGGAAGGGCTGGACAGCGGGTAGGGCGCTCCGTGCCAAGCCGCGATAACCGTTGATGGAATCGGTTACGTAGCGTCGCACTGGGTGCGGATTGAACAAGGTGTTCAGCGCCAGATTGAAGGCGTTGTTCACCCAGCGCCGCGGCTTCAGCAGATGCGCGTCCTCCTCGTTCAACGCGCCCGCCATCATCCGCGAGGCGATGACGAGATCGTGGCCCTGCTCGAGAAAATCGGCGATGCGCACCAGATCGGCGGGATCCTCGTTGCCATCGGGCGAGAAGAAGATGAACGCATCCGCGGTACTGTGCTCGACCCCCATGGTGAAGGCCTGACCGCGTCCACGCCGCGACTGGTTGACCACCACGATGCCGCTCTGCGCCAGGAACTCGAGCGAGCCGTCCGTGCTACCCCCGTCGACCGCGAACACCTGACCGAACCGCTCGCGCGGAATCTTCGGCACGATCACGCGCAAACCATCGATTTCGTTGAGTACCAGCAGCACGACGTCGATGGTCACAGCAGTTCCTCGGCAAAGTAGGCCACAGTGCGTTCCAGACCGGCCGTCAGGGGCACGCGGGCCCGGAAGTCATACAGTGTCTCGAGACGCGCGGTGTCGCAATGGCGGCGCGGCTGGCCTTCTGGTTTGGACGTATCGAAACGGACGGACTTGCCCGTGCCGGCCAAGCGTGCGATTTCCTGGGCGATATGGCCGATCGTGGATTCCTCGTCAGCGCCGACGTTGGTGGGTTCGGCGTCAGGCGCACGCTCGCAGATGCGCAGCAGACCGTCCGCGAAATCGGTGACATACAGGAACGAGCGGCTTTGCTGGCCGGAGCCCCAGACCACGATCTCGTCGGTATCGGGGTCGAATGCCTTGCGCACCAGGGCTGGGATGACGTGCGAGGAGGCGGGATCGAAGTTGTCGCGCGGTCCGTAGGCGTTGTAGGGCCGCGCGACCGCGACGGACATGCCGAATTCCTTGGCGTAGGCGCCGGCCAGGAACTCTTCCATGCGTTTGGCCCAGCCATAGCCCTCGTTGGTCGGTTCGGGGCGGCCTTCGAAGCCTTCGGACTCTGGCGTAGGCAGCTTGCAGAACCGCGGATAGACACAGGCGGAACTGGTGACGAGAACTCGACCGACCGAGGCAAGCCTGGCCGCTTCCAAGGTCGCGAGGTAGACGCCGATGTTGTCGCGGAACACGCTGCCCTGGTGGGCCATGTTGTATTCGATGCCGCCGACGATGGCCGCGAGCATCAGCACGACGTCGGCGCCTTGGCAGGCTCGGCTTGCGATCTCGGCCTCCCGCAGGTCGCCACGGACGAGCTCGACGTCCGGCAAGTGCTTCAGATGCTGGGGAACCGTGCTGTTGCGAGTGGGCACGACCACGCTGCCGGCGACGCCAAGCAAGCGCTCGACGACATGGCTGCCGATGAAGCCGCCGCCGCCGGTGACGACGACACGCTTGCCGTGCCAGAAGCCGGGATCGACGAGCGAAGGTGTCAGGAAGGAGTCCATCATCAGCCGACCGGCGCGTAGGCGACCGGGGTCTGCACGGCTGCCCTCAGCTTGTCGAATCGCCGCAGATCGACGCCCTGCTGTTCCAGATCCACCGCCAGCATCATCGCCGCCAGTTGTCGGAACGGCGTGCGCGGACGCCAGCCCAGGTCGCGCATCGCCTTGCTGGGATCGCCAAGCAGGAAGTCGACTTCGGTCGGGCGGAAATACACAGGATCGATGCGCACGACTTCCTGCGAATCCAGGCCGATCAGGTCGCAGCAGAAGTCGAGGAATTCCTGGACCGAGTGGGTCTCGCCGGTCGCGACCACGAAATCGTCGGGCTGGTCATGCTGCAGCATGAGCCACATCGCCTCCACGTAGTCGCCGGCAAAACCCCAGTCGCGGCGCGCGGCCAGGTTGCCCATGTAGAGGTAGCGCTCGTGGCCAGCGAGGATCAGCGCCAGACCGCGGGTGATCTTGCGGGTCACGAATGTTTCGCCCCGGCGCGGCGACTCGTGGTTGAACAGAATGCCGTTGCTGGCGAACATCCCGTAAGCTTGGCGGTAGTTGATGGTCTGGTGGTAGGCGGCGACCTTGGCGATGGCGTACGGACTGCGCGGCACCAGCGGCGAGTTCTCCTCCAGCGCGGTCTCGGTGATGCCGCCGAACATTTCCGACGAGGACGCCTGGTAGAAGCGCACGGGCCGATCGAGCGTGCGCAAAGCTTCGAGCAGACGAAGAGTTCCGAGGTACACTACGTCCGCGGTATAGGTCGGCAGGTCGAACGAAACGCGCACGTGGCTTTGCGCCGCCAGATTGTAGACCTCGTCGGGCTTGACCTTGTGCAAGACGCGCATCAGAGACTCTGAGTCGAGCAAGTCGCCGTAATGCAGGACCAGCCGCGGCTTGTCCTCGTGCGGATCTTGGAAGATATGGCGCACGCGCGAGGTGTTGAAGCTCGACGAGCGGCGGATGATGCCATGCACGACGTAGCCGCGCTCGATGAGGAATTCCGCGAGGTAGGAGCCGTCCTGGCCCGTGATTCCGGTGATGAGGGCGCTCTTCATGAGGAGACTCCAAGGACGCCGGATTGGGCAGCGCGGACATCACCGGCGAACCGGTCGAGCAGATCCACCAGCAGCGCCACGTCGGCGTCGGTCACGTTCGGATGGATGCCCACGTACATGGCACGTTCGTGCAGGGTATCAGCGCCGGTCAGCGGCCCGGCGATCCGGTGCGGCACGTGCTGCAAGGCCGGCTGGCGCGCGAGGTTGCCGGCAACCAGGGGACGGTTCTCCACGCCGTGGCTCTCCAGGAATGCCCCTAGGTCCGCGCGCGTCACGCCCAGGTCCGGCTGGAGCACCAACGGCAGCGCAAAGTGGCTGGCGCCCGGGGCAAAACGCATGGGCAAGAACACGTCCGGGTGGCGATCGCGCGCCGCCATGTACTGCGAAGCCGCCTGACGCCGCCTCGCCAGGAAGTCGTGCCGGCGCTGCAACTGCACGAGGCCGATCGCCGCCTGGACATCGGTCCCGCGCAGGTTGTAACCCGAATCGACGAACAAGAAACGCGGATCCACGTCAGGATAGCGCTGTTCGTACGCGTGCTTGGAGACGGGCGGCAGGTTGCGCGTCCAGCCGTGCGCACGTTGGATACGCAACAAGTCGCCATCCGCCGCGTCCCGGCACAACACCATGCCGCCTTCGATGGTGCAGATGTGGTGCGAGAAGTAGAACGAAAACGTGGCCATTCGACCAAACGTTCCGCACGGGCGGCCAGCGGCCTCGGCATCCAGCGACTCGCACACGTCTTCGATGAGGGTCAGGCCGCGCCGCTGGCACAGCTCGGCGATTTCGGCGATCGGCGCGGGATTGCCCAGGATATGGGCGATGAACACGGCCTTGGTCTTCGGCGACAGCGCGCGCTCGACCGCTTCGACCGTGACGTTCAGTGTCGCGGGATCGACGTCGGCCAGGACCGGCACCGCACCCATCTGTGCGACCGGCCAAAGCGTCGTCGACCACGTGACGGCCGGCACCACGACCTCGTCGCCGGGCAACAGCACCGGCCCGCGATCAGGCCCTTGTGGTCGGGCCAGCACGGCCAGCGCCAGCAAGTTGGCCGAGGATCCGGAGTTGCAGAAGACCGCGTCCGGCGCGCCGTGGGCCTCGGCAAAGGCAGCTTCGAAGGCGGCGACGCGCGGGCCCATCGTCATCGGTCCGCGCACCAGAGCTTCCAGAGCCGCGGCAATCTCTCGGTCGCCGAAGGTGTTGGCGGTCAGAGGCAGGCGGTAAGGCGAAGGCGCTTCGGGCCAGGCGGCGCGCAAGACACTCACGGCTTTCAGGAATTCTGGCAGCGCGTCGGCGGTGGTCTGGGGCATGGCATGACCTGAGGCAAGCAAGTGGGCGGCCCGTTTGGCACAGTTGGCGGCGGATCGTCAAGGCTGCAATGGGGTCCCGGGCGGTGGTCGCGGCAACTGCGCTTGCAGGACCCACGCCGGAATGCCCGCCGGCCACGGACTCGGCGTTGGCTGACATTGCGCGGCGCCCATCTGGTCCCGCGCCTGCCGCGCCGGCACCACCGCGTCCAGGCACAGCCCCGGGTCGACCCTTTCACAGTGCGCCAGGCCACGCAGCGGTCTCGCTTCGGCCGCGCGCTGCAAGTTCGTGCAGGCTTCGGCCTTGCGACCCGCGGTATGCAGTTCCGAGCCCGTATCGCGCCAGAATTGCGCCCACACTCCGGCCAGCGGCATCCACCGTGCCAGTCGGTCGGCCCAGGCCGCGCGCTCGTCCAGGTTCGCCTCGCGGTCGCGCCGATAGACGCGGACTTCGTGGCCATCGGGCAACGGTACCGAGGCAATCACTTGGAATGCTTGCGCGAACGGATCCCGGCGGTCCTGGACCCACTTGGCCAGATCCTGGATCAAACCTTCACCGTGCAGCCGCCCGTGTCCGTCCGGCCAACTCAAAGGCTGGCCGGTGTGGATCACGAGACAGCCGCGTTCCAGCAGCAGGGGTTCGGTAAAAGGCCTTTGGAGTTCCGGTACGTAATGGGAGCGCGCCGTCAGACCTGCCGGATAGCCTGAGTCCCGCGCGTTGGCGACCAGGTGCAGGTCCTGGAACAAAGGCGTGGTCGCCTGAGGTCTACACTCGCGCGCCACGATCGCCGCCAGCCGCGCCGTCGAAGGTGCCCAGAGCGTCGCGAAGACCGCGCGCGGGTTGGCCCCGAATACCGTGGGTTGCACGTGCCGCCAGCCCCCTGGGCCCGAGGGCGCCGTGAATGCCACCAGAGGTTGGTCCGGCGCCACCTGGAGCAGATCGCGCCCCAGCAGGGCCAAGCTCACCAGCAGTGCCGCGGCCAGCACCCTGCGATCGGGCCACTGGCGCCGTTCGAGCAAGATCCTGCGCCCCGAGCAGCGCCAGCCCGCCCAGCCCCGCCAGGGCCGCCCCGACCAGACGCAGGGACTTGGACTCCATCGCGAACGCGTGAATCAGCAAAGGCACCAACAACACCGCAAGCGCCGCCAGCCGCCCCGGTCCGCGCCCCCGAAGCGCGCCCCAGAACGCCAGGATCAGCAACGGCACCGTCACCAAGCGAGGCAACACGCCCAACAGCCACAGGGAGCGCTCGGCCAGCGTCGCCACGGCCTCGTCATAGTAGCCCAGGCTTTCCACGCTCACGCCGTGCCGCGCGACCATGGCCCACACCTTGGGCCCGCCCGCCAGCAGCAACCCGATGGGCACCGCCACCCCGACCAGCGCGGCCAGATCCATCAGGCGCACCAGTCGCCACCGCCACGGTGCGCGCCGCTCCACCGCGAGCAGCCAGACCGCCGCCGCCAGCGTAAGGGGTACCACCGCCCAGATGATGCCGCCGGGCTTCATCGCCGGGACCAGAGCCAGCGCCGCCGCGAGCCGTACGCAGGCCCGACCGTCCGGCTGCTGCAGAAACGCGACCGTCTCGGCCAAGGCCAGCAACGCCGCGCCGGTCAGCAGCGTGTCGGCCAGGATCGCCGTGGTTTCGGCGCGCCACAACGGTTGGGTCAACAGCAGGGCGAGCGCCACCGCCACCGCCGAAGGTCGCAAGGCCAATGTCCTTCCGAGCCGTAACATAGCCCAGGTCAAGAGCGACCACGCGGCGGCCGCCTGCAGTCCGACCAGCCAAGGTTCGCTCAGGCCGACCAGGCTGCCCAGATAGGTCGGCAGGAGGCCTGGCCAAGGGCGGTGGGCCGTGCCCTGGAACCAGTCGTAAAGACCGTGCAGGTTTCCCTGACGAAGCAAGGCGGTTAGCACCCGGCCGCGCTCGAGGTACGAGCTTTCATCGCCGACGGTGCGCAGATCTGACGTCGCGCGCCACGCCACGCCATACGCGAGCCCAACCAGCGCCGCCAGCGCGGTGATTCGCCAGACGGGCCAGCGCGGCAGCGAGGGTGCGGTCAGGCTCAGTTCAGGCAGGTCACGCCGAAGTCGCCATGCCACCACTGCCGCCAGCAACGCCGCCACGGCGCCGGAACCCAGCCCCACCGCTAGTGATCGAAACGCCAGGAACAGTGCGTATGGCACGAGTTGGTACGGACCCGTGAGCGACTCGCCGGACGCGGGCTGACCGGCGGCCAGCCAGGTGTCCTGTGCCTTCCAACCGACCAGGGCGGCGGCTACGAGCAAGAGCAGGCCCACGGGCGCGGCGACGCGCAATGCCAGCTGACCGGGTGCAAGACCCCAGAGCGAGGGAGGACTTAGCCAACTCCAGCCGCTGCGGGCCCGCGAGCCGACCGCCTTGCTCCGCCTGGAACTGCCACTTGCCTCAACCACACACCTAG
>CAYHHL010000166.1:0-13209 GCA_964356325.1 uncultured Enterobacteriaceae bacterium | reverse complement strand
GAACCCGAACCCGAACCCGAACCCGAACCCGTGGCCGGTGCCGGTGCCGGGACCGCAGCAACCGCAACTGGAGCCGTAGCCTGCACATTGTCGCGGGTCGCGAACCAGGCTGCCGCTGCGATCGCCACCACGCCGACGGCCAACAACGCCGGCCAAAGCTTGGCGTTGGCGGCAGGAGCCGACGCGGCGTCGAGTTGGGCGCGCTGATCGCGGGTCAAGGACGCCGCCATCGTCGCATCATCGGCCGGGCTGGCGCGCAAGTTCTTCTTCTGGCTCGACTTGAGCGCCCCCGCGCCGTCCGCCGAGATCGTCGCCAGATCCGCCGCGGCGCCACTGTCCGCGACCACCCGTTGCGCCGACTGCAGCCGCAAGCTCGAAGCCGTGCCCAGGTTCAGCGACGACGTCCACGACCCGCCGAGCAAGGCCTCGAGCGCGTTGCGCATTTCCTTGGCGCTCTCGAACCGTTCCGCCGCGTGCTTGGCCATCGCCTTGTGCATGATCGAGACGTAGCCTTCGGAAAGCGCGACCTTGGCTCGTTCGCGCGGATCCGGGATGTCTTCGGTGCAATGCTTGTGCATCAAAGACAGGACGTTGTCACCGGCCGCGTAGGGGGCATCGCCCGTCACCATCGCGAACATCATGCAACCAACGGCATACAGGTCGGCCGCCGGTCCGACGCCTGCGCCTTGCCACTGTTCCGGCGCCATGTAGGCCGGCGTGCCCATGATGCGGCCCACGTTGGTCAAGGCGGAGTTGCTGACCCGCGCCAGGCCGAAGTCGAGCACCTTGACTTGCGTGTCGCCGCTGCCGTCGTCGTTCATGAACACGTTGCCGGGTTTCATGTCGCGGTGGACCAGACCGAGGCCGTGCGCTTCACCCAGGCTGCGCAACATCTGCACCGTCGTCTGGCTGGCGTCGCGCTCGGTCATCGCCGTGCCTTCGCGGCCGAGGTCGCGCAGGTGCTTGTCCAACGGCACGCCGACCAGCAATTCCATGGCCATGAACAACGCGCCGTCGTCGGTGTGGCCGAAGTCGTAGATGCGAATGGTGTTGGAGGAGCGCAGGCCCGCCATCACCTTGGCTTCCTGTTCGAAGCGAGCGATGAACTCCTGGCCGTCCTCGTCGCCGACGATCATGAATTTGAGCGCGACCTTCTGGCCCGTGTTCGCGTGCTCGGCGGCAAAGACCGCACCCATCGCGCCCTTGCCGACGATGCCGGTGATCTTGTAGCGACCCGCGACGACGTCACCGATTCCGCGGCCCGAAGGTCCGGAGCGTGCTGGTGGCGGCGGTGGCGACGAGGCCAGTTCAGCAGCCATGACCAGGAGCTCCACGAGGCAAAGAGGGCCAACGGGCCCGGGGCGAAAGGACCGGCTGCACCGAAGCGAAGTTTCGGGTGCCAGGCGGCGAAGTACCGGGCCGGTAGGATAGCGGCATGGGCTCCGGCAGGCAAGCGCAGAACGCCGAAGCCCGTTGTCAGCTTGACGGCCAACCAGGGCAAATCGTACGCTACGCGCCGCTTCTGTCTGGCACCGGCAACGTCGTCGCCCGCTCGCCTGCGGACGCGAGACAGCGATTCACGAATCGCGCTGCCACCAGATGGGCCAGCATGACCGACTTCCTTCGTTCGTCTCGTCGCGCTTGGCCCCTGGTCGTCGCGCTCGTTCTCGGCTGCAACGTGCAAGTGCCGGGAGCTGAACGTTTTGACGATGCGACCGGCGTCGCGCCTGCCGAGGATGCCGACGCGGCCGCGCCCGACATCGACCCTGGCAACGACGTGGCCACGGCGGACACCTCCGGCCAGGACGTCAGCGGCCAGTGCGCCGCTGGCTGCGACGACCAGAACCCTTGTACCGAGGATACTTGCAGCAAGGCCGGCGCCTGCGTGCACGCCGCGGTCGACGGCGGCTCGTGCGACGACGGCAACGCATGCACCGCGGGCGAGACCTGCAGCGACGGCAAGTGCCTGGGCGGCAAGGCCAAGGTTTGCGACGACAACAACACCTGCACCGCGGACGCCTGCCTGCCGGCCAAGGGCTGCACGCACACCGACGATGACGGCGCCGCATGTACCGACAACGACGCCTGTACCCAGAAGGACACCTGCCTTGCCGGCAAATGCACAGGCAACGCGATGACTTGCGGCGCTGACGACTGCAACACCGCCAAGTGCTTGAACGGCGGCTGCACGGCAGCGCCCAAGATCGCCGGCTTGAAGTGCGATGACGGCGACGCCTGCACCTCGGGCACCAAATGCAACGGCGGCGGGCTGTGCGCGGGCGGCTCGATCACCGATTGCGAGGACAACAACCCTTGTACTGAAGATAGTTGTGACAGCCAGGCCGGATGCCAGCACGACCTGGCGAGCGGCGCCTGCAGCGACGGCGACGGCTGCACGGTCGGCGACGCCTGCTCCGGCGGTACGTGCAAGCCCGGACCCGCCAAGGCTTGCGACGACGGCAACGGCTGCACCGCCAACGTGTGCAATCCGGTCGACGGCGCCTGCACGGTCACGGCCACCACCGCCAACTGCAGCGACGGCAACGCCTGCACCGCGGACGACGTGTGCGAAAAGGGCGCATGCGTGCCCGGCAAAGCGGTCGGCTGCGATGACGGCAACGCTTGTACGGTGGACAGTTGCGACGCTTCCAACGGCCTGTGCAGCCACGTCGCCGGCTCGTCCGCTTGCGACGACGGCAACGGCTGCACCATCGGCGACGCCTGCGTCGAGGGCACCTGCGTGGGCGGCGCGGCGCAACAGTGCGCGGACAAGGACACCTGCACCAACGACAGTTGTGACGCCAAGACAGGAGGTTGCGTGCACTCGGCCATCAACGGCTGCGGTGACACCTGCCTGACGGCGCAAGACTGCAAGGCCGGCGACTTGTGCAACACGGTGGCGTGTCTCAGCGGCAAGTGCGCGTTCCTGCCCACGTCTGCCCCTTGCGATGACGGCGACACCTGCACGCTCGCGGATACGTGCCAGGGCGGCAGTTGCAAGCCCGGATCGGCTAAGAACTGCGACGACGGCAACCCGTGCACGAACGATGCATGCGGCGGGGGCGTGTGTCTGAGCGTGGCCAACACCGCGACCTGCAACGACAACAACGCCTGCACCCTGGGCGACGCCTGTGCCAACGGCCTGTGCGCTCCCGGCGCACCCAAGGTGTGCGAGGACGACAGCGTCTGCACCAGCGACGGCTGTGACCCCCAAAGCGGCAGTTGCACCGCCACGGCCAACACCGCGGGTTGCGACGACAAGAACCCCTGCACGCAAGGCGACGCCTGCCAAGGTGGCACTTGCCTGGCCGGCAGCGCGGTGTCGTGCGACGACGGCAACCTGTGCACCAATGACGCTTGCGACCTCAAGACCGGCAAGTGCGCGTTCAGCAACAGTACTGCACCGTGCAGCGACGGCGATGCGTGCAGCCAGGGCGATGCTTGCCTGGCCGGCGCCTGCGTCAGCGGAACGGCCAAGGTCTGCGACGACAGCAACCCGTGCACCAACGATGGCTGTGACAGCGCCACGGCCGCTTGCAAGAACCTGCCCAACGCCGCCACGTGCACCGACGGCGACGCCTGCAGCATCGGCGACGGTTGCTCCGCCGGAGCGTGCAAGGTGGGCGCGGCCAAGGTTTGCTCGGACTCCGACACCTGCACCAATGACACCTGCGATTCCTCCAGCGGAAACTGCGTGTTCAAGGCCATCACCGGCTGTGGTGGCAATTGCCAGGCGGCGCTCGACTGCAAGGACGGCAATCCGTGCACCGACGATGCGTGTGTCAACGGCAAGTGCGCGTTCCCAGCCAACACCGCGACTTGCGACGACGCCAACGGCTGCACGCTCGGCGACGTCTGCGCAGGCGGTGGCTGCAAGTCTGGATCCGCCAAGGGCTGCGACGACGGCAACCCTTGCACCGCGGACGCCTGCGCGCCTCAGACCGGCGCCTGCAGCAACGTCGCGAATACAGCCTCTTGCGACGACGGCAACGCGTGCACGGCCGGCGACGTCTGCGGTGGCGCGAAATGCCAGCCCGGCAAGCCGACCGCCTGCAACGACGGCAACGTGTGCACCGACGACGCCTGCGATCCCACCACCGGCGCGTGCAAGGCCGTGGCCAACACCGCGGTTTGCGACGACAGCAACGCCTGCACGATCGGCGACATCTGCACCGGTAGCGCGTGCAAGTCGGGCACGGGCAAGAACTGCGACGACAGCAACGGCTGCACCAATGACGGCTGCAACGCAGCGACCGGGGCTTGTACGCATGTGGCCAACTCTATGCTTTGCAACGACAACAACGCATGCACCCAGGGCGACGTTTGTGCGGCCAGCGCGTGCAAGCCAGGTAGCGCCAAGAGCTGCGACGATGGCAACGTCTGCACCGACGACAGTTGCGACAAGACCACGGGCAGTTGCGTCAACGGCGCCAACGGCGCGGCTTGCAACGACGGCAACAAGTGCACCCTGAGCGACAAGTGCGGGCTCGGCAGCTGCCAACCCGGCACCGCGGTGGCCTGCGACGACAAAGAGGCTTGCACCAACGACAGTTGTAACCCGGGCGACGGCGCGTGCGTCTATGCTCCGAAGATCGGCTGCGGTGGCAACTGCGCCAAGTCGACCGACTGCACCGACTTCAACGCCTGCACCGATGATCAATGCGTCAACGGCAAGTGCGCGTTCCCCGTCAACACCGCGACTTGCGACGACACCAACCCTTGCACCATCGGCGATGTCTGCGCAGCCGGCACGTGCAAGGCCGGCTCGCCCAAGGCTTGCGACGACAGCAACCTCTGCACCAACGACAGTTGCAACGTCGCCAACGGCACTTGCGCCCACGTCAACAACACCGCGGCGTGCAGCGACAGCAACGCTTGCACCATAGGCGACGCTTGCTCGGCCTCCAAGTGCATTGCGGGACAGCCGAAATCCTGCAACGACAGCAACGGCTGCACGTCGGACAGTTGCAACAGCGGCACCGGCAGTTGCGTCAACGTCAACAACATCGCGGCCTGCAACGACAACAGCGCGTGCACGACTGGCGACGCGTGCCAGGGCGGCGTGTGCAAGGGCGGCGCCGCGCCGAACTGCGACGATGGCAAGCCGTGCACGACCGACAGTTGCGATCCGGCCAGCGGCTGCAAATACGTCAGCAATACGCTGGTCTGCACGGACGGCAACGCTTGCACGACCAATGACACCTGCGGCGGCGGCACTTGCCTGGGCGGCGCGGCATTGGCGTGCGACGACGGCAAAGCCTGCACGACGGACAGTTGCGATCCGGGCAGTGGCTGCAAGTTCGCGAACAACACGCTGGGCTGCTCGGACGGCAACGCCTGCACGTTGAACGACGGCTGCGCGAGCGGCAGTTGCCAGGCCGGCGCCGCCAAGGTCTGCAACGACAACGATGATTGCACCACCGACAGTTGCGACCCGGCGGGCGGCACCTGCGTGTACAAGCCCATCTTCGGCTGTGGCGGCAACTGCGCGGCGGTCACCGACTGCGGCGACGGCAACCTGTGCACGACCGACGCCTGCAGCAGCGGCAAGTGCGCGTATGCCAACAATACCTTCGCTTGCAATGACGCCAACGCCTGCACGACCAACGACGCGTGCGCAGGCGGCGCGTGCCTCGGCGGGCTGGCGCCCAATTGCGACGACAGCAACCCGTGTACGAGCGATTCCTGCGACAAGACCAAGGGCTGCCAGAACGTCAACAACACCTCGTCCTGCAACGACAACAACCTATGCACCACGGGCGACTTGTGCAACGGCGGCGTCTGCGTCGGCGGCGCGGCACCCAACTGCGACGACAACAACGGTTGTACGACGGACGGTTGCGACAAGCTCAGCGGCTGCAGCCACGCCCACAACACCGCGACCTGCAACGACGGCAGCGCTTGCACGAGCGGCGACGTGTGCAGCCAGGGTAGTTGCGCGGGCGCGGTGATCGATTGCGACGACAAGAAGGCCTGCACCGCAGATACTTGCGATAATTCATTAGGTTGCCAGAACGTCAACCTGCCGAGTGGCGCGGCTTGCGACGATGGCAACGCCTGCAGCGTGGGTGACAACTGCCAGAGCGGCGTGTGCAACGCCGGCAATCTGGTGTGGGTCGACAAGCTCGGCGGCAACGTGCCCAATCCCAACGGCGGCGCGGGCAGCGGCGGCTACGCGGACGGAGCGCTCGGCAAGTCGCAGTTCAACACCCCGACCGGCCTCGCGTTCGATCCGAAGAGCGGTCACCTGTTCATCGCCGACACCAACAACAACATGATCCGCAAGATGACCTTGGCGGGCGACGTCTCGACGTTTGCGGGCAATCCCAAGGCGGGCTCCAACAACGGCGTCGGCACCGCTGCCTCCTTCAACCATCCCATGGGTGTCGCGGTCGACGGCGCCGGCAACGTGTACGTGGCGGACATGGGCAACTCGCTACTGCGCAAGATCGCTGGCGATGGCACGGTCACTACGCTCGCCGGCAGCGCGGGCTCTGGCTTCGCGGATGGCACGGCAGCGACCGCGAAGTTCACGTTCCCCAGGGCCGTCGCGGTCAGCGCCACCGGAGTCGTCGCGATCGCGGACACGAGCAACCACGCGATCCGCATCTACAACCCCAGCGACGCCACGGTCACCACGCTGGCCGGCGTGGGCGTCTCCGGGTACGTGGACGGCGAGGGCGCCAAGGCCAAGTTCAACACCCCTACCGGCGTAGGCTTCGATAGTACCGGCGCGGTCTGGGTCGCCGACCAGAACAACCACCGGATCCGCAAGGTCGCCCCGAGCGGCATCGTCCAGACCGCGGGTGGCGACGGCGTGGCAGGCTACCTCGACAACCTCGACCCGACCAAGTCGCGCTTCAACTACCCGACCGGCCTGTTGGTGACACCCGCCGCTGTCGGCGTCGCCGTCTACATCGCGGACAGCTTCAACGGTCGCGTCCGCCGCGGCAGTGCCACTGGAGTTACCACGGTCGCAGGCGGCGGAGCCCTCGGCCCGGCCGACGGTCCGGCGGCCAACGTCTCGTTCTACTTGCCTTCGGGCATCGCCGCGGACGGCAGCGGCTACCTGTACGTCGCCGACACCTACAACCACATCATCCGGCGCATCCGCGACTCCAACGGCGCGTGCAATATCAATGGCGCCTGCTACGTGGCCGGCATCAACAAGCCGGGCGATACGTGCCAGACCTGCGCCGCCGCCAACCCGACCAACTGGAGTCCCAAGGGTTCGACGGGCACCTGCGACGATAGCAACCCCTGCACTCCCAATGACCTCTGTATGACCATTACTGGCGCGCCGACCTGCTCGGGCAATGGCGTGGCGTGCAACGACGGCAACGCTTGCACCGATGACGCGTGTGACAACCTGACTGCCAAGTGCACCTTCACGCCGAACACGAGCGCCTGCAACGACAACGACTTCTGCACCAAGGGCGACTTCTGCGACCAGGGCACTTGCTACGCGGGCGGCGGCAATTTCTGTGACGACGCCAACCCTTGCACCCTCGACACCTGCGCTGCAGGCGGCTCGTGTACGTTCAGCAACGTGGCGTTCGGCACCGCATGCCAGGGCGCTGCGGCGCAGGCCTACGGGTTTTGCTCGGGCAAGACCTGCACCGGTCTCGAGCAGTCGGCCCTCATCATGCCGGGCAACGCGACGTCCAGCGCGCGCATGACCGGGGCGAGTCGCGGACCGGACGGAAAACTGCAGGTCTCGGGCTTCGGTACCAGTTCCATCTCGGCGCAGTCCTCGCTGTACGTGCTCGATCCGACCGTCTCGCCGCCCACGGTCTCCCAGGTCCTGGGCGGCAACCCCGTCGAGTACTGGGCGCTTGCCTATCGCCTCGTCACCGGCGGCAAGGCGACATTGCCCACGGTCAGCGACTCTCAGGCAGCGACCGCGAACTACACGGCAGTCAACGGCTGGCAAAACGTCGGCGTCCCCACCTTGCCAGCCGCCCAGCGCATCCTGCGCCAGGTCAGCTACGTCGCCGACCCCAATGGCAGCGAGCTCTACTACGCGGGCGGCAACGCGGACTTCGTGACCAACGGCACGCCGAAGACCACGCTCAATCGCTTCAAGTACTCCCCAGGCACGAACGCCTGGAGTGTCGGCGGCGTCAGCGGTGTGGGTGAGATGGGCTTGTTCAACAGCTACATCACGTCCTCGACCGCGTGCATCAGTGCCCTGATGACAGCCCACATCGCCGGCCTCTACGCAGCGGACTCCGCCTCGCTGTGGATCGCCGCCAATTCCACGACTTCGCCCTCGACGCCGTACATCGCGCTGTGGGGAAGCAGCAACGGCATGAACGCGACCTGCGCTGGCGTGGCCCCAGGCGGCGCGATCATGGCCACGACCAGCGGCAATGGCTGGGCGCTCGCGGGCACGGCTGGCCAGGTCGTCACGGCGGTCCACGGTTCGTCGACCTACCACGCGCTCGCGGTCGGCTACACCGCAAGCAATCAGCCGATCATCTGGAACCTCAGCAGTACGGCGTTGGCCACCGAATCGCCCCAGCCCACGCCGCCGACCGGCATGCCTGCGTTCGCGTCGGGAGCCTACATCCCCACCGCGGTCACGGTCAGCGCCAGCCGGGCCTGGGTCGTAGGCACGATTCTGTCGGGCGGCTGCAACTACCTGTGGGCCTTACACGGCACGGTCAACGGCAGCGGCTACATCTGGGACAAGCTGCTGGTCTCCACCTCGACCGCGTACGTGTGCAACAGCAACGTCTTCAACCAGTTGACGGTGACGCGCGTATGGGCCGATCCGAGCGATACGGGTGTGTACATCACCGGTTCGGCGGCCAAGGACGCGCTCGGCGGGACCAAGGTGTCCTCGACCGGCTCCTCGCAGGGCCAGTTCGGCGTGGTTTGGCGGATCAAGTAGGGGTTCCATGACATTTTCGTCCCTCGGCCTTTCGGCTCCGCTGCAAACCGCAGTCGCCGACTTGGGTTACCTCGAACCGACACCGGTGCAGGCCGCGGCCATCCCGGCCATCCTGCGCGGCGGTGACGTCTGGGCGTGCGCGCAAACCGGTTCGGGCAAGACCGCGGCGTTCGTCTTGCCTCTGCTGCACCGGCTGACCACCCAGTCCACCGGTTCGCCGCGGCCGGTGCGGGCGCTGATCCTGGTGCCGACGCGCGAACTTGCGCTGCAGATCGGCCAAGCCATCGAGGCCTTGGGTCGGCAGTTGCCGGTGCGGCTCAAGAGCCTGGTGGTGGTGGGTGGCGTCTCGATCAACCCACAGATGCTGGCACTGCGCGGTGGTGCCGATCTGCTCGTGGCCACGCCCGGTCGGCTGCTGGATCTGGTCGACCACAACGCGGTGCGCCTGAACGCCGTGCAGTACCTCGTGCTCGACGAGGCGGATCGCCTGCTGTCCCTGGGCTTCAGCGAGGAACTGGCGCGGATTCAGGGGATGCTGCCGGCAGGAACGCAGAATCTCCTGTTCTCGGCTACTTTCCCGCCGGCCGTGCGCCACCTCGCCCAGACCTGGCTGCACGAACCGACGCGGATCGAAATCGAGGCCAGCACGCTGCCGGCCCAGGCGGTCATCGAGCAGCGGGTCATCGAGGTGGATGTCGGCAAGCGCACGCTTTTGTTGCGGCATCTTCTGGAGGTGCACGGTTGGACCCGGGTGCTCGTGTTCGTGGCCAGTCGGCACGCCGCCGATCATGTCGCGGCCAAGCTCGAACGCGTGGGCGTCACAGTGGCGCGCTTGCACGGCGACCTGAGCCAGAGTGCGCGCGTGGCGGCGTTGGCGGACTTCGAGGCGAGCCGCGTACAAGTGCTGGTGGCTACGGACGTCGCGGCCCGCGGGCTGGACATCGCGCAATTGCCGGCAGTGGTGAACTACGATCTGCCGCGTTCCGCCGTGGACTACCTGCACCGCATCGGTCGCACCGGGCGGGCGGGCGAGACCGGCGTGGCAGTGAGCTTCGTGAGTGCGGAGTCCGACGCGCACTTCCGCCTGATCGAGCGCCGCCACCACCTGGAACTGCCGCGCGAACGGCTGGAAGGTTTCGAGCCGACCGAACTGACGGTGCCGCCTGGGGATCCGCACGGCGGCGTGAAGGGCAAGCGCACGAGCAAGAAGGACAAGCTGCGGGCGGCGGCGGCGCGCGACGGGGGGCCGCTGGCTCGCTAGGGTTCCGGCACCGCCGCCGTCACCGGAACCGGAACCGTTTTCGAGGGGCGAGGAGCGGATAGCTCCGATTCCTCGAAAACGGGCAGGGCGTGTAGCGACCGCAGGGAGCGGACGTCCCTGCCCTGAGCCGGAACCCGACCCTGAACCCGACCCCGACCCCGACCCCGAACCCGCAGTTGGAGATGCCCGCGATGAACCTCGAGACCCTGAAGGCGACCCTGTCCCTGCGCGCGTTCGGCCTGACGCGGATCCCCATGATCCTGTTCCTGTCCCCGCGCGTGGTCCAGGTCAACAACCAGCGTCTGGAGATCTGCATCCCGCTGACCTACCGATCGCGCAACCACTTGGGTTCGATGTACTTCGGCGCGCTGGCGGTGGGCGCCGACTGTGCGAGCGGCCTCCTGGCCATGCGCCTGATCGAGAAGCGCAAGGACAAGGAAATTACGCTGGTATTCAAAGACTTCAACGCCAAGTTCCTCAAGCGGCCCGAAGGCGACGTGCACTTCAGTTGCGAGATGGGCGAGGCGATCGCGGCCCTGGTCGAGCGGGCGGCAAGGACCGGCGAGCGCTGCAACTTGCCCCTGGAAGTGACCGCGACGGTGCCCAAGGTGAGTGGCGCCGAGCCGGTGGCGACGTTCGTGCTGACGCTGTCGCTGAAGGCGAAGGCCTGATAATGAGAGGTTGTTTGCCGGGAGCTACGGCACCGACGTGCACAGGGCGCCGAGCACCGCGTTGGCCAGTTTCTCGGTCGCCGCCTTGCCGCAATCCGCCGTCGCATTGTCGAACACGCTGCATTTCGGCCAGTTCGCCAGGGTCGCCGTCACGCCTGCACAAGCTCCGCCAGGCGCCGGGCCAAATGCCAGCGTCAGGGTCGGCCCAGTGCCCGTACCGTAAGGACGCGGGAACGTGACTGAAAGACCGCTGCCCGGCTGCGGGCACTGGCATTTCGCCGCATAGGGCCAGGCCAGGTGTTTGGCGATCGAGCGGAAGCCGAGCACCGATCCGGCATCCTCCCGCGTGCCTTCGAACTCGGCCGTGACTTGGGTCGTGTCCACGGCCAGCCGCGCCACCGTCAACGTCGTCTTGCGCCCGCATTTCTTGGCCTCGGCGCCTTGGTGAGAAGCGGCCACCAGCGGTTGCAGCGCTTGCAGCACGACCTCGCCCTTGCCGATGCCGACCGTCAGCCGCAACTTGCCATCCAGTTGCTCAGCCTCGCTGGGCCTGAACGCCGTCAAGGTCACTTCCGCCGCGCCTGCTTCGGCCCCGCGCGCAAAGGCCACGGTCCCGTCGTAGACCGCGGTGCTCAACCGGCAGGCCGTGAACGACACTGCCAACGATGCTGGCTTGCCGCCCGTACAGGTGACCGTCGAAGTCGCCTGGCCCACCAGGCAGGGCAGGGTCGCAGGCGCCCCGCACTGCAGCGAGTCCCAGCCGTTCTCCAGCAAGGTCGAGACGTTGACCTGGGTGTAGACTTCCGCCAAGGCCGCCACGGAGCCGCGCTGCGCCGCCAGGATCCCGGCCGCCCGCGCCAGGACTGCCGACATCGCCTCGGGCGCCGCCAACAGGTCGGCCGTGGTCAAGCCGCCCTTGGCCCCGAGCGCTTCCTTGATGCGGGTTGCCATCGACCCCGACAGCGTGCCGGAACACACGAGATCACTGAGAAAGTCGTCCTGGACCTTCAATGCAAAGGCATCAGCCTTGGCCTTGGTGGCATCGGTCACCGCGCCGGCCTTCTCGCGGGCAGAGTCGGCGAGTTCGCTGTCGCAAGCGGGCGTGAGGATGGCGACCAGGGCAAGGCAGATGGAGCGGCGCATGGTATGGATCTCGCGGGGTTGTCGTGTGGGAGGCCAGGCTCGAACGTTGGCGGACTATCGCCCGGCGGGACACGGGCAAGCGCTCGCGCGTTCTATATCACGGAGCGATGAGGCGCACGCTTGGAAAATAGGTGCGGAAGCGCTGGGCGTCACGCGTCAGAAGATCCAGGCCGGCCACCGCCGCGTGCGCACCGATGAGGAAGTCCGGCAGCGGCCGGTCGCGCTGGCCACCGCGCTGCCGGTAGGCCAAGAAGGCGCGACCGGCCAAATAAGCGGCTTCCCAGGGCAATGGCAGCCGGGTGAACAGAGACGCGGGGACGGCATCGTCCAGTTCCTCGATGCGATCGAACCCGGCGCCGAGTTCCGCGTAGATTACTGGATTAATATACAATTGCGAGTGATTCGCAGCGGACGCAAGCGCGGCTTCAGACCAAGCTGCCCATTTCGGCGAGCCGCCCAACGCGTCGATGAGTACGCACGTGTCGACGAGGACACCGCTCACGTCGGTTCACCACGGGTCATCGCCATCAGTTCCTCTGTGGAAAGGCGGCTGCGCCAGCGTCCTCGCAGGTGTTCGACGATCGCTGTGCCACGCGAGGGCGCCGTCGCGGCCTTGCGAACACGGACGTCGCCGTCTTCGACCACGAATTCGACCTCGGTGCCAGGTAGAAGCCCGAACTTGTTGCGGATCTCGATGGGGATGGTGACTTGGCCTTTGGACGTGACGTGCATCGCCGGCTCCGGTAGGAATCTTACTTGCCCAAGTATGACAAGGCGGCGCAGAACCGGCAACCAGAACACGCCGTGGCGCAGGACAGATTGCCGACCCGAACCCGAACCCGATCCCGAACCCGAACCCGAACCCGATCCCGAACCCGAACCCGAACCCGAACCCGACCCGGCGTTACTCCAACTACTCCTCGACCCCGCCCAGCGGCTCCAGCGGTTGCGCCACTTGCGGCGCCGGCCAGCCCAGGAAGCGCGGAATGTACGGCGCCTCGGCCAGGTACTGCTCTTCGTTGATGATGCCCTCGTCGCGCATCTTGTTCATGATGCCGATCATGCGCTCCTGCCACCACGGATCCCACTTCTTGCCGGTGAAGCGCGCATAGCCACAGCGCGGGCAGGGCTTGTTCGCCGCCAGGAACGCGCTCTCCAACGGCGTCAACTCGCCGGCATTCTTACCGAAGTAGGTCTGCGCCGCCCGCTGCAAGCCATAAATCTTGGGGCCGAACTCG
>CAYHHL010000165.1:0-13294 GCA_964356325.1 uncultured Enterobacteriaceae bacterium | reverse complement strand
GCCGGAGCCGGAGCCGGAGCCGAACCCGAACCCGAACCCGAACCCGAACCCGAACTACCTCGGGCCGATACGATCGAAGGGCAGGTAACCCCGCAAGGCTGCAGGCATCACCACCGAGCCATCGGCCTGCTGGTGGTTCTCGAGCAGCGCGATCAGCCCGCGCGACGTCGCTACCGCGGTGCCGTTCAGCGTGTGCACCAGCCGCGGCTTGCCGGTCTCGCCTTCGCCGTGCACCCCCTTGGCGCGTATGTTCAGGCGGCGGCTCTGGTAGTCCGTGCAGTTCGAGGTCGACGTCACCTCGCCGTACGCGCCGCGTCCGGGCATCCACGCCTCGATGTCGAACTTGCGGTAGGCCGGCGCGCCCAGATCGCCCGAGCAGATGTCCAGGACGCGATAAGGGATCTCCAACGCCTGGAAGATCTCCTCCTCGATGGCCAGCAGTTCGTCGTGATGGGCCTCGCTGACCTTCAACTCGCCATCGCAGAAGATGAACATCTCCACCTTGGTGAATTGGTGCACCCGGTACAGCCCGCGCGACTCTCGCCCCGCCGAGCCCGCCTCGGTGCGAAAGCAATGCGAGATGCCCGCGATCTTGATGGGCAATTGCTCGGGCATCAGCAATGCGTCCTGGTACATGCCGCCAATCGGGATCTCGGCCGTCCCGACCAGACACAGATCGTGGCCCGCGATGCTGTAGATCTGCGACTCGGCCCCGCGCGGATTGAAGCCGATGCCCTCGAGGATCTCCGGTCGTGCCAGATCCGGCGTCACCATAGCGGTGAAGCCCTTCTTCATCAGCAACTCCAGCGTGTACCGCTGCAGCGCCATGTCCACCAGTACCAGTTCGTTCTTGAGGAAATAGAACTTCTGCCCGGCGACCTTTGCCCCGGCCTCGAAGTCGATCAGGTCCAGCTTCTCAGCCAGTTGCACGTGATCCAAAGCCTGGAAACCCAACTGACGCGGCGTGCCGACCTTGCGCAGTTCGCGGTGGTCGTCGTCGGTATGGCCCACGGGCACATCGGGATGCGTCAGGTTGGGCAGGGCCCGCAGCCGCGCGTCCAGGTCAGGTTCGAGCGCCGTGACGGTAGCCTCGAGTTCGGCCACGCGCAGTTTCAGCGCCCGGCCCTGGTCGACCCGGCGCTGGCGTTCCTCAGGTTCCACCCTGTCCTTCATGGACTTGGCGATGGCGTTGGCTTCCGCGCGGGTGTTCTCCAACTCGGTCAGCGCGATGTTGCGCGCGCGATAGGCGTCCACCACCGCTTGGACATCGGCTTTCACGTTGCGTTGAAGGGTGTTGCGCGCGACGTCCTCGGCGTGGGCCACGACGTACCTGATGTCGAGCATGGGCTATTCTCCTGAAATATCTTACTGCTTGGCTTGGCACTTGCCCGCGACGCATTCGCCTGTGGCAGGTCCGCAAGCGCACACGGCAGGCGGGTCGCAGCCCAGGTCTTCCCATAGCTTCTTGAGCAACGCCGCGTACTTGCCTTGCGCGGCGGTGTCGACCAGGTGCTTGGCGTTGGCTGGCAGCTTGCACGCGTCACAATTGACCGCGATGCCGATGCTGCCCGTGCAATCGCTCGAATCCGTGCAGACTTGCGCATCGCTCTTGAGCGTGTCCCAGGCCTTGGCGAGGTCCGCGCAGGTCGCTTCCTTGGAGCCGCATTGGCCGGCCTTGCACACGCCGTAGTAGGGCTTGGTCGGATCGTCGGCGCACTCGGCCTTGAAGCAGGTGCCGCACTGGTGCGAGTAGAACTGCTGGCTGGCTTCCTGAACGCTGGTCCATGCTTGCAGCCCGGCGTTGGCAAACGCACCGCATGCGCAGGTCAACTTGTCAGGCGTTTGCGTGTTGCAGGCGCTGTCGGTCTTACAGGCCAGCACGGCGGGCAGCTGCTTGAGGTATTCGTCAGCGTAACCCTTGCAGATCTGCTCCTTGGTCGGCAGCGCGTCCTTGGGCGGCTGCGCATCCGGAGCCGCATCCGGACCGACATCGGCCGGCGCGGGCACGTCGGTAGCCAGATCCTGGGGCGCAGCCACGTCGGTCGCCGAGGCATCCTTGGCCACATCCGCCGCGCCGTCGGTCACCGTGACGTCGTTGACGCCGAGGGTCGAGGGGGGCGTAGCGGTGCCACAGGCGCAAAGAATCGCCAACCCGGACGCTAGGATGCCGAACGGCGCGGAAGGTGCGAACGGCTTGACCATGGGTTTCATCCCTGCCGGTGCGGAATCCGGCGCGAATCGCGGCAGTCTAACCAAGCGGGGCCTTTCCTGCTACCGGGCCGGTCCCAGGGCCGCGAACAGCCAGCCGGCGAGATCGCTGCGGACTTGGGGATCTTGCAGCAGTTCCAGGCCGTGCGCCTGACTGGGGGCGACGACCAAGCGGGGATTGGCCAGGCGCTGGGCTAGGATCCGCCCGAACGGCAGCGCTGCGTCGCCGGTCGACCAGGCGAGCAGGACCTGGCGGCGGGCGAGTTGTTCGAAGGCCTCGGTCAAGGCGGCGTCACTCGGATCTGCCTGTAGCGACAGGGCAACCACCGCCCGCACCGTGTCGTCGCGGCCGGCGAGCACCAGCACCGCTTCGGCTGCGTCTTCGGCCCCCAAGAGCACCAAGGGCGTCGTCGACAGGGAAGGACGCGCTCGCAGCGCCTGGGCCACGGCTTGGGCGCGATCCAGCGCCGCCTTGCGCCGCACCGGCGTGACATCGGTCGCCTCGGGGCCACCGTCTATCACTGCTAGCGAAACTTCCCTTTGGGCTTTCAGAGCTTGCAAGGCAGGCAGCCAGGGCGCGCCGTCGCGACCCGGTCCGGACAGGGCGATCAACAGCGGCACGTCCGGACGCGAGGTGAGCCACAGGCGGCCAGTGGCGGTCGTCCCGTCCGGGAGGGCGATCTCCAAGGGTTCCGCCTGGGTGAGATCTGCCGGCGGCATCGGGCGCGGCGGCTGGAGGGTCGGCCGCCTCGGTCCCGGCCCCGGCTCCGGCCCCGGCTCCGGGTTCGGGTTCGGGTGCGGGTTCGGGTTCGGGTGCGGGTTCGGGTTCGGGCTCGGGTTCGGGCTCGGGCTCGGGGACGGGCTGGACAGGCGCCACGCCAGGCCCAGCCCGACCAGCAGCAAAGTCAGTCCAATCGCGATCGTTCGCCGGTTCACGTGCGCCCCCTGCCACTGCTGGCACCGCGGGTTGTAGAACTGCCGCGAGGGTCGCGCAAGCTGCCGACCAGTCCTGTCGCGGCCCTATCAGCGATCTGCTACCGTGCGCTGCGGTCGGCATGGGCAGATGCCAAGCGTTTTCGGAGGTCGTGTGCGCCTGAAGCTGCTCGCCATCGTTGGGTCGATGACAGCTTGCGCGGCAGGTCCGGTCGGGACCACGGTTGAAGATGTCGCGACGGCAAAGGCCGATGCCGACGCGGTGAGCCTGTTGGACTTCGGCCACGGCGACGGCTTGGCGGCCTGTCCAAACTCGCCGAACGGGACCACCGTGCCACCCGACGTGAAGTTGCCTCTGCCGCCCTCGCCCAGCCAGTTCTATCCGGGCCAGACAGTGCCGGCGCCGACGTTGCAGGTCGAGATCGGCTACACCCAGGAAGCGACCCACAGCTTTTTACCCTACGTCGAGCGCGGTTGGGCGCCGCTCGTGCTGGGCCAACAGGGCGGCATCCACGTTCCGCTCGCCTTGATGGTCGAACTGCCGGGCGTCGACGCGGCGAGCGTGAAGGTCCAGATCCGCGCGACCGTGACGCTCGGCGCGGCCGAGGTCGCGATCGGCAACGCCGCGACGGTCAGTCTCGTGCAGGCCGCCACGGAGTTCGGCTACAAGAAGGGCGACGTGGATCTGCGGGTGATCTTCACAAATAGCGTGTGGAATGACGCGCCGCTGTTCTGCGGGCAATGGGTGCAGTTGCGCGTGCAGGTCTACTGGGAGCCCAACAAGGGCGCTCCCGGGGTCTGGGGCCAGGCGGTGCGCACCCTGCAGCTGTACGCGACCAACGTGATGCCATGAAACTTGGCGAACCCGACGTGCCGTGACCGCCAAATGTGCCTGTTTCGCCAAAATTGACAGGCGAAGCGGACGGATGCTACCGTACGCGCCACGGTCCCTGTACCGTCAGCTCTATTCGTCGGAGGCAGAATGACCCGCACGACCGCCCGCTTGGCCATGACTTGCACGTTCGCCCTTTTCGGCCTGAACGCTTGCGGCGACGGCGATACTCCTGCGTCTGGCCCCGACAAGAAGCCCGACGTGGTTGCGGAACAGGATGTTCCCCAGGTCACGGGCACCGACGCCACCGACACGGCTGTGGGCACGGACGCCGCCGTCGATGTCGGAACTGACGTGAATGAGGTCGATACCGTCGACGCCGGTTCGGACACCGTCAGCATCGGCTGCCCCGGCGGCAACGACTGTCCCTGCGTCGACGACGGCAAGTGCAACAGCGGCAAGTGCTTGGATACGCCGAACGGCAAGCAGTGCGCCCAGCCGTGCTCGGACAAGGGCTGCGCCGCCGGCTATGCGTGCAAGGAAGTCGGTATCGGCGTTGACAAAAGCACGTATTGCGTCGCGAACTTCCTGACCACTTGCGCGCCATGCCAGTTCAACAAGGACTGCGTCATCAACGGCGTCGAGGCCTTGTGCATCGACTATGGCACCGCGGGCAAGTTCTGCGGCGGCTCGTGCACCGCGGATTCTGAATGTCCGGCAGGTGGTTACGCGTGCGTCGACATCACCGACGTGGGCAGCGGCAAGACCAGCAAGCAGTGCAAGCTCAAGTCGACGACCAAGCCCGGCAGCGGCGTGGACTGCAGCAAGGACGCGACGTTGTGCGGCAAGGGCGAGAGTTGCGTCGACGGCAAGTGCGCCATCGTCGAGCAGCCGAGCTGCGGTTGCAGCGAATGGGCCAAGACCGCTGGCTTGTCAACGGAATGCAGCATCGGCAACGAGTTCGGCACCTGCAAGTCGACCCGCAAGTGCACGCCCGACGGCCTGGGCGCGTGCGGCGCCAAGACCCCGGCGGCGGAAAGCTGCAACGGCGACGACGACAACTGCGACGGTAAGGTCGACAACCTCGCCCTGGACTACAAGTGCTTCAAGGCGGCGTTCAAGCTGTCGGGCAGCGCCACGGTCTGCAAGACGGACGACGACTGCACCAAGGCCGGCGAGGCTTGCGACACCAACGCTGGCAAGTGCATGGATCTCATCGGCAAGTGCTACGGCAAGCCGACCTGTGCCGCCAATGGCGAGTTGATCTGCAATGACGCCAAGCAGCCCAAGACCGAACAGTGCAATGGCGACGACGACGACTGCGATGGCAAGATCGACGAGGACTTCGCCTACGACGCCCCGAACGGCGTGACGTTGGCGGTCGGCGAGGCGTGCGGCGTGGGCGTGTGCGTAGGTGGTACGGTATTGTGCAAGGATCTCGCGACCTCGACGTGCAGCACCGCGGCCAAGACGGCCAAGGAAAGTTGCGACACCATCGACAACGACTGCAACGGCAAGACCGATGACGAGTCGTGCGAAGACGGCAACTTGTGCACCAACGACACGTGCGACGGCGCGACCGGCAAGTGCTCCCACACGCCGAACAACGGGTTGTGCGACGACAAGAACCCGTGCACCAACAGCGACACCTGCGGATCCGGACAGTGCCTCGGCGTGCTGAAGGACTGCGGCAATCAGTGCGCCGCTTGCGACGTCGGCACCGGCCTTTGCGTGGACGCGTCGTCTGGTAGCTCGTGCAGTGACGGCAACGCCTGCACGGTCGGCGACCAGTGCGGCAAGAACCCGCAAGACGCCAAGTTCACGTGCCTACCCGGCGTGGACCCGAAGAAGTGCGACGACGCCAATGTGTGCACGGATGACGTGTGCGACGTGCAGAAGGGCTGCGTCAACTCGGCCAACGCGGAGAGCACGGCCTGCTACGACGGCGCGGACGCCACCAAGGGCGTCGGCACCTGCAAGGCCGGGACGAAGTTCTGCAAAGACGGCAAGTTGGACGCCCTCTGCACCGGTCAAGTCACGCCGGCCGCCAGCGAAATCTGCGACGGCAAGGACGACAACTGCAACAGCCAGGTCGACGAGGGCTGCAAGCCGACCTCGGTCGCGGTCACCTTCTCGAGCGCGTACGTGTCCGGCAAATCCGGCAACATGAACCTGCAGATGCTCGTGGGCCCCAGCGGTCCGGTCGGCAAGGCCACGGGCACCGGCAAGTACACGGTGAACTTCGGCTTCTTGTCTTGGCTGATGTCGATTCTCAAGTAGCCACCTTGCCCTGCCTGCCACCATCCCCCTCTGTTGGACGTCGCCCGTTGGCCACTCGGTGGGCTGGACGCGCGTCGCCCTGATCCGGACCTGATTGGGCCGGAGCGTCGGCGTATGCTGCAACGTGAACAACTGGAAGCCCTGCTGGACGAACGCGTACTCGTGTTCGACGGCGCGATGGGTACCGAACTATATGATCAGGGCTTCGGCTTCGAGAGCGCTTTCGATGGCTTGTGCCTGAGCCACCCGCAAGTGGTGCGCCGCGTGCACCGGGATTACGTCGACGCGGGCGCCATGGTGCTGACGACCAACACCTTCGGTGCCAACCGCTTGCGATTGCAGCGCAGTCACCTCGCGGATCAGGTGGCGGCAATCAATGCCAAGGCGGTCGCGCTGGCACGCGAGGCGGCGCAGACCCGGCCCCCGCACAACCGGCCCCTGGTCGCGGCGAGCGTGGGTCCGCTGGGCCAACCGCTGGCACCGATCGGCCACCTGACCCGCGAGACGGCGCGCGAGATCTTCCAGGAGCAGTTGGCCGCCCTGGTTGCGGCGGATCCGGATCTGGTGCTGTTCGAGACTTTCAGCGATCTGGCTGAGTTGCGGTTGGCCGCGCAGGTCCTGACCGAACTCGTGCCGGGAGCCGCGTTCATCGCCTGCGCGACGTTCACCGACGACGCCAAGACCCTGTTCGGCCACAAACCCGAAGAGATCGTGCGAAACTTGACGGCGCTGGGCGCGGCGGCGGTGGGCGCGAACTGCTCGACCGGTCCGCAAGGTCTCGATCCGGTGCTGGAGCGCATGTTGCGGGTGCCCGGAGCAAGGGTTTGCCTGAGTCCGAACGCGGGGTTGCCCAAGCTGGTCGACGGCCGCTACGTGTACGTCGCCTCCCCGGACTACTTCGCCGAGTGGTCGGTGCGCGTCGCGGATCTCGGCGTTTGCGCGGTCGGCGGTTGCTGCGGCACGGGTCCGAATCATATCGCCAAGATGGCGGCAGCGGTGGGCGCGCGGGCTCCCAAACAGCGGCGCGAAGGCGCTTTGGACATCACCCTGACGGACATGCGTGAAAACGAAGCGCAAGTCACGGTCAAGAACGACAGGCACCTGTCCGAGTTCGAGCGCAAGATGGCGTCCGGCGAGTTCGTCGTGTCGGTCGAGCTGGATCCACCGCGCGGCATCGACTGCGAACGGCTGGTCCAGGGCGCGATCGCGTTGCGCCAGTCCGGAGTGGACGCCATCAACATCGCCGACTCGCCCCTGGCCACGGCCCGAATGAGCCCCTTGGCGCTGGCCGTGCTGATCCGGCAACAGGTGGACATCGAGATCCTCCTGCACGTGTCCTGCCGCGATCGCAACGTGCTGGGCCTGCTGTCAGAGTCGATGGGCGCGCACGCACTGGGGGTTCACCACCTTCTGTGTGTCACGGGCGACCCGCCGTCGATGGGCGACTATCCGGGTTCGCACGGTGTGTTCGAGGTCGACGCGATCGGCCTGTTGCGCACCTTGGCCAGACTGAACCGGGGCGAGGACGCCAACGGTCGGCAACTGTCGTTTCGTGCGGACTTCCAACTTTCGTGCGCGGTCAATCCGACAGCGACGGACCTGGATCGCGAGATCGATCGGTTCCACCAGAAGGTCGACGCGGGCGCCATGTACGCCCTGACCCAACCGCTGTATGCCGCTGAAGACTTGGAGCGATTCTTCGAGCGAGCCAAACCGACGATCCCGATCCTGGTCGGCATCCTGCCTCTACGCAACGCCCGCCACGCGCACTTCATCCACCACGAAGTGCCGGGCATGTCGATTCCCGAGACGATCCGAGAACGTATGGTTCAAGCGGGGGCGAACGGGCCCGACGAGGGCGTGGCGATCGGGCGCGAATTCCTCGAGCAGGCGCGCAAGCTGGTGGCCGGCACTTACCTGATGCCGCCGTTCAACAAGTTCGAGATGGCGATCGATTTGCTCAAGTAGATCAGGCGGCTGTTCCCGCGAGCGGCAGCGCGACGGCCGCGGGAATGAGCGTGATCGTCTCGCCTTCGTGGATGAAGCGCACGTCGGGCTTGTCACCCAGCAGTGTCGCACTGATGCGATCGACTGCATCGTCTCCACGCGACGGCTCGTGGTGGAACAGCAGGATCTGGCGAGCACCGGCGGCGCGACCGTGGCGAATCGCTTCCTCGTGCGTGCCGTGCCCCCAGCCGTGCTTGGGCGGACCGCCGCGTCCGTAGTACTCGTCGTCCGTGTACGTCGCATCGATGCTCAGGATATCGGCATCGCGGGCGAGTTCGACCAGCGTGTGGTCCAGGCTGCCGTCGGCCGGATGCTCCCAGTCCGAGCAATGCACGTAGACCTTGCCGCCGAACTCGAACCGGTAGCCGACGACCCCGCCCGGATGGTGCAGGAGCGCCGTCTTGATATGGACGTTGCCAATCTGCAGCGGTTCACCCGGGACGACGCGCCGAAAGTCGATGTCCGCCTTGAGCATGTCCATCGTGACGGGGAACGCGGGCTGGGCAAAGAGCATCTTCATGACGTCTTGGACCGAGCTGCCGCTGTGCAGGGCCGAGTAGATGGAGAAGCGGTTGCCTGGCATGAGGAACGGCGCGAAGAACGGAAAGCCCTGGACGTGATCGAGGTGCAGGTGCGTCATCAAGAAAGTGACGTCGACGGGCTGCTTGCGCATCAGTGTGTCGCCGTACAACCGCACGCCGGTGCCGCCGTCGATGGCCAGGCATAGGTCGCCGCAGCGCACTTCGAGGCTCGTGGTGTTGCCGCCGTAACGGACGGTATCTGGTCCGGGCGCGGGAATGCTTCCGCGAACCCCCCAGAACTTTATCCAGAATTCCGGGCTACCGGTCATCGTGTCACCCTTGTCTTCACTTCCTAGACTGCCGGTATTCCGCATTTTCATAGACTTCGCACATTGCAGACTGTCAGCGCCATCCGACCGCGCAGAAACGATGGCCGCGACAGTGCGAGAATGTACAACGCCAGTGCCCGGCCCGGCAAGCTATCCTGAAGTCACGGCGCGCGAATGGGCGGCACCACAGGGAAGCGGAATGTCCGCGCGATCCCGGCGCGCTGCACGCTCACCTCGAGCACGTCGGCACCGCGCAGACGCTCGAACGCGGTCATCAAGTCGCTGGGTGTGACGATCCGCTGGCCGTTCACGGCGTGAAGCACGTCGCCGGGCAGCACGCCGTAGCGCAAGACCTTGGGATCATCACCGAAAAGGGCGAGGATGCGGAACCCCGCGAACTTGTGGCCGGGCGCGAACACCGGCTCGATCGGCACCTGTTGCAGGAGACGCCCTGGGCCTGCCGCCAGCACCCGTTCGAGCGCCGGACGCTGGATGACCAGCGGGGCGTCGAGATCGCCTCGGGTGGCCGGACGTGCGCCGCTGGCCTTCGGTCGCGCAGTCGGAGCGGACGTCGGCTCGGGACCGGGGCCGCGCACTTCGGTCTCTGGCTGCGTCGCGCCACAGCTCATCAACGCGCACGCGAGCCCGGCGATCAACGCGTAGGTACGCAGGCTCAGAGTGCAATGCCGCAAAACGACATCCCGTGCTTGGCGTCGAGACCAGCGTCGAAAGAGCACGGATTGGCCGAAGTCGGCGTGGACGCGTCGGGGCTGCACAGCGCGGCCGGGCGGCACGAGAGGTCGCCGCGGCACTCATTGTCGGGATCGCAGGCGCGCATGCAATACGTCTTCTCGGCGCCGAAGTCGACGCACGTGCCTTCGGCCGGACATTCGCCCCCACGACAAGGGGTCTTGGTGCAGTAGCCCTCAGGCGTGGCCAGATCGCAGATGAGCGAGGTGCCGCACTTGCTGTCGGTCGTGCACTTGTCCCCGACCGTCGGGCTACACGCCAATACCAGGCAAGCAAGGACGGTGAAAAGGCAATGGCGAACGGGCATGGAGTCTTCCTGCGCGAAAGGCGCGATCACGGGGCGATGGTCGGCGTCGGCGCTGCTGACGTAGCTTGGGACGAATGCCCAACATTGCAGGGCTTCGCGAGCGAGTCGGCGATCGTCTTGCTGGCCCACGCGGGCTTGTGAGTCGCCTGGCCGGAGAATGCCGCGGCAAACGCCGGGCCGTCGTCAAATCCCAAGTCGCGGTAAAGCGTTTCCCTGGGCAGCGCCGCGCCGACCATGACGCACCGAATCGCATGGTAGGCGTCGGCCAGCTTCGCCTCGCCGGCCGCGTCCAGGGCCTGGGGCAGGGACGCACTGGCGTCCGCCGACACGGCCACTGGCACCTTGGCAGCCACGGGCGGCTTGGGCGTTTCTTTTTGGCTGCAACCAGCAAGGCAAAACATTGTCAGCCCGAGCAGTTGCGTCCAGCCTGGTGACTTGCGGTCGGCGTGCGTCATGGCGCGATCGTAGGGCAGGCACGGCCCTGCGCGCAAGCACGGTTACGAACACCGCAAGGCCTTGCGGCCCAGGTACTGCGCGTTGTCGCCCAAGGCCTCCTCGATGCGCAACAGCTGATTGTACTTGGCCGTCCGTTCGCCACGCGAAAGCGACCCGGTCTTGATCTGGCCGGCATTGGTGGCGACGGCGAGATCCGCAATCGTCGTGTCCTCGGTCTCACCCGAACGGTGCGAGATGACCGCGCGGTAGTTGGCCCGGTGCGCCATGGCGATCGCATCCAGGGTCTCGGACAAAGTGCCGATCTGATTGACCTTGATCAGAATCGCATTGGCGATGCCGTCGTCGATGCCCTTTTGCAGCCGAGTGGGATTGGTCACGAACAAGTCGTCGCCCACCAATTGCACGCGCTCCCCGACCAGGCGCGTGAGCTCCGCCCAGCCCGCCCAATCGTCCTCCGCCATGCCGTCCTCGATGCTGATCACCGGGTAATCGCGGGTCAATTGCGCGAGGTAGTCCGCGAATGCATCCGAGTTCATCGTGCGATCTTCACTCGCCAACGTGTACATGCCGTCGCGGTAGAACTCCGTGGACGCGACGTCCAACGCCAGGGCGATTTGCGTGCCAGGCTGGTAACCCGCTGCTTCGATGGCCTGGACGAGCAGGTCCAACGCCTCGGCGTTCTGCGACAGCAGCGGCGCGAAACCGCCCTCGTCGCCGACGGTCGTGGTCAGCTTGCGCGCCGTCAGCAATCTCTTGAGTTGGTGGAACGTCTCGGCTCCGGCGCGCAGGGCCTCGGAGAAGCGATCGAAACCGACCGGAACGACCATGAACTCCTGGATGTCCAGGCCCCCGGCGGCGTGCGCTCCGCCATTGATCAAGTTCATGAGCGGCACAGGCAGCACACGGGCCTGCGAACCGCCCAAGTGACGCCAGAGAGGCAGCTTGTACGCATCAGCCGTCGCGCGTGCGGACGCAAGGGAAACGCCCAGAATCGCGTTGGCGCCCAGCGTGCCCTTGTTCTCGGTACCGTCCAGAGCGAGCAGGTGCCCGTCGATCGCGAGTTGGTCCGCGCCGTCGTGGCCGATGAGCGTCGGGGCGATGCGATCGTTGACGTGACTGACAGCCTTGCGGACGCCCTTGCCGCCATAGCGCTCGTCCTGATCGCGCAGTTCGAGAGCTTCGTGCGAACCGGTGGAAGCGCCCGAGGGTACGATAGCCCGGCCAAAGCCGCCTCCAGACAGTCGGACCTCCACTTCGACCGTGGGATTGCCTCGCGAATCCAACACTTCGCGTGCGTGCACACCTGCGATGGCCGTCGTCATGGGTTCTGCTGCCTGCGCTCGATCGCGCGGTGAAAGGTCGAAGTCGTCCAGCGCTTCTGCGGCCGCAAGCGGCGCCGTGGCAGCCAGACCGGAGGGTGGAATCGGCGCGAAAGATACCGCCGCTACGCCGTGCAGGTCAAACGACCGCGTCAAGCATGACGGCTAATCCCTTGCCACGAGCGCGCATAGGCACGAGAGTAAGCGCCCCGTCGCAGGCGGGACTTGTCCACCAGTGGCGCGCCCAGGAGCTTTAGCCCATGCAGAAAATCAAGGCCGCGGTCGTGCAGACGCGATCGACCGAAGACATCGAAGCGAATCTCAAGGCCGCGGAAGTCCTGGTGCGAGCGGCGCGGGCCGATGGGGCCATGTTCATCGCGTTGCCGGAAAACGTGCCGTTCTTGCGCACGGCGTCCAAGGAGAACTTCCCGGAACCCTTGCACGGCGGCCGAAGCGTGCGGTTCTTCGCGGACCTGGCCAAGGAGCTCGGGGCGGCGATCCTGCTCGGCTCGTTCCAGCAGGTGAGCGACGATGCCCGGCGCGTCTACAACACTTCCGTGCTGCTCGGGCCGGATGGCGAGGTAGTCGAAAAGTACGAGAAGATCCATCTGTTCGACATCGACATTCCGGGCGTGGTGACCGTGAAGGAGTCCGACTACATCAAGCCGGGGACCGAGCCGGTGACCGCGGACCTGTTCGGGACGCGCTTCGGCATGACGATCTGCTACGACCTGCGTTTTCCGGAGCTGTACCGCAAGTTGCTGGACAAGGGCGCGGAGGTATTGCTGATTCCGGCGGCGTTCACGCTGATGACGGGCAAGGACCACTGGGAAGTCCTGCTGCGGGCGCGGGCGATCGAGAATCAGTGCTACGTGCTGGCGCCGGGGCAGTGGGGGCCGCACGGTGGCGAGCGGTACAGCTATGGGCATTCGATGATCATCGATCCGTGGGGGCACGTGATCGCGAAGTGCTCGGACGGCGAGGGCTTCGTGACGGCTTGGCTGGATCCCGCGAAGCTGGTGAGCGTGCGGCGCAATCTGCCTTGCCGCGAGCACAGGCGGATGTAGCGCCGCCGCGGTCCGAAGCGGGCTTAGGGCTCGGGCACGGGCACGGGCACGGGCACGGGTTCGGGCACGGGTTCGGGCACGGGCACGGGCACGGGCACGGGTTCGGGCACGGGTTCGGGCACGGGTTCGGGCATTAGTGTGGTTCTGGCAATGGCGCCCCGGCTCCGGCTACGGCCTCGGCCAGAGCACGGCGACTTCCAAGCGCAAACGCAAAAAGCACGAAAGCCCCCGACTGCCTATAAGCAGCCAGGGGCCTCGTGAAAAGATTCCGGCGACGTCCTACTC
>CAYHHL010000164.1:0-13972 GCA_964356325.1 uncultured Enterobacteriaceae bacterium | reverse complement strand
TGCAGCCGTCCGCCTGGAAAAAGTGAGCGACGCAGCTACCTTGGCAGCAGCGTGTAAGGATCTGGGTCATGTTCGGTCCTCGCTCCAGGCTCGCGCGTCGGCCAGGCTGCTACAGCTTGTACACCGTCCAGGCCTGGTTGCGGTACAGCACCGGTTGCGTCAGGTCGGTTCGGCGCACCAGCAGCACGTCGCCTCCGTACTTGTGGGCCAGATTGGCATAGGTGGCGGGCGGCAGTTGCTCGAACCTGCGATCCAGCGCCGGCAACAGGGCATGGCCGCGTTCCGGTGGCACGGTCCCGCCCGCGAAATCGACGATGCGTTTGAACCACGCCACCACTTCGGCGTGCCCCGGCGGCGTTTGCTTGTAGGTGACGACGACCGGCCGTTGCGCCAGATAGCCCACGGATTCATGGGTCGGCGCGGCGAGCACGATGGCCGTGGGCGGCGTGTGGGTGCGGATCCACTGAGCCGCGTCGGCCAGTTGCAGGCCCTCGTCGCGCGCCAGGGACGGCCGGCCTCCGCGCGGAAAGTCGCGCCAGGTCTGCAGATCTCCAGTCGTTGCCAAGCACGCCAGCACCAGGATCGCCAACGCAACCGCGCGCGGCAGCCAGGTCCGGAGCAGGGGAGGCAGGATCTGGACCAGCCAGACGCCGAGCAGCAGCAGACCCAGCAGCGGGGCCAGCGCACCGCCTACGCGAAATGGCAGCAGTTGCAAGAACTTGTGACCGGATGGTAGGACCGCGGCAATGAGTCCTGCGGCAAATGGCACGAGCGAGGCCGCGGCGAACACGGCCAAGCGGCGCAGATCGGGCTGTTGGGGCCGCCACCGGGGCACGATCGCCAGCGCGGTGGCCAAGACCAGCGCCGAGGTCCAGGCGCGCCAGGACAGGTGCCAGGTCGTCGGATCGCTGTGGTGCGGCGTGCGAAACGTCACGTAGATCCAAGAAACCGGTGGATCGGACTGCACATGTCCGCCCGCCGCCGCCGCCAGGATCGCCAGCCCCGGCGCTGCGGTCAGCATCCAGGCAGCCAGTGCCTGGGCCCGCGCTTTCCAGCCCGGCGCCCCTGGCCAGTCGAGCAGCGCGCACAGGCCCAACGCCAGGGTCGCCTGGACGCCCACCAGCACGTGCAGCGTGGTCGCCAGCCCCAGAAGTGCGCCCACCCGCAATGTTTTTCCGTCCAGCCAGGCATCGAGCGCGAACAGCACCAAGCCGTACGCCGCGACCTTGGATTCGACCGTACCGAACAGCCATTCGCCGCCCGCCACGCTCTGGCCCATGCCGACATATAGACCGCCCAGCGCCACCGCCAGAGCGGGACCCAGCCCCAGCCGCGCCGCCAGCTTGCCCAGCGCCAGCGCCAGCCACGCGTAGCCCAGCAACCGACCGAGCACCGAGGCAACCGGCAGTGAAGTCAGGTGCATCAGCGGCCACAGCAGCAGTTGGAACGGCCGGCGCGGACCTTGCGTCAGACCCAGGAACCAGTCGCCGGGCAGGTACTGCGGCTCGGCAAAGCGGCGCGCCGTCAGCAGCGTGTCCAGTTCGTTCGAGGTGAGGTTGTCGCGCAGGGCAAAGGCCAAGGCGGCGACGACGAACAGCGCTGCGGCGATGGCGAAACGATGGCGGCGAGGTGAATCTGGCATCGAGGCGGTACGGTCCCTGTGCGCGAGGCGGTCCAGCATAGGGCGCGGTCCAGGCGCGGGCAAGCGCGCAGGTTCCGTGCGATGATTCGGCTTGTCCGCACGCCGACGCTTGGCTTATCCTGCCGGCCCCGCAGCGCCCGCCTGCCCCTGGAGCCCCACCGCCATGAAAGCCGTCCTGTTCGCCGGAGGCATGGGCACGCGCCTGTCGGAGGAAACGGCCGCGGTGCCCAAGCCGCTCATCGAGATCGGCGGCCGGCCGATCCTGTGGCACATCTGCAAGATCTACGCGGCGCACGGCATCACCGAATTCATCGTCTGCCTGGGCTACAAGGGCTATCTGATCAAGGAGTTCTTCGCCAACTACTTCCTGCACACCGCGGACGTCACCTTCGATTTGGCGCGCAACCAGATCGAGGTCCACGAGGCCAAGGCCGAACCGTGGCGCGTGACGCTAGTCGACACCGGCCTGGAGACGATGACCGGCGGGCGCTTGAAACGCGTGGCCAAGTACCTGGACGGCGAGGATTTCTGCCTCACGTACGGCGACGGCGTGGCCGACATCGACATCGGCGCCCTGATCGAGTTCCACCGCCAGCAAGGGCGACTCGCGACCTTGACCGCGGTGCAGCCGCCGGGCCGCTTCGGCGCGCTCGACATCGCGCAGGGTCAGGTCACGCGCTTCCAGGAAAAGCCTCGCGGCGACGATAGTTGGATAAACGGCGGCTTCTTCGTGCTGTCGCCCAAGGTGCTGGACTACATCGCCGGCGACGCGACTTCGTGGGAGGAAGAGCCCTTGCGCCAACTCGCCCACGACGGCCAGCTTTCGGCGTACCACCACGACGGATTCTGGCAGCCGATGGATACCTTGCGCGACAAGCGGCACCTCGAGCAATTGTGGGCGGGCGGGCAACCGCCGTGGAGGATCTGGGACGATGCCGCACCAAAGCAGGCCACCGAGCGACTTCTGGAGCGGGCGACGCGTGCTGGTGACGGGCCACACGGGGTTCAAGGGCGCTTGGCTGAGCCTGTGGTTGCACGCCCGGGGAGCGAAAGTCACGGGATTCGCGCTGGTACCGCCGACCACACCTAGCCTGCACGACGCCGCGCGCCTGCCCCAGCTCATCGACTCGCGCACCGGCGACATCCGTGACCTGACGCAACTCCTGCAAACGGTGCGCGATTGCCAGCCCGAAGTGGTGCTGCATCTCGCCGCGCAATCGCTGGTCCGCGCCTCGTACGAGCAGCCGGTCGAGACCTACGCCACCAACGTCATGGGCACGGTCCACCTGCTCGAAGCAGTGCGACAGGTGCCGGGCGTGCGCGCCGTGGTCGTGGTGACCAGCGACAAGTGTTACGAAAACCGCGAGTGGCTGTGGGGCTACCGCGAAGTCGAGGCGATGGGTGGCCACGATCCGTACAGCAGCAGCAAGGGGTGCGCGGAACTCGTCACCGCCGCCTACCGCCGCTCGTTTTTCGCCGAGGGTGGACCGGCGATTGCTACGGCGCGGGCGGGCAACGTCATCGGCGGCGGCGATTGGGCCCCGGATCGGCTGGTGCCCGACATCCTCCACGCGTTTGCCCAAGGTCGCACGGTAGTCCTGCGCAATCCGGGCGCGATCCGCCCCTGGCAGCACGTGCTCGAACCGCTGGCAGGCTATCTGCTTTTGGCGCAGCGACTGGTCGAGCAGGGCGCGCCGTTCGCCGATGCGTGGAACTTCGGTCCAGGCCGGTCGAGCGAAGTGCCGGTGGCTGAAGTCGCGAACCAGCTTCGGCATTTGTGGGGCGAAGGCACGCTGGAGCTGGCAGGCGAGCGCTCGGGGCCGCACGAAGCCGGGCTGTTGCGCCTGGACAGCGGCAAGGCGGCGTCGCTGCTGGGCTGGCAGCCGCGCCTGAGCTTGGGCGAGGCGCTGGCCATGACCGTGGACTGGCACCGCCAGTTCGTCGGCGATCCCACCGCGGCGCGCGACGTGACCCTGGCGCAGATTCTCCAGTACGAAGCCCTGGCTACACCGGCGGGAGCGACGGCATGAGCGCGGAGGTCCTGGTCACCGGCGCCACCGGGTTCATCGGCGGCGCGCTGGTCCGGCGCCTGTCAGCCGAGGGTCGCACCGTGGTCTGTCCGGTCCGCCGCGACGCTCCGGCCCTGCGCCAACTGCCCGGCGTGACTGCGATCATGACGCGCCTGGACGATCCAGATGTGCTGACCGACGTCCTGAAGGGCCATGCCCCGCGCTGGGTGTTCCATCTGGCCGCGGCCGGCGTGAAGCTGGGCGATCGCTCGCCGCAAGCGCTGGTGGCGGGCAACGTCGCGACGGTCGCGGCCCTGCTGCAGGTAGCGGCCTGCTGGCCCTTGCAAAGATTCGTCCATCTGGGCAGTTGCGCGGAGTACGGCCAGGTCGGCGCCGATCCAGTGGGCGAAGACACTGTCCTGGCGCCAAGTTCGGCGTACGGCGGGGCCAAGGCCGCTGCCTCGATGCTGGCGTTGGGGCTCGCCGCGCAATCGGAGGTGCCCTTGACGATCCTGCGCTTGTTCGGCACGTTCGGTCCCGGCGAGGCGCCGCAGCGGTTGCTGCCCTACGTGCTCGGCCAACTCCTGCGCGGTCAGCCGTGCCAGCTTTCGCCTGGAGACCAGGTGCGCGATCTGACCTGGATCGACGACGTGATTGACGCGCTGGTCCGCACGATGCAGGTCCCGCTCACTGCCGGCGGCGTGTTCAACGTCTGCTCCGGCCGGGGCATCACCGTGCGAGAAGTAGGCGAACGCATGGCGGATCGGCTGGGCGCGCCGCGGTCGCTGCTGCACTGGGGCGCACTGCCGCATCGCGAGGACGAGCCGCGCGTGCTGGTGGGCAACCCGGCGCGCTTCCGGTCCGCCACGGGTTGGCAAGCGACCACAGACTTGGACACGGCGATCGACCGCATGCGCGACCACGTTCGCTCCACCGAGGCGCGCCATGCAATCGTTTGATCAGTTTGCCAGCAATTACCGCGATGTGTTGGACGGCAGCGTCGGCTCGGCGGCCTATTTCGCCGACGGCAAGGCGGCCTGGATTGCCCGTCAGGTGGGCGCCGGATTCAGCGGGCGGATCCTCGACTTCGGCTGTGGCGTCGGGCTGTTGGCTGAAGCCTTGGCGCGCCACTTGCCGACCGCGCAACTGACGGGCTTCGACGTGTCCGCGGAAAGTCTGGCCGCCGCGCCGGTCGCGCTGCACCAACGCGTGCGGTTCACCTCGGATCCTGCTGAAATGGGCCAGGATCACGATCTGGCGGTGGTCTCCAACGTCTTGCACCATGTCCCGCTGGCCCAGCGCGACGGCATCCTCGCGGACCTGGCGACGCGGCTGGCACCCGGTGGCAAGCTGTTGATCTTCGAACACAATCCACTGAACCCGGTGACGCGCGTGGTCGTGGCGCGCTGTCCCTTCGACGACGACGCCATCTTGCTGTGGCCCAAAGAGGCCCTGACCCGCCTGGGACGCGTCGGCTTGCAGGTCCGACCGCGTGCCTACGTGGCATTCTTCCCCAAGCCTCTCGCGGTGTTGCGGGGTCTGGAAGCGCGCCTGGGCTGGTGTCCGCTGGGCGCCCAATACGTCGCCGTGGGGGTCAAGCCGTGATCGCCGCTCAGCCCGCCGCGCAGTCCGCCTCACAGATTCGCCGGAAATTGCTGACGATCCTGGTGCCGGTCTTCAACGAAGCGCCGAACATCCAGCCCTTGTACGACGCCCTGCTGCCGGTGCTGGCCGAGCTGGAGCAGAAGTACGACACCGAGCTCCTGTTCACCGACAACCACAGCACCGACGCGACCTTTGCCCACCTGCAGAGACTTTCCGCCGCTGATCCGCGCGTGCGGGTGCTGCGGTTTTCGCGCAACTTCGGCTTCCAGCGCTCGATCCTGACCGGCTACTTGAACGCGCGTGGCGATGCGGCCATCCAAATCGACTGCGATCTGCAGGATCCGCCCAGTCTCTTGCCCGAATTCGTCCGCCGCTGGGAAGCCGGCAGCCGCGTCGTGTACGGTGTGCGCCGCAGTCGCAAGGAAGGCGCGGGCATCACCCTGATGCGCAAGGCGTTCTACCGGCTCATCGACGCCCTGAGCGACGACAAGCTGCCATTGGACGCCGGCGACTTCCGGCTGGTCGATCGCGTCGTCCTGAACGAACTCGCGCAGATCGACGACGCCCATCCCTACTTGCGCGGCGCGATCGCCGCCATGGGCTTCCAGCAAGAAGGCCTCGTGTACGACCGCGCCGAACGCTTGCGCGGCGAGAGCAAGTTCGACTTCGCCAGCCTGGTCCGCTTGGGCGTCGACGGCATCCTGAACCACTCGATTGTGCCTTTACGTATCGCCACGTACACCGGCCTCGCGGTCTCGCTGATCACCTTTCTCGGCTTGATCGGCTACATCGGCGGCCGCCTGCTCTTCGGCCAGGCCTGGCCCGCGGGCTTCGCCACAGTCACGGTGCTCGTGCTCCTGTCGATCAGCCTCAACGCGCTGTTTCTGGGCGTCATCGGCGAATACCTCGGCCGCATCTACCAACAGGTCAAGAAGCGCCCGCTGACCATTGTCGAACGCAGCCTGCCACCCAAGGAATGACTTTGCCCGGCCGTATCCTGCTTTTCGGTGAAGTGCCGCTGCCTTACGGTGGCATCCAGGCGCACTGCCTGCGTTTGCTGGCGTGGCTGCGCGACCAGGGCATCGACGCGACCTTGGCCCACACGCCGTCGTTCCTGCTGACTCCGGTCGCCGCGCCGCGTCCCGAAATCCTGCCGTGTCGTCACGCGTTCTGGCCGATCGTGCGCACGCTGCGCCAGGTCCAGCCCCAACTCGTGCACCAACACGTGTACCGCTGGCGGGTCGCGGTCGTGCTGGGGCATTTGAAGCGTCATCCCGGGCGGTTCGGCATCGCCCCGCTCAAGACGGTGCTGACGGTGCACGGCGAGGCCTTCTTCGCGACGATTCCGCCCCTGGTCCGGCCCATCGTCCACGCCGCCCTGCGCGAATTCGACCACGTGATCGCCGACAACCCCTTGCTCCTGGAGCGGATCGAGCGCGAGGCGGGCGTGGATCCGGAGCGGACCTCGCTCATCGGCGCGTTCCTGCCCCCGGAAGCCAGCGAGCGCGATCCGACGCAGCTTCCCGAGGATCTGCGCGCGTTTGCAGCCAGCCATCGACCGTTGCTGGTGTCCAACGGGGCGGTGGCGACGTTCAAGGGCGAGGACAAGTACGGCGTGGACCTGATGCTCGAGGCGACCCGGCAACTCGCCACGGAGTTTCCCAACCTGGGCGCGGTGTTCTGCGTGACGGCGGTGCACGATCCGGCGCGCATGCACAAGCTGGAGGCCGAGGTGCAACGCCTGGGGCTGCAGGATCGCTTCCGCTTCGTGGGACAGTTGGCTTCCCTGATGCCGCTGCTCGAGACGGCGGACGCGACCATCCGGGCGACCAATACCGACGGCGACGCGCTGTCCGTGCACGAGAGCATGCTCCTGGGAACACCGGCACTTGCGAGCGACGTGGTGGTGCGCCCGCCGCTGGCCGACCTGTTCCGCAACCGCGATGCCGACGACCTGACGGCGGTCCTGCGGCGTGTGCTGCACCGGGGCCGCCATCCGCCGGAGGTCGCGGCGCAGATCCACCACGCCGGGCCCGAGTTGCTGAATCTGTACCAGCGGTTGCTGGGATCGGACCCGCGCTAGCCGCACAATTTCTGGTCGGCGAAACTCGCTTGACCACAGCCGCGGGCAATGGTCCAATACCGCCCCCCTTTGGAGGACGAGCATGGATCGCGGGTCAGCAAGCATCGAAAACCACGCGATACGCGAGCGCATTTGCGCGCTCTGCCGCCTGTTCTGGCAGATCGGCTGGGCCAGCGGCACCGGCGGCGGCATCAGCGTGCGCAGCGGCGACACGATCTTCATGGCCCCCAGCGGCGTCGAGAAGGAAAACATCAAGCCGGAGCAGATCTTCGAGCTCGATCTCCAAGGTCGCGTCACCAAGGCTCCCGCGGCCGGGTTGCAACTGACCGCGTGCGCGCCGCTGTTTCTCTCCGCGTTCAAGCACCGCAACGCCGGCGCCGTGTTGCATTCGCACAGCCTGGACATCGTGCTGGCCTCGATGCTGGTGCCGCCGGGCGAACCGCTGCGCCTGACCCGCCTGGAGATGATGAAGGGCTTGGAAGGCGTTGGCTATTTCGATACGCACGAGATCCCGGTCATCGACAACACCGCGCTGGAACACGAGTTGGAAGCGCGCCTGGACGCCACGATCCGCGCCCATCCGCACGCCAATGCGGTCATCGTGCGCAACCATGGCGTGTACCTCTGGGGGCGTGACATCGTGCATGCGAAAACCCAAGCGGAATGCCTGGATTGGCTGTGCAAGGCGGTGGTGCGCATGCACGCTGCCGGGATTTCCAACGTGACCCATGATCGCAGCGCGCCCGATGCAGCGCCGCGGCAACAGCCATCCGAGACCTGAGAGGAGCCTTCTATGCACGCGTACTTCCTGGACAATCCGAGCGGACAACTGGACCAAGACGCCTTGGCCGCGCAGGGCATCCTGTACTGGCGGCTGCCTACTGACGAAGCGCACTGGCAGGCGCCGCTGCAGGCCATCCGGGAGGCGCGCGGCTATGTCGAGATGGACCAGATCCACCTCGGGCCGACGACGCCGGATCTCGAGGCGCTGTGCGACAAGTTCTTCGGCGAACACCTGCACACCGACGAGGAAATCCGTTTCGTCATCGAAGGCGCGGGCATCTTCGACCTGCGCGACGACGCCGATCGCTGGATGCGGGTGCACGTGCAGGCGGGCGATCTGATCATCGTACCGGCGAACAAGTGGCATCGCTTCACGTTGGACGAGGCGCGGACCATCACCTGCAAGCGGTTGTTCCAGGATACCGCGGGTTGGGTGCCAGTGCCCCGGGTCGGTTAGCAGTTTCTTGGGGTGTCGCGGCCCCGGCCAGTGTCTTTTCTTGCGAAACCTCTACCCGGCGAGGCCACGGTGCTGCTACGTTTCGCGCGGGCCGTTCGGGCTCGGCGGCGGCCCATGCGGTGCAATGACGCGCGGAAGTTCGGCTGGATGTTGGCCTTCTGTGTCGCACTTGCAGGTGTCGCTCAGGCCGAAGCCGGCGGTGGCAAGAAGCAAATTCGTGCGCGAGGCAAGTCGATGACCACGTGCGACATCCAGGTCCAGGCAGGTGGCACGGCGCTGGCCGATGCGCTCGAAAAGGCGAGTGCAGGCGCGCGGATCTGCTTGCTGCCGGGTGAGCACGTCGGCGGACTGGAACTGACGCGCTCGGTGACCCTCATCGGGCTGGAAGGTGCCGAAAAGACCACCCTGCGGGGGCCAGGTCGCTGGCCGGTGCTGCGCATCGAGGACGACGGCCTGGCGGTGCGTATTCAAGGCGTCACCCTCCAAGACGGCGAAAGCGACGCGGGCGGCGGGTTGGTCGTGCGGGGCCGCGGCAAGGTCCACGTCGCTGACTGCAGGTTCACGAACAATCGCGCGGGCATGGTGGGCGGCGGCGGCTTGTACGCGCGGGCCGGGATGCTCACGGTCGAACGCAGCCGATTCGATCACAACCACGGCAGGCAGGGCGGCGGCATCTTCTTGGACATGGCGGTACACGCGGAGCTTTTGCGCTGTGTGATCGAGGACAACGACGCCGACCTGGGCGGCGGCATGCGCGTCGCGGAAGGCGTGGTGCTCGACTGCAAGGCCAGCCAGCTCCGCAAGAATCGCGCGGCGGGCCAGGCTGAGGCGCTGCACGTCTCCGGCACCCGCAGTCGCAAGCCCAGCGTGGACCTGAACCACTGCACAATCGAGGACGGCGCCGTCACCAACGGTCCTGAAATTCCGGGTGAAATCAAACTCAAGGCCTGCAAAGTCCCCGCTTCGTGGCGCGGCATTGCCGGCGTCGTCGATTCCGGCGGCAACACGTTCGTGCCCTGACGCCTCTTGGTCCCCTGACGAAACTTCCCGAGCCGTCTTCGGAGATTGCCATGCCCGCCCACAAGCCACGTCCCGCGCAGCCCAAGACACAGAAGCCCAAGCCGGGGGCGCAAACCAATCGGCCGGGGCCGGGCCAGGTGGCGCAGAAGCCCAAGGAGCCCGCCAAGCCGCGCGATCTGCCGGATCCGGGCGTGACCAAGGACGAAAAGACCAAGCAACCGGACCCTTATGCCTACAAGAAGAACGAGCGCGGCGCCAAGCTGTACGGTCCAGATGGCATCCAGGCCAAGGACGTGCGGCAAGGCGCGATCGGCGACTGCTATCTCGCGGCGGCGCTCAGTGCGGTGGCGGGCACCCGGCCCGACGCGATCAAGAATGCGATCAAGGACAACGGCGACGGCACGTACACGGTGCGGTTCTTCGAACTGGACTACAGCGGCAAGAAGACGGCGCACATGGAGACCGTGGACGCGGACCTGGCGCACACCCCGGACCTGAAGAACGGCGGCGAAAAGCCAGCCTACGCCAATTCGACGGAACAGGTGGACGGCAAGAACTACATGGAGTTGTGGCCGTCCGTGCTCGAGAAGGCCTACGCATCGTGGAAGGGCAGCTATGAGGCGATCGGCAACGGTGGCAACTCGGGCGACGTGATCACGGCGTTGACCGGCGAGCGTTGCAAGAGCGCCTCGACGGCCGGAGTGGGCGAGAACGACCCGCTTTGGGCCCGGATCAAGAAGGCGAGCGACGAGAAGCGGCCGATGACCGCGGGCAGTGGCGGCCATGACGACGCGCGCTACAAGGATCCGGAAGCGGGCGTCTACGGCTGGCACGCGTACACCATCCTGGGCGTGGAGGAAAAGAAGGAGGCCGGCAAGGCTGAGCGCATGGTGACCCTGCGCAATCCTTGGGGTGTGCGGCGGCGCAATGCGGACGCGGCGGCCGTGGGCGATGCCGGCAACGCGACTGGCGGCGGCGTGTTCCAACTGAAGTGGGCCGAGTTCCGGCGTCTGTACGACAACGTGATCGTGCAGGGCGGCTGAGACCTGGGTGCTACATTGCGGCCCCGCTCAATGTTGCTCCGAAAGGCCGCTTGGGCCACACTGTCGCACCGTCGCCTGCCATTGCGTCGAGTTGAGGCCCTGATGCGCGCCTGGCTTGCCTGCACGCTTGCCGTCGTCGCGTTGCTCGGGTGTCGCCGCCCGCCCAAGCCGGCGCCTGCCCCGCCGCCGCCGCGCACCGCCTTGCCCAAGCCCCATCTGCGCGGCATCCACCTGGGCCCCGGCGTGCGGTTGCCCGGTGACGCGATTTCCGAAACGTTGCAGCAGGGTTGGCTGTGCCTCGACTTGCCTGGCGCGGCGCGCTCCTCACTGTGGGCGGTGCCGGGCAAGGGGTTGCGGTTCGCGCAGTTGGCGACCGATGTGGGGCCGCGCCGCTGGGACTTGATGGCCGTGGAGCCCGATGATCCGACGCCGACCGTGCTGGTGCGCGACGTCGGGCCTTGGCCGCAGCCCGGGCCGCACGAGGAAGTGGTGTTCCTGCGTACGGATCCGGCGACAGGGGTCGGATCGCTGTGGACCTCCGATGCCAAGCAGCCCGAGGGGCGCCAGTTGAGCGAGCCTGGGGACGACGTGCGCTCGTTTGCCGTCGACGAACAGCGCGGCACGGTTTGGCTGACGACGCAACCAGGTGGATTGCTTCAGGTCAGTCGCGACGGCAAGCCTGCCCACGTGCTGGAGACGGGCGCCGAGGCGGTGCTTGCAGTCCTGGCCGATGGCGAGGCGCTGGTGCGTGGCAAGGACACCGTGCGGATCGACGCAAAAGGCGCGACGCACGGCCTGAGTCCGGCGCCGATGCTGGCGCAAACGGCGGGAGCGGAACTGGTCTTCCAGGATCATCAGGGCGGGCTCTGGCTCTGGCCGGGTCCGGAGCGTGAGGCGGTGGCCTTGCCTGGAGCGACGACCGAGGATCAACTGTTGCGAGCGCCGGGCGGGCCGTGGATCGTGCATCGCGACGGTAAGTTGCAGCGTCTGTCTTGGTTCGACGGTCAGGGGCTGCAGCCCGTAGTCACCTTGGGGCCGTTGGGCTGGACGGGCGCGGCGAGGTTGCGCGAAGGCGTCGTGGCGGCGCTACTGACGCACGACACGGACCAGAGTGGCGCGCACGACGGCGAGGACGAGAGCGATGTCTGCCTGGTGGCGAGCGCCTTGAAACCACTGGAAATATCGGAGCGCAACGTACCGCTGGCCTTGGCGGACAAGCTCGATGGCATGCGAGCGTTGCTGGCGTCCGAAGGCATCGCGGTGCGGACGTTGCGGTTCGTGCGCGCGGAACCGGGCGGCGGGCTGACGCGTTCCACGCGGCTGCAGGTGATCGCGCAAGGGCCGCCGCCCACGCCCGCGCCGCTGCCGGCCGACGCGACCCCGGGCGAAGCGCACGACGAACCGGCATTCCTGTTGCATTGGTTGGACCTGCTGCACGGGCGACTGACGGTGGCGGCGGGCGATCCGCACCTCGGGCTGGACGTCGAGTGGCCCGATGCCGATCGGCAGGCGATGGCCGACTGGAGCGCGCCACAAGGGCGGTTCATGCATCGCTTTCGCCTGGGCGATCTGGTGCTGCTCCAGCGTGACGACTACCAGCTCGAGTGGTTGGAGCCGCGCGTCCAGGGCGACCCGGCCGTGCCACCGTGGTCCGAAGGTGTGCGCAATGTATCGGGTATGCCCCTGTCTTTGCGCATGGCATGCGTGCGCGGCACCGTGGAGTTCTCGGTCGATCTGCCCGAACCCCTGGAACCCGGCCTGACCCATCCGATGCCCGCCGGTTGCGCGGACTCTGCCGTGCCGCCTCGGTTTTTTGCCGCCGGTGTCGAATTGCCGGTCTGGGATCCCGAGCGGGCCATGGACACGGCGGATTGGCTGATGACGACCGCGCGAGTCTGGAAATCCGAGGGATTCAAGCACGTTTCCACGCCATCGACCGCGACCGGCGAGCCCGTCGATCCCGGACTCGCACACGACGTCACGCACTTCGCCGCGCCTCAGGGATTCGCCGAGCTGTTGGACAAGGACAAACGCAAGCTCGCGAAATCGCTGTGGACCGAAATCGCCCGTCACCTCGCGCGCAGCCACGGCCGGAATTGCCCCCGGAACAGCAAGGGCTGCCTCGTCCTGCACATCCACGACTCGGACGGCCACCGTTGGTCGATCGACGAAAGCCTCCTAGAACCCGCGTTGTAGGCCCAAACCGCGGGGCAATCCGTCCCGCATTCCAGGAGTCCCATGATTCGCTTCGCTTCCGCACTTTGGCGCGGCACCCTCAAGGACGGTACCGGCACGTTCCGCGGCGGCAGTGGCTTGCTCGAAGGCGCTTACTCGTTCCCCTCGCGCTTCGAGAATGGTCCCGGCACCAACCCCGAGGAATTGTTGGGAGCTGCCCACGCCTCGTGCTTCTCGATGGCGCTTTCTGGCGGCCTCGGTCGCGCCGGCTTCACGCCCACGAGCGTGGCCACCGAAGCGAAGGTCACCATCGAGAAGTTACCGGAAGGCTTCCGGATAACCGGCATCGAGCTCTCGACCGAGGTGGCGGCGCCCGGCTTGGACGACGCGGGCCTGCAGAAGCACGCCGAGGACGCCAAGAATGGCTGTCCGCTGTCGAACGCCCTCAAGGTGCCCATCACGATGACCGCAAGGTTGGCAAGGGCCTGACCGCAGGCCCCTGCCTGACCTCGCGACACCGGCAGCAACTTGCCATTCCCAGTGCGCCTCGGCGGGACTATGCTCAACGGCACCATGGGCGCGTCATCCACAAGCCACGGGCGAAGCCACCTGCTGCGAATGCTTCTGCTGTTCGCCGTGGCCGCCTGTGCCAACCCGCCACCTGACGCGCCGCCTGTCTACGGCGCCAAGCCGGGCAAGCTCGACCAACGAAAGCAGTATACTTTTGGGGTGATCCCGCTGCACGAACCCGTGCTGCTGTTCGCGGAATGGCAGCCCATCCTCGACGCGGTGAACGCCAGCCAGGATCGCTTTTCGCTGCGGTTCGAGGCAGGTCGGGACTATGCGCACTTCGAGGCCAAGCTCCGGGCGCGCAGTGTCGAACTAGCCGTACTCAACCCGTATCAGGCCGTCACGTTCGCCGACCAGGGCTACCGCATCTTTGCCAAGATGGGCGACGACGCTTCGTTGCGCGGCATCATCGTCGTGCGCAAGGGTGACCCCATTGGCCAGCCGACCGAGCTCAAGGGCGAACGGCTGGCGTTTGCCTCGCCCACTGGCATTGCCGGCCTGATGATGAACAAGGCGTGGCTGCATGAGCGCGGCCTCGACCTCGACCGCGACTGCGAGGTGATCTACGTCGGCTCGCAGACCTCG
>CAYHHL010000163.1:0-13979 GCA_964356325.1 uncultured Enterobacteriaceae bacterium | reverse complement strand
GCCAAGGAATTCCTCCGCCTTCACGAAGCCATCGAACCAACGCTGCATTTCGTTTGTCCTCGGCTCGCTCGACCGCGCACCACTTGTGGCCGTGCCAGGTCCATCGCCAGTTGATCCGAGAATTGCGGACCTACTGGAGGTTGGCCGGCCCGGACGGGCGGATCTGCGCGTGGATGGCCTTGCCCCAGGCCCGCAACTGCAGCATCCTGCCACCTTGGCGGTGGGTGACCGCCTGGACCGGCCTTGCTGCGCCGGCTGCCGGAAAAGGGCGAATTTGGAGGTGACGTGGGCGCACTCGGCCTTGGAGTCAGCGGCATCGCCGTCGTCGCGCTGTTCGCCATGCTTGCCCTGCTGGTGGTCGCCGAGCGAATCCAACCGGTCCGCCACTTCGAGGAGGTGCCGGGTTGGCGGCTCAAGTGCCTCCTGTTCATGCCCATCCTCATCGCCGGATCCGCATCGATTCCGTACCTGATGGCGGAAGTGGTCGGCGACCTGCACCTCCTGCCCGGCAAGCGGCTCCATCTCGTCGGCGGAACCCTCGTCGGCGTCGTGGTGTCCGAACTGGTCGTGTACTGGGCGCATCGATTGCACCATAGCGTGCCATTCCTCTGGCGATGGATTCATCAATTGCATCACAGCGCTGAGCGGATCGACGTGTTCGGCTCCGCGTACTTTCACCCGTTCGAAATCATCGAGGGTTCGGTCGTCGGCGTCTTGATCTTCAATGTAGTCATGGGTCTGGAACCGGAGGCAGCCTTCCTGGCCGCATTGTGGCAGGCGTTCAACGGTGTGTTCCAGCATGGCAACATCCGTACGCCGACATGGCTCGGCTACCTCATCCAGCGCCCCGAGGCCCATGCGCTCCACCACGAACGCGGCGTGCACGACTTCAACTACGCCAACTTGCCGCTTTGGGACATCGTCTTTGGCACGTTCCGCAATCCAGTCGCGTGGCAGGGCGACGCTGGCTTCTACTCCGGCGCATCGCGGCAGACGCTGCCGATGCTGTTGGGACGCGACGTCTCTGGTGGAGCGCCGCGCAGATGAGCCAACCCCTTCGCCTCATGGTGTACGATCGCTCCTGTCGCGGCCGCGGTCTGGAACTCACCGGTCTGAGCCATGCTTGGGCGGCGGGCGGTGCCTTCTATTGGGCGCTTGGTCGCATCGACGCGTGGCATGGCGCCGGCTCGTGGGCGGCCGCGTTCGACTGGATCGCCGAGCGGACGCGCAACGCACCAGCAGTCGAAATCCAATTCTGGGGCCACGGCGATTGGGGCGGCCTGTGGATCGACGAGGAGCGCTTGACCGCCGCGGCACTCGAGCCTGGCCACTACCTCTACCACCGTCTCGCGCAACTCCGGACGCGGCTCGCCGGACCCGACGCGCTGTGGTGGTTCCGGAGCTGCGACCTGTTCGGCACGCAGGTCGGCCACGACTTCGCCCGATCCTGGACGCGCTTCTTCGGCTGTCGTGCCGCTGGGCATACGCACTCGATCATGTTGCTGCAAAGCGGGTTGTACGTCCTTGCACCGGGCGAGGAACCCAGCTGGCCTTGCGACGAAGGGGTCGAGCCGGGGCTGCCACACGGCCAGGCGTCCACAGTCTCCGCTCCTCGCACGATTACCTGCCTGCACAACACCTTGCCGAGGCCTTGACGATGGCGACCCACCCACGCAAGCGATATGTCCCGGCGCTTGGTTTTCACGGGCTCACCTCGCTCTATGATCCCTTGATTCGCAACTGGAGCGCTGCGGCAAGCGTCCGGCGCTCGGTCATTGCTGCGCTTGAACTACAGCCGGGCATGCGTCTTCTCGAACTGGGCGCCGGACCTGGGCGTCTCGCGATCCAGATCAAGCGCGACCACCGCGACGTCACGATCGAGGCCGTCGACATCGATGAACGGATGGTTGTGCATGCCCGGCGCAATGCAGCGGCGGCGGGCGTCGACATCGGCTTCCACGAGGGTGACATGACCTGCCTGCCGGACCTCGGCCAGTTCGACAGGATCTACTCGACCATGACCTTTCATCACCTGTTGCCTGACGCGAAACAACGTGGGCTCCTCGAGGCTTACCGCGTACTCGCTCCACAAGGCCGCTTCGTCGTGGCCGATTTCGGCCGGCCCCGTGACTTCCTGCAGTGGGCGCTGTTCAGTTGGATTCAGCAACCGCTCGACGGCGCGGAGAACACCAGGCCGCACCGCGATGGCCAATTCGAACAGGCACTGCGCGGCGCGTTCGGCCAGGTGAACACGGCTGAACTTTGGCGGACGGTGGCGGGGACGGTCGAGCTCTTCGTCTGCACGCAATGAAGCCACCAGCGTAAAAGCTATCACCAAAGCGACATGGGCAGCCACGGCATCGCGAGGCGGCGCAGGATTCGCAGCAGCATGCGCGCCGAGTCCAGTACCGGCATTCGTGTCGCATGCAGGACGGCGAGCAAGCGCGGGTCGTCGGCATGGGCGAATTGGCCGCGGGAGGCCACGCAAGCCGCCAGGTTTGCGCAGGCGAGCGAAAGTGCGACACCGGTGCCACCGTAGCCGACATTGAAGACGATGGCGTTGTCCGGCCTTGCCGCGGTACGGATGATCGGTAGGCCGGTCGACGTCGCATGGAAGCGTCCCGACCAGGCATAGTCGATGTCCAACCCTGCGCCCGGAAACCGGCTGGCCACGAGTCGCCGCAGCCGAGCCAATTCACCAGCCGTCACCGTGAAGTCCCCGCCCCGCAGCCTGAGTAGTTTGTCGATGCCGCCCAAGACGACACGCCGTTCATGCACACGGTGATACACCTGGGTCGCATCGGCCTCGACCGTGAAGTCGCCGTCACGAACCAGCGCAGCGATGTCGGTCGGTGCCGTCGCTGCCATGAGGCTGTGCACCACAAGCGCCCGTGCGGGCTCCTCGAAGTCCACGGACGTCGTATATGCGTTGGTGCAAACCACGACCTTGTCCGCGTCCACCGTGGTCCCGTCGCCAAGGTGAACGCGCGCGCCGCCAGAGCGCAGTCCAGTGACCTTGGTGGCCCGTGCGCCCTCGCGGATGAGGACACCGTGACGGGTGGCATGGTCGGCGAGGCCGCGCACCAACTTGAGGGGATGCAGGGTGTATGCGCTCATTTCCAGGAACGTGTGGCCCGGTCGGACGCGACTGTTGCGCACCTGGTGCTCGAGCCCGGCCAGCGCTACGGCCCGGGTGAACTCCTGCAGGGCGGCCTCCGTCAGCCAACTGTCTGCCTGCAACGCGAGTCGCGCCGGCGCAAGCTCGCAATCCGCGACGTGCTCCGCGATCCAGCGCGCAACGGCGTGCACTTCGGCATGGATGCGGCCAGCGGCCCACGCCTGATCCGGCGATCGCGCCGCACCGAGCAGCCACACGGGTGCGGCGAGTGGCGACAGGAAGCCCGCATTGCGTCCGCTCGCCCCGTAGCCGACGCGCATGGCCTCGAGGACCACGATGGCTGCGGCCGGGTTCTGTTCGCGCAGCCGGATCGCCGTCATCAGGCCGGCCAGGCCGCCGCCCAGCACGGCGAAGTCGACGGTGCCCGGCACAGCCGTGTGCGTCCACCGGTCGGACGAAGCTGCCTCGCGGTGCCAATAACTCATTCGCCGACCACTTCGCCCGTCGCGCGCACCCGCCAGACCGTCCAGCAAGCCGCCAAGGCACCTCGGACGGCCACCGTACGCGCGCCAATCGCCGCTGACAAGGTCCAAAACAGCGTAAGATCCTTCACACAAGATCCTGGCACAGCTGTTGTTGACGGCGTCGACTTCCCGCGCGTCGTCGGCGTTTTCCGCTGCAAGCGCCGCCTCCGCCCAAGCTTTGGAAGTTCAAAGCGTTGCTTGTTCGCAAGCCCGGTCGGGAGTCCACCCGTGCGCCTCAACTTCCCGGTTTGGCACAACGAAAGCCGACCTGCCAACTGGCACCGCCCGGCGCCGCGGTGCCCACGCGCAAGGCTGACCAAAGCATTTGCGGACCGTAATCGTAGGTGCCGCCGCGCAGGACTCTGGTTGTTGACGGTGTCGCCGATCCGCGCCTCGGTGGCGTTTCCCGCCAAGTGCGCCGGGGCGAGGAAACTTCCTGTAATCATGCGGCGCCGGTTGCGTGTTCTCACGAGACCCGCGACTCCCGACCGGGTTTGCGAGCAATAAACGGTTGAAAGTCGCAAGCTTGGACGGAAGCGCGCTCGCAGCGGAAAACGCCGACGACGCCCGGGAACTCGACGCCGTCAACATCCGTAGGGGCTTGCCCCAAATGGACTGCACGGTGGGGTGCTAGAAGCTCGTCACGACCTGGCGGGTCGAGCTGAAGACAGCCGCGGTCTGCCCGGCGCGGAGTCTGCGCGTCTGACACTGGACGCGAGCACCTGCGCGGTTATACTGGCCATACTGATCAGCATGGTCAGCGCGAGGCCCGCCATGATCACCGAGACCAACGCCGTGACATTCCGGCAAAACCTGGGCGAGATGCTCAACCAGGTGCAGTACCGGCGTGACAGCATCGTGATCAACAAGGACGGCAAACCCGTGGCGGCGCTGGTAGACGCGCGTTTGTTCGAGCGGATCCGCCGCATGCAAGCCCGCTTCGATGCGCTGACCGACCGGCTGGCCTCGGCCTACGCGGCTGTTCCCATGGCTGATGGGTTGGCGGAAATCGAGGCGGCGGCGGCTGCGATTCGAGCCGAAACATCGAAGCCCAAGGCATAATCGATGCGCGTGGTGCTGGATACGAACGTCACGGTTTCGGGGCTTGCTTATCCGAGGAGTCCGCCGGGTCGGATTGTCGCTGCGTGGCGCGCGGGCGCCCTGGAGGTCGTCTTGTCGCCGTACTTGCTGGACGAACTGGCTCGCATCCTGCCGAAGCTGAATCACCGTCTGGCGCTGACACCGGCGGAAATGACCGACCTGGTCGACAGCCTGGCGCTGCTGTCCGACGTCGTCGACCCCGCCGATACGGGCAATGACGCGCAGGTCCGCGATGCCGCAGATGCCCCGGTGTTGGCGCTACTCGTAGACCCGCGCGCTCAGGCTGAGTTCTTGGTGACCGGGGACAAGGACTTGCTGGTGCTCGCGGGGAGGTTTGCCGTTTCGACGCCGGCGGAATTCTGTCTGCGTCATGGGCTTTGAGTCTCACCCGCACCGAGGCGATCACGGTGCGCTGGCCGGACAGCCTGGCGACGGTGACGAAGTACGCGGATGTGCGGGCCAATCGCGACTTGACGCTGACTTGGGGCAGTGCGCTGGTGGTGTTTGGGAGCCGTGCGTATTGACGGTGGCGGCGGTGAAGGTGCGGGCGTCGCGACGACTGGCCGATCGACCTGGCTGACGACGACGCCGCAGCGTAGGGCAGCACAGCAACGACAACGAGCGAGCAACCACACGGACTGTGGCAACGGCCGCGAATGCACCGGTTTGCGCGCCATGCGGAGAAACCGCTTGCCGGGGCGCGGGAACAGCTTCAAGCTCGACCGCTGGAGGCCTCAAGTGCCCATTGTGGCGGTCCGAAATGCTGGAGCTTCCGGAGGTAGGACCGCTTGCGTGGTTTATGCACTTGATTTCACGCCGGTGTTCCTGACTGACACCAATGCTCGGTGGTGAAGAGGCCATCGTGCGCATGGCGCGACTGGCGCTGCACCAGGCAGGCTACCGGGTCGAGACCGCGGCGACCTGCGCGGGCGCGCTGGCGCTGCTGGACGGGCCGCTGGGCCCGTTGGCGGTGCTGGTCACCGATGTCGTGCTGCCCGACGGCCAGGGCACCGAGTTGGCAATCAGGGCGCGCGCACGCGATCCCGGCTGCAAGGTCATCTTCATGTCCGGTTACGCCGGGCCGACGGACGAAGTGCAGCAGGCCCTCGGCGAAGGCGTGCGCTTCCTGGCCAAACCTTTCGGTCCCACAGAGTTGGCGCGGGAGGTGGCCAAGTTGCTGGCAGAGGGCCGCGCTGCGGACCTTCGCTGACCGGGCCGACAGCGAAGTCGTGCGGCGGTCGGCGCGGTCTGGTCGTCTGGCGACGCGGGATGCGACCGGCCCGACGCCGACAACGGCGTGCCGAAAAAGCGGCTTGCCGGCACCGCTGAACCATGCCAAACTGTTGGAGGTTCGTCGGCGCCCACTTCTGGGGCGCGAAATCCTGTCGCTGCCAAAGGTGGCAGCGCGTGTGGCCTTCTGCGCTCGAATCATGAGGCACGGATGCGTCGATCACGGCCCCGTTGCTCGTCCAGGCGGGGGCGCCTGTTGAGTTGGCTCCTGATGAGCGGCTGCGCGGCGCCACCCAACTCCGAGCCGCCTGCTGCGATCACGGTGTTGGACATAGGCGATACCCAGGCCGAGAGCGCTGACGCTGCGTCGCCGGCGCCAGCCGATGCTCAGGGCGACGCATTCGCCGACGTGCCGACCCCGGACGCTTCGGCTGGCGACGTTGCCTGCCTGGTGAGCACGCTCCCGACAAGCGGCAACCAGGCCTGCTGCTCGGCGGCGAACCTGCGTCCGCTGCCGGCGACCGCGACGGTCATCGACCTGTCGCAACCTGGCACGCAGACCGCGGGCACCTGCGGCACCTACTTCACCAAGCAATTCCCCTTTCGCGTCGGATATTCGTTGCCGAGCCAAGCCGCCGCGTACCCGCTGCGCGTGCGCCTTCCGGCTCTCACCGGACCCGATCCGGACTGCCAGGTGACCTGCGAGAGCTTCGAGGCGAACGACGTCACAGCCTTTGGCATCGCCTTGCAGACAGACGGCCTGATCGGCGGCGACACCGGCCGCCTGCTGGCTATTTACGTGCCGCCGCCGTGGTATTTCGTGTCGGGTGGATGCGGCGAGGCCTGTCCGTGGCCTTGCCTGAGCGGCTACCAGGAGTTCGGTGTGCGCTCGTGCATCACGCTCGCACATGGCGACTTTGGGTTCGCGACGGGTGATCCGACGGCTCCGTCGGTCGAGGCGGTCATCGATCTGATCTCGGCGGCGAAGCCTTTCGAATTGGCGCCGAACGATTGCTGCCTTTTCGCACAGTGACCGGGATGACCGAGCGGCCCTCCGACCCTGCCGTCACGCCGCCAGGTTGATCGGCCGGCCAAAGTGGCTCTGCGTGCGCACGCCGGCCGCCTTGAGCAGCACTGCCCAAAATCCGCTGTCGGCAAGCGCACAGCTACTTCATGTCGGTCACAATCGGCTGTGTAGTCAATGCCTTGCTGTAGATGGTGACGTCGTCGATGTAAGGACACACAGCGGCCGGGCGCGACTGTACGTCCGGAACGCGGCCGCGACAACCACGATTTCGGCCTGCGCGGCCACTCGCATTGCCAGTGTTGCGCCGCGGATCTCGCCTGTCATTGCGAACGGTTGTGAATACGGTCGACCACGGCGCCGCCATGACCGTTGCTGTATTCCGATGAACTGGCGGCCGTGGACCAGTGGCCGCGTAGCCCGTGCGGGTCACGGCGGGCGGGCGGACGCAAACGCAGTCTGTGAGCGGGGGGTACGGCCATGGCAACGTGCAGAGCGACCTGGTGCTGACGTTCGGGTGTTGACGGCGTCGAGTTCTCGCGCGTCGTCGGCGTTTTCCGCTGCGAGCGCCGCCTCCGTCCAAGCTTGCGAAGGTCAACGAGTCGCTTGTTCGCAAGCCCGGTCGGGAGTCGCGGGTCTCGTGTGAACAGGCAACGGATCGCGTCTGTCTACCGTCGGGGTCGAACTTGCCGGGACGACCGGGTCCGACTAGACTAAGCCGATGCCCTGCCGAAGTCGGGGCCGGAGTCCGATCATGCCGCAAGTCAACCTCCACGAGGCCAAGACGCACTTGTCGCGGCTGGTCGATCGGGCAGCGCACGGTGAGGAAATCGTCATCGCCCGCGGCGGCAGGCCGGTGGCTCGCCTGGTCGCATTGAAGCCAGAACGCGAACCACGCAAGCTCGGCGGCTACCGTGGCCAGGTGCATCTCGCGGACGACTTCGACGCGCTACCTGACGACATCGCTGTCGCATTCGGAGTCCGAGAGCCATGAGATTGCTGCTGGATACCCATGTGCTGCTGTGGGTGCTCGGCGCACCTGAGCGGCTGGACCCTGCGACTGCTGCGGCCATCGTCCTGCCCGAGAACGAAGTGGTCGCGAGTGCCGCATCAGCGTGGGAAATCGCCATCAGGCAATCGCTGGGGAAGCTGGAATTGCCGGGACCGGCGGAGACCTGGCTGCCGGTCGCGGTCGCGGAGCATGGCATCGAATGGCTGGACGTATCGCCAGCCGACGCACTGGCCGTCCGCGGCCTACCTTGGCACCATCGCGATCCCTTCGACCGACTGCTGGTGGCCCAAGCCCGGCGCGGCAGTTGGACCCTCGTCACACGCAACCGCACGCTGAGTGCCTACGATGTCGCTATGTTCCGTCCCGGCTGAGCAAGTTTCGGCGGAATGGCGAGGTTCCGTAGTGACAGCCGGCCAGGTCACCGTGGTGCGCCGATCGCCTGCGCTCTACTGACCGCGACAAGACCCCAGGTCACCGCCAAAGACAGCGCTGCCCAGGATCACAAGGTGCGAATGAAAATTACAATGATCATATGCGGTTGGGCGGCAACTTTGATCTGCGGTCAAGGCTGCTCCAAAGCGGACCCAGCCGTAGCCGCGGGCGATGCCGTACCATCGGACGCGGTGGACGCAGCAGCCGTGGTCGAGGACGCTGCAAAGGCGGAGGCAGCTTCTGCAAGTGATTCAGCTCAGTTCGATCAACCAAGTCAGGCGGATGACGCCATAGCCGCTGCAGCCGATGTGTCAGTCACCACCTACAACGCGCTGTTTCTTGGCAACAGTTACACTTACTTCAACGATCTTCCCAACATGGTTGCCAAATTTGCCGCCGAAAACGGGGTCAAGGTCACTGTGTCAGCCGTGACCGGAGGAGGCGCGACGATGGCGGCGCTGTTCCAGTGGGCCGACGTGCAAAAGCAAATTGCCAAGGGTGGTTGGACGCACATCGTGCTGCAAGGCCAATCGATGGAGGCTGCCTACGGTGCAGGGTATTTCCTGGAGTATTGCAAGAAATTCGGCGACTTGATCAAAGGTACGCCAGCGACGCCGGTTTGGTATGCGACATGGCCGCGGCGACCGGATGACGTCGTCTATCTGGATCAGAATGCCGGGGGATCGCCACAGAAATTTGCTGAAATCATTGCAGCAGTCTATCAAAAGGCCGCAGACGCCAACGGCGGAATCCGCGTGCATGTGCCCGAAGCGTGGGCGCAAGTGTTGGCACAACACCCTGAAATCAATTTGTATCAGCCCGATGGCTCGCATCCGCTTCCGGCGGGCTCGTATCTGGTCGCCTGCATTTTTGCGACCAGCGTGTTTGGCGCGCATCCGCTGCAGGTAACGTGGCATCCGCCGGAAGTCAGCGATGCGGAAGCGTTGATTCTGCGGCAGGTCTGTGCTGCAAGTGCTGGGCTTGGGCCGTAGTCGCCTGCGGTCTTGGGCGCACCGGCCCGTTCACGAAGCCCCCAGCCACCGCCGCTCGGCCTCCTGCAACTCGACCCGCTGCAGGTCGTCCAGTGCCACCTCGACCCGCTCCGGTTCCGGCACGAATTCGGTGTACGGGGTCACCCTCGGCAACCAGGCCAGGTACGCCCGCGCGGCTGGATCGCGTACCCGATCGCGGGCATTCCAACGGCGCAGGACAGAGGACGCCCAGGTCTCGTAGCCGTCCGAATAGCCCTTGCCCGGGCTAGCCGCTTCCAACACCCATGTGGCCCAGGCGCTGCCGTCGTCGACCGCGCCGAGGCAATTGCGCAAGGTGGCGCGCCGACTTTCGGCCCCGTCCAGGCGCAAGCGACGCAGGGTCGTGACCAAGACGCGAGCCCGTTCGAGCGGCGCGACGGCGCAGTCCTGGAACACGTACATCTCATCGATCAGGTCCAGTACTGCGGTCGGCACCTTCTTGGCCGTGAGGTAGGGCTGCAGCAGCTCGACGAACCAGGTGTCGCCCGCAACCGGGGCCAGGCCATATGCAAGGCTGCGGATCTGCTTGGACCCCGGCGGATCGGCGAGCAGGGCCTGCACCGCTGACGACAGGACCTCACGGCCCTCCTCGGGTTCTGCCATTTCCCGCAGGAGGTTGCGGCCCCGTTCCAGCGGTGCTCCCTTCAGTGGACCCATGCGGTGCAGCAGGGCACAGGCCACGTCGCCCGCCGGCAGGTCGAGCAACTGGCGGCGCAACTGCTCCTCTTGACCCTGCGTGACCCTGAGCGCCAACAGCGCGTCGAGACAGGCGTCCCACGGGCCGGGCAACGGTGCGCCCGCCTGGCGGTCGGGCAGCCAGTCGGTTCTCCGGTACCGGCCTTGCTCGACCTTCCACCGATGGCCATCGTCGTCGGGCAACCAGACCAGCGACCAACGCGACTGCGCGACGTCGAGGCCCAGCGAGGTGCAGAAGCTGCGTTCCCATGCGGCAAAGTCGCCATCCACAGCGGCAAATGGCGTCAGCAAGGAGAGGAGGACCGAACTGCTCCGATCCAAGAACAGCAAAATGCTACTGGTCTTGCCCTGTGGCAGCGGCAGGCCAGGAAGCGCGCCGCGTACCATCCAGCGCGTGTCGAAGCGCAGCACTGTCTGCACCGGGATGCCCCGCGCCTTGCCTTCGCGCCGATCCGACCAGCCCCAGTAGATCGGCGGATCGCCGGCATGGGCGAGCACGAAATCGACCATCCGTTGCCAGCGCGCCGCGAAACCGATGTCTTCGGACTGGGTGCTCCAGACCGTCTGCCAATGGTCGCCGCAGGATCCGCTGGCAAAAATGCGCGATTCGCCGGTGCCGAACAGCGAAGTCGCCGGTGCGACGAGGGCACTGGTCGTCTGGCCCGCCGCCGCCCGCGCCGCGATCGGATCGTGGTCCGACGAGCCATCGGTCCGGGTAGCGCGGTACAGCGCCAGATTCTGTTCGTCGTACACCGTCAGGGTCGCCTCGACCGGCCGCGCCGAGTCGGCGAAACGCTCGAGGGTCGCCAGCAGCCGCCGCAATGCGACATCGGGCGCGGCCCGCATCGACTCGCCGCCGTACGCCGACTGGTATGACAAGTACGGTCCGGACCAGGCTGGCATCGTCATGTGCATCCCTTGGACGGCTGCGGCTGGCCTGGCACGTTGTACCGCCACGGAAGCGCATGGTAAATGACGGGCATGGCGATCGACAACGACAACGAGATCCCACGCGATGTCCTGGCGATCGGCTTCGGGCCGGAAACCTCACGGTATCCATGTCGCGCGTGCGGCCATCGCACCATCGTTGCGCCGCCGCCTGGGCCGCCGGGCACCTGGCAGGTCTGCCCCATCTGCTTCTGGGAGGACACGCCCGAGCAGGAGCCGGAGATTGAACTGCACTGGACCGGCCACGGCGACCGCTCGAACTCCGTGTCGCTACGCCAGGCCCAGCGCAATATCACAGCCTTCGGGGCGGCCGAGCCGAGCTACGCGGGGTCTGTTCGCGCGCCGCTGCCAGAGGAGGCGCCCGACCCGGCGTGGCGCAGCGAAGACGTGCTGGCAAGAACGGAGCGCCAGGCCCTGATCCTCGCCATCGTCCGCGCGTTCGCCGGAGTATCCCGGGAAGGCGGTGTGTCGCTGCATGAGACCGTAGTTCTCGACCGTTACGGCACCACACAGGAGCGCCAGGCTGCACGGCAACTCGACGGCGACCGCAGGTGGCAGGAGGTGGCCTACGCCGATCTCGCCGAAGTCTGCGGCATCGGTGGGATTGCGTTCTTCGATCCGATCGGCTGGCGCTATCACCTGCCCGCCTACCTGACGTGGTACCTCGCAGCAGGTGAGGACGGCGGTTCATTGGCAGCGCAGTTCGTGATCTTCAGCCTGGAACTGGCGCCGCCCCCGCTCGACACGGCGTATCGCGAACGCTACCGGATGCTCGATGATGCGCAAGCCGCTACGGTGACACGCTTTCTCGAGTACGTGGTCCGCTTCGGCTCGGAATGCCGGAGCCATGCGGCGAACGCGCTCGAATCCTATTGGGGTGCGCGTGGCGCCGTTCCGCCATCACCGTAGCCGCGTCCGCAGTCTTGACAGCTACCAAGTCGCACTTGCACTACAAGTGGCCGTGGCTCCTGCTCAGGGCTTCTGCGCGCCTTCAGGGCCGAACAAGTCCACTGCTAGGCGCTCGTACATCGACTCGACCGCTCCGGCGACAGAGTCCGATGCCTCATTGCGACTCGTCACCGATTTCTTGGAGGCAACCGTAGCCGTCGACCGACGCACGACCTGGCCCGCCTTGTCCAACAACCGAGCTTTGTAGCGTAGTTGCGCAGACACCGACACGACCTGACCATTGGCCGTCACCGCGGTCGGCGCGAACGTCGGCTCGGCTTCGACGATCACCAGCGTCAGATCCGAGTCGGCGCCGCCTTTCGCGAACGCCTCCGCAAAGCCGTTCTTGAAGGCGTTTTCGAGGGTCAGATGCCAGCCCGTCACGTCGGCACCCGCGACGCCGTTTTTCGACGGAACTTGGAACGCGTCCAGCACGCCAGGTTCCATCTTGAACGCCAGCGACTGTTTCTGCTGGCCGAGGTCGACGTTGGGACGCGGATTGCTGGTCACGATCGACAGCGCGCACCCGGAAAACAGCGCGCAAGCCAGGAGGGCGAGCGTGGCAGCGCGAACGAGACTGAGAAACATGGAGTTCTTCCCTTTGTTGATGGAATTGCGGAGTATCGGCGGAACGGCGCTTTGAGCCTCAGGTTGTCCATGTTGCCGCGGTTCCAAGGCTGGAGCAAGCGCTCTCTCTGGCAACACCTCCCGATGCAGGCAGAAGCTGGCGGTCGGACGCCGAGAGGACAAGGGCTTGCGAGGCTCGCGCCCTCCGCAACTCCTGGTCCTGATTGTTCGGTTGCCCAGCTTGGCCTACGGGTGCATGCTCGCCTGAATGGAGGTGCAGGCGCCGCGCGAGTATCACAGTCGAGGCCACACACGGTGCGAAAGAGTCTGGCCATCTGCGGGTTGATCTGGCTCCTGGCCAGTTGCGTGCAGCCTCGCCCGCCGACGCCTGCTCGTGGGGTGACGACGCCGGGCGATGTCGGCACGGTCTCGCCTACCGATGCTGGTCAGGAGACTGCGGCTACTGACGTGGCCACAGAGGTTATGGGCGCCGCCGCGGTGGACACCGCGATGGAGGTGATGGACGCGCCAGCCGATGTCATGGCCGCCGAGAACCTGGAGCCGACTGGCGACATCGACGACGTAGCAGACGACGCCGACGACGCTGCCTCGGACGCAGAGCCGGCCCTGGACTCAGAACCGGCCGTAGATGCACAACCGGCCCCGGACGCTATGACGGCGGATGTTGTCGCCGATACTGGCTGTAAGATTGTCGTGCTGCCCAGCCTCAAGCCGTTGCCGGTGATGCTGCCCGCGCAAACGACGACCGTGGTGGACGGCCTGGACCGGACGATCCTAGTCGGTCTGGCCTCGGCGCCGACGGCAGCGCTTTCCAACGACGCTACGGCCTCGTGTGCGACCGGACAGAATCCCTGGCTGGCGGCATTCGCGGCGCCGATTCCTGCAACGTTGGCCCTGCAGGGCAATGGCGACGTACTCATCGGCGTGGCAGGCGGCGAGCAGAAGAAAGCCACTGGCAAAGCCATCGGACTGGCGTTCGGATTCGCCGTCCACGCGAACGGCACTGCCTCTGCGCCCACCCACGCTGTCGAATCGCCGGAGCCACCGGTTTATGTTTGCAACAATTGTACGAGCATGGGTGGTATCTGCAGTAATTCCGTTGAGATGGCGCTCGCCGCAGTGCCATCGACAGCAGGAACCTTCCGGGCCGTACGATTGTTGTCGTACGAGGCCGAGTGCGATTGGTCTCCCAACCACATTACCGCACTGAAGTTTGCGCGGATGGACCCGGGAGGCGCCGTTTTGGAGCCGGCAGTGACAATGGTGGGGGCTTGCGGCTCGACGATGTGCCCGACAACGAGCCCCATCTTCGTTTCGCTCGGAATGG